>CAZHDB010000001.1:0-69480 GCA_964531225.1 uncultured Desulfurococcaceae archaeon
CTAAGGGACTTATTATAGGTAATTATAATATTAATTACTGGATAATACTTCTCCAAAGCATAGGGTTGTGAAGCTGTTTCTGGTTTTAGGTCTTTCAAGGTCTTTGTAGGTTTCTCCTTGCTTTAAGTGCCTTGGGGTATGCTGATGCTGTGTGTCTATAAATTTATAAGCCTTAGGAGCTTAACAAATTCAATGGTGACTGCGGGGTTCCGATACCCGCTCCCCGGGTCGGGCTGGGAGGGGCTCTGCAGAAACCGCGATGAACCGGCCTACGGAGACCTAAAAAGACTGTAGGCGGGGAACGGTATCATTCCTCCCCTAGTTAATGTCTTACCAGTAACCGTACCTGCTATTTCCTTAAGTATTTTAGGCAATGATTCAACATCTATATCAGGCAAATTATCACTTCTTCTTAACTCCTCATCATAAGCTATTGCAGTAATATAATAGGCTATTTTATCAAATGCCTGCTTAAATGTATCACGATCTACTCGTCTAGAACTAGGATACTCTACTATTATCAATTGAATATTATAATCTCTTTCAAGCTTTCTAAGATCATTAGTCATGTCATCCGATAAATTGAATGGAGCATCAACATATACATAGACAATATTCAGCCAAAAACCAGTATCGATCAAGCTATCGAGGCAATTATACTTACTAAATATGCTCGTAATATTAGATATAATGGCGTTCCTAAGATCATCGCTCAACCTTGTACCATTTCTTGACATAGTTTCCTGTAGTTCATAGAAATATAATGTGAACTCAACATATTTAGATAAATCAGTTATCACATAATTATCTCCCTTATAACTAATATAATAGTCATACTTCATTCTAACATATTTTAAACTACTAATAGAAATATGCTCATGTGATGAAGTAACACAGGATAACATCATAAACAGCAGTAACATACACATCATAGTACATCTAAATGAATGCATCATATATCATCCTCTAGATATGTTCTTATAGGTAATCGTGATTCAATTTCAAATGTTGGAATAAATACTATCCAATTTCTAAATCCATATCCTGGTAAATACATGAGGCATCTACCAACAATTATACCATACACCGTCAGGTTGGCTAATAACAGACAATTGTAAGGATATTATTAGGAATACTACTAAGGTTAATACAATTTTCCTAAGCATATTCATTCACATTTTTTTAAAAGAGCTTATTATATTTTCTTATTAGTTTCATTTATATAAACAAATAGTTCGCTATTCTATTTAGAATTTATGAGAAATAATTCAGTTTTGGCGTCACTTTTCTAATTTTCCTTATTATCTAGGTTTTTTCATTGCATTAGTTAAATGATAGATTTTTATGCTCTAGATTCTAATTTTTCTATCGGTGAAGAAATGATGAGTGTCTTGAATGAAATTATGGAGATTATGGAGGATCATGATCTTGAAGTTACCGTTAATAAAAATATAGTAATTGGATTACATAGCAGAATCCCCATTGCTTTAAAGGTTTATGTTGGTAGGAGGAAGGCTTCTATAGAGTTGGAGGCTGAGGAGGATCTTAGAGACGTGCTCGATGAACTTGTAGAGGCTGGAGAAGATATAGCGTCTTTAGTTGATGATGTTTTGTCTGAACTTAGAGATATTGCTATAGAGATTGGAAAAGCTTTAGAGAATAAGGGTTATAGGGTCGAATTAAATCTCCGCGAGGGCGAAAATGATGTTAGGGATATTGTTGAGGAAGTAACTGAAGAATATGAGGAGATTTTAGAAGAGGAACTAGGTATCAGTGAAGAAGAGTTTTAGAAAAGAGGTGATTAAATGGGTAAGTTATTTGGGACAGATGGTGTACGAGGCATAGTTAATGAAGAACTATCTCCAGAGCTTGCTTTAAGGCTTGGAATGGCTATTGGCACATTCTTTGGCAAGGGATCTAGGATACTTGTTGGCCGTGATATACGTGCTGGCGGTGAAATGCTTAAATCAGCTGTTGTAGCGGGTCTCATGGCTTGTGGTGTTAAGGTTTATGATGCTGGTTTAACGCCTACTCCGGCTCTACAATATGTTGTTAAGGCTGATGGTTTTGATGGAGGTGTTATGATAACTGCTAGTCATAATCCTCCGGAGTATAATGGTATTAAGGTTATTGATGCAGATGGTATAGAACTTCCGAGGGATAAGGAGGAAGTTGTTGAAGAACTTTATTTTACAATGAGATTTAAGAAGGTTTCGTGGAAAAACCTTGTGTATTCTTTAGAGAAGTATCCGTATGTTAATGAGAAGTATGTAAAGGCAGTATTATGTCACGTTGATAAGGAATTGATTAGGAGTAGGGGTTTTAAAGTACTTATAGATCCAGCTAATAGTGTTGGCTCAATAACTAGTCCATGGGTAGCCCGTGAATTAGGTGTAAAGGTTTATACAATAAATGGGGATCTCGATCCAACATTTTCAGGTAGACCGCCTGAACCAACAGTTGAGACATTAAGTGATACTGTTAAGACTGTTAAGGCTTTGTCCGTTGATTTTGCAGTTGCTCACGATGGCGATGCTGACAGAGCTATAATTGTTGATGATAAAGGCCGTGTGCAATGGGGTGATCGTACAGCGGCTATACTCGCTAAGTATCTTGCATTAAAGCATAGGGATCTCCCAAGAAGAGTATTTACAGCGGTTTCTTCAAGTACATTAATTGAGGATGTATTAAAGCCTTTAGGCGTAGAAGTTGTTTGGCTTAAAGTAGGTAGTATAGGTATATCTAGAGAACTTGCAAAACATGGGGGGATATGTGGTTTTGAGGAGAATGGTGGGTTCATGTATCCATTGCATCATCCTGTAAGAGATGGTGCTATGACACTTGCTCTACTGCTACAATTATTAGCTGAAGAAAAAAGGAGACTATCAGACCTATATAATGAGCTTCCACAGTATTATACTATTAAGACAAAGATACCCATGTCTAGGGATATTGCTTTGAAAGTTGTTGATAGAGTAAAGGAAGCGTATAAGAATTATAGACAGATAACAATTGATGGTGTAAAAGTAATTACAGATGACTTCTGGTTTCTAGTGAGACCCAGTGGTACAGAGCCTTTGCTAAGAATAATGATTGAGGCAAAGACAAGGGATAAAGCTGAGGAATTACTAAAAGATATTAAAGGAATAGCTGAAGAGGTTCTCAGAAAATGAGGTATTGGGCATTAGATTTACTTGCGTGTTTGAGTTGTAAAAACTATCCGCTAAACCTTGTTGTATTTAATAAAGAAGTCGAAGACATTGACACTACTAATATACCTAAGCCCTATTGTAAAAACTTTTGCGGCTATCTTAAGGAGAATATTAGGGAAGGAAAGGAGTATCCATGTGAAGAGTGTCTTAAACATGAAATTACTGAAGGATTATTATATTGTTCTAAATGCCTTCATTGGTATCCTATAAAGAACGGTATTGTTGTTATGTTACCTGATAACAGAAGACGTGAAGAAAGTGATCTAGAATTTCTCAAAAAATATTATGACAAGATCCCTGAGGATATACTTAAGAACGGAAAACCATTTAATTTATCCATTAGGGATTAGATGTACACCTAATTTATTAGAGAGTAAAACTAGACTATTAATAGACTATATTAGAGGGGTGCTATAAGAAGTGTCGGATACATTCCTACATAATCTAGATGCATGGGTAAAGAAGCAGAAGGAAATACTCAATAGTTTCAAAAAAGCTGATGAAAAAGTTAAGGAAGCTGATAGACTAGATCTTATAGTATTGTCTAGGGCAGCCTTCCAACACATGATCAAGACACTATCGGCATTTGATCAATGGTTACAAGAACCATTTATCATAAGCCATATGCCTAAGGAAATGCTTGAAGATGTATGGAAAACTACTAAGAAACTATTATTTGAATTAATTGAACTAGACATTAGACATACAGGCGGTTTTAAGGACTATGTTGAAAAACTTGCACGCGAAGGTAAATTAAATCCAATACTAGTATCTGGAAAGCCTGAGCCTAGAAGAGTACCTGTTCATACGTCAATATAAAATTAAGTAGTAATTATTGCTATTCTAGTTAAATCTAGAATATTCTCAGAAAAATCTTCTCCTTCTTCTACGTGCAGATCTATAGGATAACTCAACTTCCATGTCTATAGGAGCTATCTTTATCCGGAGATCATCTATTAACTTCTTTATGGTTTCCTTTTCATCATCGGCAATTGTTTCCTTAACTTTTTCTAGGAATTCTTTACCAAGAGTTGTAGTCACTAATTTCCTCCTCGGATTAGTTTCTATAAGTCCTACGTATAGTAATGCAACTATATCATTATGTAGCATTTTACTTGATGGGGTAGTCCCAAGTACTATGAAGTCGTATCCCATATCGTACCCTAAATCCTTCATGTAATATACTAAGTGTTGTAATGCTTTTTCAGAAATACCACCAATAGTATCTATTACATATAATAACTTTACTTTCCTAGGATCATTTTTTATATCATCTATTGTTATAACATGTCTAGTTACGATCTTCAATTCTTTTGATTTACTGGAACTTGTTTTCTGAGACATAATAGCACCCTCTAATTTTATTAGTCCTTCCTATCCCTAATGTTTCTTATTTCTGATAAAAATTTTTTCAGAATCTCATTAGGAGGTAAACCATTAATTAATAAAACCATGTATCTAAACCTAAAATATTCTTCACCGAATTCGCCATAAATTTTCTTATAGATGCTCTTGAGTTCATTATACAGTTTATCGTATTCCGTTTTTTCTTTCATTCCTTTTTCACCTGCTTTAGAATTATGAGTTTTTAAGCTCAAATCTCCAAATAGAGTAAGCAAGGTTTTTTCTACTGTTGAAATACTTTTCTTAGATGTTGTTATGTATAGTATATGAATATATGTAAAACTTGTAATAAGTGACAGCATGTATAATATAATAAGCATTATATGAGATAAAAGCTTACTCACACCTATTCCACTCAGTACTGCATTAAGAACTATGAAGATATTTGCAGAATTTATGATATAGGAAAGAATTGGTTTTATAAATAGGGCAAATAAACTTACTGCTAATAAGGTGAAAGATAATGATAATATATTCAATGATAGAGGTAAGTCTAAGATAAAGATTTGATAGACAATTGTAGCAAACAATGTAATTTGTGGAAGAATCATATAGATAGTTATTTTTACTCTTTCACTAGAAGCGATACTAGCATATAGTCTAAGCGCTTCCTCATATTCACTAACTATTTTCCTAAATTCTTCCAGAGAAATTCGTTTATCCATGTATTCTCTTGCAACGCTATTTACTTTTAGTAGTTTACCTAATATATCTTCAATAGCATAAATAAACCTCCTTGTAGGGATAATTGGTGGTTTGACATTATTGAGTATTGAGTAATTTTTTTCAAGCCTATCAATGACCTGTCTTACAAACTGATCTTTTTCCTTATTTGAATATGATAATAGCTCTCGAATAAGCCTCTTCAAAGCATTTAATATGTTTCTCTGTAGCAGATTACCTATGTTTACCAAATATATTCCCTCATATAGCATAAAATTGTAAACATTATTTTAAGGATTTCTAGAATATACCTTACATAGATGTGATGATAGAGAATAGTTTCCGAGGCCTTAGGGGCTGGGGTCCATGATGACTTCAGCGGCGACTGATCATATCTAGTCATACCCTTCTACAATTATAAATAATATAAGGCTAATCCGGTAATCTCCTTAATAGGGGTGGAACCATGGCTGAAATACGAGAAGTCTCCGGTACATCAGTATTTAGGAGGATCGGTGCGCATAGCCATATACGTGGATTAGGACTTGATGAGAAGGGTAGGGCTAAGCCGGTAGCCGATGGCTTAGTTGGACAAACTGAGGCTAGGGAGGCTGCTGGAATAGTTGTACAGATGATTCGTGAAGGAAGGATTGCTGGTAGAGGAATTTTATTTGTTGGTCCACCCGGTACTGGTAAGACTGCTTTAGCTGTTGCTATTGCCCGTGAACTAGGTGAGGATACTCCCTTTGTAGCACTTAGTGCATCTGAAGTATATAGTAGTGAGGTCTCTAAAACAGAAGTTCTTATGCAGGCACTACGTAAATCTATTGGTGTTAGGATTAGAGAGAAGAGACTTGTGTATGAAGGTGTTGTCCGCGAGCTCAAGATCAGAAGGATTAAGCATCCATTTAATCCATATGTATTGGTGCCTAGAGAGGCAAGGATTACTCTTATTACTAAGGACGACGAATTAACCCTCAACGTCGGTGAAGAGATTACAGCCCAGTTTATGCAAATGGGTATTAAACGTGGTGACTATATATGGATTGATGCAGAGACAGGTAGAGTACATCGCGTTGGCAGGGTTAAGGGTATTGAAAAGGCTAAATACTATGATATAGAGGCTTCTCGTTATGTAGAAATGCCCAGTGGACCTGTTAAGAAGGAGAAGGAAATAGTTCATGTACTAACACTTCATGATCTTGATATGTATTATGCTGCTCAGAGGACGGCTATATCTGTACTTCTAGGATTTGCTGCTGAGAAGGAGATTCCTCCTGAGGTAAGGAAGGAGGTTGATAACCAGGTTAAGAAGTGGATTGATGAGAAGCGGGCTGAGATTATACCAGGAGTTTTATTTATTGATGATGCCCATATGCTTGATATTGAGGCTTTTAGTTTCTTAGCACGTGCAATGGAGAGCGATCTAGCTCCAATAATAATTCTTGCAACCAATAGGGGTATTGCAAGAATTAGGGGAACAGATATAGAATCTCCTCACGGAATGCCTCTAGATCTACTCGATAGACTATTGATCATACCTACTAAACCTTATAGCCCTGACGAAATTAGAGAGATCATTAAGATACGTGCTGACGAGGAAGAGATAGTGCTGTCTGATGAGGCGTTAGAAGAACTTGTAAAAATTGGTAGTGAGACAAGCCTAAGATATGCTGTCCAGCTATTAGAGCCAGCACGCATAATAGCTAGTTCTGAAGGCAGGGATACGATAACTGTTAAGGATATCGAGAAAGCAAGAAAGTTATTCATAGATCTCAGTATTAGTGTAAAATATCTTAAGGAATTTGAAGAGAAATTCCTCAAGTAGCATTAAATAAAGGATCATTATTATATTTCTCTATACGATTTTTTATAGTGGTATAGCATTTGTATGGTGTCTTAGCATTGGATCTAAGTGATGTGATTAACTACTTAATTAAATACTGGTCGAAAACTCCTAAGCATGTAACCGGAGAAATACTTGGCTCAATGACGACGCATCCTCATTGGATAGCAATATATGCATTCAATTTATTTATTCATACTAATCTAGCAGATCCGATAGTTTTTAAAGAAGTAGCATTTTTCGAAGAAGATCTGATAAGCGATTTATCCACTCTATATAAATGCGAGGAGCCAGCCGGCTTTATAACGAGTGGTGGTACGGAATCAAACATAATTGCATTATATATTGCTCGTAAACTTTATGGAAATAAAAAGAATAAAATCGTCCTATCACCTATTACTGCGCATAGATCGATTGATAAAGGCTGCGAAATTCTAGGCTTAAAGCTTATAAAAACAGGTATTACAAGCGATTATAAAGCATCTATTCAAGATCTTGAGGAAAATATTAGGAAATATAAACCCGTTGCAGTTGTTATTACAGCTGGTACAACGGATTTTGGAACAATTGATCCAATAAAGGAAGTTAATGAACTAGCTTGTAAATATGATTTCTATCTCCATATTGATGCAGCCTATGGGGGACTTTTAATACCATTTATATGGAGCGAACGTAGGCTTGAAAAACTAGAGTTCCATGACTGTATTTCATCTATGTCTATTGATTTCCATAAAAATGGCTTATGCCCTATACCATCGGGTCTAATACTTTTTAGAAACAAGTATTTAGAAAGACAAGCGTATTTTAATATGCCATACATGCCTGCAAAATTTCAAAAGGGCCTACTTGGAACTAGGCCGGGTGCAAGTGCTGCAGCTTGCTGGGCAATATGGAGATTACTCGGTATTAATGGTTTTAAAGAACTTGCTAAAAGAATAGTTTCTCTAGCTGATTATTTTTATGGTAAACTTAGTTCATTAGATAAGGTTGAGCCCGTTATCAAGCCTGAACTAGGTATCGTCTCCTTCAAGCTATATGGATACGAAGTTGAGGAAATATTACCATTGTTTTGGAGAAATAGATTATTTATTTATAGAACTAGTCTTCTCGAAGCATTGAGAGTAGCTATTATGCCTCATGTTAAAAGGGAGCATCTGGATAGACTCATAGATTTCTTTAAAAAACTATAATCCATGGAATGCCTCAATAATTGCGTTGATTGACAGAATGATTGAGATTGTTGCAAGAATTCCCAAAAAGACCGTATTAAAGATCAGAATAGGGTGTCTATTATTCAAGGATCTATACAGATAATACATGAATAATGATAGGATTGTAATCGAAAAGATCAATCCAATCATCATAGATCCATATATTATGGCCTCTGTATAAAGCATTAGATCATTTACTTTGAAGAATATGATTAGGGGTATTGTTGATACTATTAGAGCTAATAACAGATGTTCTACTAGATCAGTATCTGATATCGTCTTAACTCTAAGCCTCCTAATAATGATCTTTAATGTAAGCACTATCGATATTGAAGCTAGTACAACACTTCCAAAGACACCTAACGCATATATATGAATAATTGATCCACTGAATCTGTAAAACGGTATAAGTGTATGCAATATGTTAAACCTCGAAATAGGATACATGGAAGCATATGCGACAAAAGCTATTGATATACCTATAAATATTGAGGATAATGCCCCAGCATATATACTGATATAGTCTTCACTACCGAGGTCCTGTATGATTAATGAATACGGAGCTGCAGCAGCTCCCCATAAGGCTAATAGGTCTATATAGCTAAGTTTCTCTCCTAGTCCTTCTACATCAATTCTGCCTAGGATTGGAAGCTCAAAAATAAATAATACGATGTAGATCATTAAAACCATTGACAAGATCAGGAAAAACTTGTCTATATTTTTGCTTTTCCACATACCATCAAGTATCCAGATCAAGACAATGAACAATAGTCCGTAATAGATCCATTTAGAACCTATTATAATTGAGAAAATAATAGATATACCTATGATATTTATTATAAGTGTCAGGATGCTAGAAAGATATATTGTATATAGGTACAACTTATAGTTCCTCTGAGAAGTTAGATAGAGTTCATCCAAAAGACTTCTACCATAAATCTTACGAGGTATAATGACTACTTGCTGTAAATATGCTATAGGAAGCACGAAAATTATTGTTAAGAGGAATCCTAATACTCCATATACAGCTCCAAGTTTTGTAAATATAACAATGTTTGTAATCTCTATTCCAGCAATAGCGGCTAAAAACCCATGTCCTAAAACTCTCTTTAAATGGTCAAGCAACTAATTCACCTAAGAAAATCTATCAAAGGTTAAGGATATATTAAGGAGAGGACCGCTCGAACTACATAAGAGTAGGTTAGGGGGTAGTACCGTATAAATTTAATCTTGTTTCCCCCTATAAAGCTGATCTTTTATGGTACTAAAATTCCTTAATTGGTTAAGAATATAGTTTATTTGATCATCATTCAAATTATTTAGGAAAACTATTAAACTTCTACTGCTACCAAGAAACGTTGGAGAACTACTTCTACTTGGCTTATTAAAAACATTCTTTACAACATCCTCTTTAGTTGTAATACCTCTAGTCATTATATGGTTGTATATAATAGGTAATAATGATAGGCCTATGTAAATGCTGATCAATACGATACTAAAGATACTCATTAATAATATCACCCTTTAGCTTTAATGACGTAGTTATTTCTCTAAGAATATGTGGTCATTAGATGGTTTATAAGATAAATAAACCTGTATTAGCCGGGTATAACCATGAACCATATGATTCCTAAGTAATAATCCAGTATTATTGTGTAGAAAACAATATTTAATCGAGAATAATCCTAATCTCCTTAATATTCGTCCAGCAAATTTTCTTAACTCCTCTCTGGCCCGGTTTATAAGAAGTTCGGATCAGCCCTACATCCTCTAATCTCTTAATTTGCGCACTAGCATTGGCCCTACTCTGGTCAATATATTTTGCTATTTCTCCTACATCAAGCTCCTTTTTTCTTCTAATAAGCTTTAATATCTCAAGCCTAGTTTTTGAAGCTAGCACAGAAGCTATCCTACTAATGTACTCAATTCCCCTAACTATTAAAGTACCATTTTCTTCATATATTCCCTCCTTATTAGTTCTAACGTTTTTCGAACTCATATACTGCACCGATTATATTTTAAGAATTTTTAGTAATATAAATACTATCATAAGTACTTTTAGCAGATATCATTACACTTTTTAAGGATTTCGCTATACTTTCAGAGCGATCTTTATAGAAAAGTTTTTAAAGTGATTTATAAATCTCCATATATAATCTTCATAGGCATAATATTTAAGTATAAATGCATTATTTTAGAAATGGGTGCTTAATCTGGTTAAAATAGGCATCGTATTTAGACAATTAACAGATAGAGATTTCAAGGTCTTAAATGCTATTGAGAAGGGTATGGCCAGCTACAAGTATGTACCTTTGGAAGTTATTGAGAGGTATACAAGGATTCCTGAAACTAAGCTTGAGCTGTCTCTTTCAAAACTTCATCGCTTAAAGCTTATAAAAAGACAATATATGATGTACAAGGGTTATAGACTAACATATTTAGGCCTTGATATGCTTGCTTTAAAATACTATGTTGATCGTGATATAGTTGTTGCTTTAGGAGATAGGATTGGCATAGGTAAGGAAAGTGAATTATTTAAAGCCTTAGCTCCCGGCAATATTAACATTATTATAAAGTTCTTACGTATAGGTAGGACTAGTTTTAGGTCAACGAGAAGAGTTAGAGCGTTTGCTGATAATCCAAGATATGACTGGTATAAACAATCTAAGATTGCAGCTGAGAGGGAATACAAGGCTTTACATGAAATATACTTGGTTGGTGGAAGCGTTCCAAAACCCTTAGCGTATAATAGACATTCAGTAGTTATTGGTTATATCAATAGTGTAGAGTTATATAAGAAGCCAGATTTGCCAGATCCTTATGAAACGGTTATAATCATACTCGATACTTTGAGGAAAGCATTTATTGATGTAGGAATAGTACATGGAGATCTCAGTGAGTACAATGTATTAGTTGATATGGATTCAGGTAGGCCATATATAATTGATTGGCCACAATATGTTGAAAAACTACATCCTAGTGCAGAAAAGCTTCTTAGAAGAGACATAGAATATATAGTCAGGTTTTTCAAAAAGAATTATAGAGTCATACTTGATACTAATAGGGCTTTAAAGTATGTCAAGGGAGAACTTGAAACAGTCTAACGATAAACTTGTAATGGGAGTTGATATTCTGCCAGGTAAAAGTAGTTTATCAACTAAACAACCACACTACGCTATTGTTTTCTTAAAGAATGGAAAAATAGTTAATGAATACGAAGATGTTTCTCTTTCTAGGCTCATTAGACTAGTATGGGAGCATAGACCGCAAATAATAGCTATAGATAATATATTTGAACTTGCTTCCGACGAGAAAAAGCTATTAAAATTAATGAGTCTCTTACCAACCGATATTGAACTTGTACAGGTTACTGGCTGGGGTCCTCAAGCCGTCAATATTAAAGTTGTTGCTAGAAACCTTGGTTTAAGTATTCATGGAAAATTATCTCCATTAAAGACAGCCTATATATCGGCATATGCTGCATCCAAAGGCTATGGATATAGAATAAAGTTTCTAGAAGAAAAGACAAAGATCATAGTTTCGAAGGGTAGGAGTTTAAGTAGAGGAGGAATGAGCTATAATAGGTATATTAGAAGTATTAGAGCCGGTATTTTGCGCATGACTCGAGAAATAAAGTCTATTCTAGATAAAAATAAACTAGACTACGATCTTGTATTTAAAAAATCTGAAGGAGGACTTGAAAGAAGTATATTTATAGTATATGCTCCAAGGACGAAATTGTATGGACTCATAAAACCTATTAATACAAAGACTATTAGAGTTGAGATAAAGCCTATATATACATCCCGCATAGTAGCAGTAGCGGGTTCGAGTGTAGGTAGTAAATTGGTTAAACCTGTTATTGTAGGATTAGATCCGGGAATATGTACAGGGATAGCTGTTATAGATTTAAATGGGACACCATTGTTTGTACATAGCTCTAAAAACCTAGATCGATCCGACATAATAAATATTATACGTTCGATAGGAAATCCAGTACTAATAGCAACAGATGTGGCATCACCACCTGAAGCTGTAAAGAAGCTAGCTGCCACGCTTCATGTAGATATTTATACTCCTCCTCACGATCTAAGTAATGATGAGAAGAATTTATTGATTCATTCTATTAAGAATATTTTTCCTTGGATAGAGATCGATGATACACATGAAAGGGATGCATTAGCTGCTGCCTATAAGGCGTATTTATCGTATCAGGACAAATTTAGACAACTTGAATCCGAATTAGATAGAATAGATATTCCAGTGGATCCTGAGAGAATCAAGGCCGCGATCATAAGGGGTAAAACAATAGCCGAGGCATTAGAAAGCGAAGTTGATAAATTAATTGAAAAAGAATTCTATACAGCTAAAGACGTCAAGGAAATTAAACAAGAAAAAATCAACATATATGAACAATTAAGAATTGATGAAGAAATTATTTCTAGACTACATAAAAGAATAAAACATCTTGAAGCTGAAAAGCTGAGATTACGAAATAGAATAACTGATCTTATTTCCAGAATAGAAGAATTGGAAACTGAGTTAAGAGCAATAAAATACTCTCACGAACCCGATCGGGAGATTAAAAGATTTATTGAACTCATTGTCAATGAGAATAAGAATTTACAGGAGGAAATAAAGAAGTTAAGAAATGAAATAGAAAGTTTAGTTAAGGAAAAGTATGAATTAATAAATATAATAAATAGTATAATTGATAAAGACATGAAATATATTCCGGTAGTTCCTAGCCTAACTACCATGGCTATCAAAAACTTATCATTTACCGATAAATCTATTAAAGCTATATTTGTCGAGAATATCTCAGCATATAATGTTGAGACAATAGACTACCTATTTCAAAATAAAATTGCTATTGTATCAAGAAGCATTGATGGATATCTTGACGGTAAGGTACCTATTATCAGTCTAAATAATTATGAGCACTATATTGTTGGAGACAGAGTATATGTAGACAAAAATATTGAGAATGTAATTGCCCAGAAATGGCAAAAAATAGAGAAAAACCTCGAGGAGGAAAAGTTTGCTAGGATTATAAAATTAATAGAGGATTATCGTAGAGAACGTAAAAAGAAACTAGGTATTGATATTAGTGAATCTCTAAAAAGAAATTCATTAACTAATACAGAATAACCTCCTCATTCAAAACCATATTCGTTATTTTAGTAATATTCTCTAATTCTTCATTTGTAATAGCCTCTATCTCGGATATAACATGTTGCGGTAGTTCTTTTGTTTCTGGGAGAACCTTTACATTAGCAACAAGCGGATCATCTATAGGCCGCCCGATCTGGCTCAATAACTCAACATAGACTTCTCTAACCCCTTTAACTTGTTCATATATTCTCTTTGCAATGAGAGAGGCTGCTACATTATAGATCTTTCCAACATGGTTTACGGGATTCTTTCCGGCAGTCGCTTCTAGACTCATAGGTCTCATCGGAGTTATCAATCCATTAACTCTATTACCTCTGCCTGTTGCTCCATCATCTCCATGTTCAGCCGAGGTACCAGTGACGGTTAAGTATACAACACCTTTCTCAACCATATCAGCCGTATTAATGTAAACATGAACATCATAGCCAGAAGCTATTTTAGAAGCCAGATCGAGGACTCTCTCTCGAACTTCCTCTTTTACATTAACGTATTCATCTATATCACGTAACTGACTAGAAATCATTGCTGCTGCTATAGTCAATTCAATAGTTTTATCTTTTCTTAGACCCATAACTTTGATGTCCTCGCCCACGGCAGGAACTTTTTCTTTAAATTCTCTAGAATTAAGCATGCGCTCGGTATGGTAAACAAGCTTCTCAAGGGTTGAAAGCGGAGCATATCCTACTCCTATACTAGTATCATTGGCTAATGGAGCCTTTGCCTTAGCCTTAAATACTTCAACTAGATCAACCGATCCTTTTCCAATACGGTAATCAATAACTACGTGGGAATCTGGATCTAAAAATCTGAAGTTATGACGGATCCATTCCTTAACAGCTTTAACGACTATGGTACCCACAGGAATAGGTTCTATCCGGCCATTACGTATAACTTCTGTAGTAGCACGGCCCGATACGAGGATATAAATGGGATGAATAACCTCTCCACCACCAAATACAGGATTAGCCTGTCCACCAACAAGAAGAACTTTATCAAGATTATGATGGAGGATCATTCCATACTCTTTAATATAGTACTGGCATAAAGCCTTGCTTGCAGCTTCAGCTGCTGAATCAGCTATATAGTCTGGGTGTCCTAAACCTTTTCTCTCGACGAGTTCTACGATCATTTCCTCAACAGGCTGAACCCTTATTGTTTCTATAAGTATATTTCTATTGGTCATTCCTGCCACCCCTATTTACTATGCTTATGATAACAACTAGTACAACTAGTTTAAACCTTTATCGTTTAATTCATAAATAAATTTAAAGGATAGAGACACGTTAATCTTGTCTAAAACCTTTTTCAGCACTAATAATGTCTAGAGGACCTGGTAAACGCTCCGCGATCTCATCAATTCTGATCATGATCTCTTTCTTAGCAAATTTATTTAGCAAGTCAAAGATCCTTTCTGCAGCTTTGTTAGGAGAAAGTTTTCCTGGAACAATCAAAATATATGCGAGGGATCGTTCCTTAATTAGTTCTTTTGGACCAACAATAACTCTTTGATACTTTCCATAAATTTCATCGTATACCTCCTCTATTCCTATAGCTAATTCGAGCTTTACATGCCTGATGTAATTCTTTTTACCATAGATCATAAAAGCTCCTTTACCCAGATATTCTCCACTAGGTGGCTTCTTTGAGACCTGTTCGCCCCAGACCCAATATACATCAATTTCCCCAAAACCTAGCTTCCATGCCTTAGAATAACATGCTGCTATAACAGATGCCTCGCGTATACTTTTTTCTCCAGGAACTCTACCCCTTGTTTTTATAACCGTTGCAGGAGCTCCATGAATATCTGCATGTAAAAATAAATCCTTTTTATCAAGGTACCTCCTCACAATAGCTTCATTCTGATTCGCATCTCTACCGGCAATTACTAGGAAACCTTCGCTAGTAATTAGCCAATGAAATCGTTCATACCATAGCCTAGGCTTTATTCCAGCCTCTACCTGTCTTGAGATAATAATGGATTTCTCTGAAATCTGCTTTAGCTTTTCTCTAAGTTCCTCGACGGATTTTAGAGCTCTATTAGCTTTAGCTTTATACTCGCCAGCCAATCTATAGAAGTTCATAATATTTCCATCAATACCCGATCTTATATCAAGGACTACTTCCCTATTATTTAATACAATAGTTACTGTTCCACGGTTCGCATTATAATCAAGTACTTTATCACAATATTCCTTAATACGCTCCCATCCGTATTCTTTTCTAACTTTATTCACACATTTTAAAATCCCTGATACAAGTTCGTAATTAGTTGCTATTAATGTAGCAGCTTCATTATATATACGTGATAACTCGAGATATCTATTAATAATCCTCTCCTGTTCCTCAATACTTTTTTTGATCTTAGCAATTTCAGCTTCAATATTCTTTTCCTCATACTTCTTTATTTCCTCTTTTTCAAGCATACTAAAGAAAGTATCAACTGCATTATTGAATCTAGGAGTCTCAATAATAGTCATTTCATGTAATTCACTATATATTCTCGGATAATATGGTGTAAAACTAACGTATAAATCATCATACTTAACTAGGAATCCCTTACCATGTAAAGATTCTTTATACAATCTAATTAATTCGTTCCTTAGTGCATTTAAGTCACTTCTAGTAATAGCATGCGGCTTAATGGTTTTAATCTCATATAAGCCCGCCCTATATAGGATCTCTTCAGCTATTTCACCAGGTAGGTTCCATCCAAAAATTAATCCTCTCACGAGATCCTTTCCCTTATGCACTAGCTCCTCAAGCTCATCTATTTCTGCAATCAAAGGATTAACTCCGCCAGGCGGGGCCTTATATACGTACTTAGGCTTTATAATCCGATCCCTTAATTCTGCAAATTTATTTGCAAACAATATTGTATCATTTAGTGTCAGAATAATGAATCCTCTGGGTAATATTTCTGCAATCAATCTATACCTTTTACCGGATTTGTCGATGTCTATGAAAACAATTCTTTCAAAGCCAGGATATTCTAGATTCTTAATGATTCCGCCACGTATGTGCTTTCGCAAAAAAGCTGTAAATTTATCAATAGACTTTGTATATGGCTCATATAAGCTCAAATGAATTCTTCTGCCAGGCTCTATTTTAAGAAACTTTTTACCATCCCTTGTAAGAATTTTTAAAGCCCAATAATTTCCTGCATAATAGATATTATTGATTCGCGAGTCAATTATTAACTCCCTATTTTCGTTAGTCCATGCAATAATATCAAATATCGTCATCGAATTTTTACGCTTCATAGATACTATACCCCTTAGTGATCAATATATTCTTTAAACCTTAAAATACACTATTAACAATATATTTCAGTAATTATTTCAGTAATTGCGGGGAGGAATTTTGGACATAAGATCTTTTTGGAAAAAGGCAAGTATTGAAGATAGAATAGTTATAACTAGGTTCATAATGGGCCTCATATACGGTTTTATAGCCTATATAGTCTATAGACTAGGAATTACCATAGTATACGATGTAACTACGACAGTCTGGGTTCTCGCGGCATTTGTATACTCTATATCCATATATTATGTAGGTAGAAAGTTCAATGCAGAAGGTCTTTTCCTTTTAATTCTTCGCGGTCTATTAACATTCTATATTACATGGATTGCATTACTTCTTATACTATATGATCTACTAGGATAGCTATCTTTTACTTATTTCTTTAATAATGAAATCAGGTAAGGAGCCTTCTAGAATGTATTCCTTTAAACCGGGAGCGAGAAAAGGCCTATTATCTACTATAGGGTATCTAAATGGTAAAAATACTTTGATCTCTTCATTACCTATTCTTTTACTAAGTTCTACACCGTCAATATAGTCAATACATTCAAGACAACCTCTTCTAAAAACTTCTAGAACCACATAAACTGCTCCATCAATGCTATATTGGCCCTCTCCAATATTTCGCGTCAATGAGCCCTTAGCCAAACTAGATAAAAGCTTGTATGTTCTTCCTTTAGGAGGATGATCACCTAGTATTCCGCCTATGACTACAGCGTCAATACCTTCAAGATCATTTTTGGAAAGTGGTTTATCGGCTTTTGGATCAAGTATTAATAGACGGCCATGGTCGAATATGTCTAAAACACTGTGCTCAGAAACTCTACCATATAGGGACAGTATATTATGGTATCGTAAGGGGACATTAGTATACATGATATTGTCTTTACCGGCAAGTTTCGATGCATGTCTGTACTCCAATAGAATCCACGGAGATAATTCTGATTCCAAATGTTCTATTATAATTAACGGGGGTTTCCCCATAATTCCCTCCTCCTAGCTTCTAATTGATTAATTTCCATGCCCATATACTCGGCAGCGGTCAATACGTTTTTACCATATATTAATGCCTCGACATACACTCTGCTAAGTCTTTTTCTAAAATCCAGATCACGTAATAAATGGTGATCTAGTATAATAGTATCTAGCTCCTCTATTTTCAAAATTTTTAATAAGTTCTCTATAGCATTGTCAATAACTTCACTTTTGATCCTATAACCTTCAAAATACGTTGGAGGACCTGAGATAATTAATATATTAGGTTTCCATGAAATAATATTATCCAATGCTTTTTGACAAATAGGACCTTGGACATCGCTTGCATGAAGTATTCTAAGACCATTTGCTTCTATTAATGTCATTACAACATATCCTAGTGGTGTTCCTTCTTCTCCATGGGGGACTGGATCAGAGAAAACAATCTTAAGGTTTTTATCAATATTATAAGCCAAACCATCTGTTATTTTTAATTCTTTTACTAAATCCTTAATACCCATCTTATTGAGTAGAATATAGGCTCTAACTCTCTGACTATGATTAATGTTTTGAGTAGGATGTTTTAAATAGACTATTTTACCTCTATAGTAGTCTTCTTCTCCTGCTCTATACAAATAATGATCCCTATGATAGTGCGATATTATGATTATATCTGAATCAATGATCTCATCATGTATCATCTCTAAATGCTTATTGAATCTCTCTAACTCAATCTCGTGGGGAGGCAATCCATATCTTCTTGGAGCATAGCTTACTCCAGGATCTATAAATATTTTATAAGAACTAGTATAGACTACTGTAGCCATACCACGTGTGCCCATGCTATCGAATCCGATGAACTTTATCTTAGGCTTTAATATGATCAGTCCTCCACTACTATCTCTAGACAAGAGTATATTCCTATAATCAATATATATCTGACTAGCAAAATATGATACTTAGCTATTAAGTAGTATGGCTGATTACATGGAATTCAAAATAATTAGTAAACCAAGCAATCTCAAGGAAATTGTTGAAGAATTAGAGAGAGCCATTGCTAAACAAATGTTAATTATAATCATTGGTAAATGCGAGGTATACTATAAGGGACGTGGCGAATCCAAACTTAAAGAAGGTGAAAGGATAATTATTATTAAACAAGACGGAGCCTTTCTTGTACATAGGCCTACAGGCTATAAACCAGTTAATTGGCAGCCCGATACAAGCTATATTAGAGTCCAGCTTACAAATCATGGCATTGAAATTATTGCTTTTAGGAAAAAGTCTCAAGAAACAGTTAAGGTAGTGCTTGATTCAATAAATTTTGTTGGCTATGGTAAACTCGTTGATACTGGAAAATTTGTTATGTATCTTGATGAGCTTGAAATCAGGGACATGTTATATGAGCACCCAGAGATCATTGAAGATGATATTAGGTTTATAGAAAAAGAAAAGAAACTTGATATCGGAAGTATTGATTTATTCGGATATGATCGTGACGGTACACCAGTCATAGTTGAGATAAAAAGAGTGACAGCGACACGCGAGGCTGTTCGTCAACTTCATAGGTACGTTGAAGCTTATAAGAGGAAATATGGTGTTAAGCCTAGAGGCATACTGGTTGCTCCTAAGTTCACTGCTTCTGCTGAAGAGGCGCTTGAGAGATTAGGTCTTAAAAAGAAGGAGATTAATATAGTTAAGCTATGGAATATGAAGAAAAAGAGTATTGAGGAAGGTAAGGGTAAGAGTATCCTTGAGTTCTTATCCTGATACAGTAGAGCTATATAATATCACAGCTAGGGGCTATGATGAACTTTATCGGGATGAGCAATATAGTAAATATATTTATGTATTCGAGAAAGGCTTTGTCTCTAATGGAACAGTTGTAGATGTAGGATGTGGAACTGGCCTACTCTACGAGTATATAGTCTCTAACGGCTATAGTTTTGACAAGTACATATGTATAGAGCCTAGTTTCACCATGTTAGCTATTGCTATGTGTAAGTCTCGATACAATCCTAAAGTAATAGGATTTATTGGATTAGGAGAACTCATTAGTCTTAGGAGTTCTATAGCCGACCGCGTATATTCCTTTACTGTATGGGATAATGTTCCAATAAATTATAGGAAGAAATTTCTTAATGAAATAATAAGGATCACTAAACATAATGGATATATAATATTATCCTTTATTAAACATGGCTGGAAGGATAAATTGAGATATATCGAAAATATTGTTACTGAAAATAATCATGATTTAAGGTTTCTTGGCTGTAATAGATATGATTGTTTCCTAGTTATATGGAAATAATTTTGTATTGGAACAAATACTTAAATATAGCATGTAAGAGGTAAAACCTATAACGTGTGGAGGACATAAAAGCTATTCATAATCGTAAGTTTGAGGTGTAGATCTTGGCTTCAGTAAAAACTGGAGGTGCTCAGAAAATAGCTACTCCATTAAAATACCTAAGGAGCGCAATTAATCAAATAGTTCTTGTGAAGTTAAAGGATGGTACCGAGTATATTGGTGTACTCGAATTAGTGGATAATACTATGAACGTAGTACTAGCTGATTGCGAAGAAATAGATAGCCGTGGCAATCCCCAGGCAAAATACGGACGGGTACTCATAAGAGGTAGTCAGATATTATTTGTTAGCATTAATTATGGGCATGTCGCGCCTGAAATAGCTGCAAGATAAAAGGTGCATGAAATGTTTAAAGCTAGAGATGTGATGGCTGGCGAGGTAAGATATGTATATACTAGTGATCCGATAGCTGAAGCAGCTAAAAGGATCTTAAACGAAGGTATAGGATCGATTATCGTTGTATCACCTGAAAAAGAGCCTATAGGTATTGTTACAAAGAGGGATATTATTAGAGCAGTTATATTTGAAAAATTGGATCCTTTCAAAGAACCCGTTGAAAAAATTATGACGTCTCCTTTAGTAACAGTCGATGCTGATGCAGACCTTGAGATCGTTATCGATACTATGTTTAAATACAATATAAGTCACCTACCTGTTAGAGAAGGTAATAGAATTATTGGAATAATTTCAGATCAGGATCTTGTAGATGCTACAAGAGATCTATTGGAGATCATTAAAAGAAAGTATGAATAAGAATACATTATCATAATTACATGTACTACATCCTATATTGATGCCAGAATTGATTGTATAATTACTTAATTACTTATATAATGCTAAATATTGATACATACATATTTAATTTCCATATAATAAATAATTTATATGGAGTTGATAAGTTATGAATGGAGGCTATGGGCTACGTAGAGGGCATCCTAGGGGTCCGGAAAAACATAGATGGTTAAGAAGCAACGGTACCCCTAATTTCTCTGATAGAGTTTATAAAAAGACAGAGGAATTAGAGTTGCTTGCTAAACGACCCGTTGAAACAATAGCTTCATCCACGCCTATTCTTGAGGCTCTTGAAAAAATGAGCCGTGGGTATCGTTGCCTTCTAGTTACTAAGGGCCAGGGCTATCTCGAAGGCTTAGTTGTAGCCATGGATTTAGTAAATTATCTTGGAGGAGGTGATTTATACAATATAGTAGTTAATAGACATGGTAGAAACGTATATTCAGCTATTCGAAATGAGCCTATAGAAACAATAATGACACGTGATCCTATTATAGCATATATTGATGAAAAATTTCCAGTGGTTCTGGAGAAAATGGTTATTCATGGAGTTGGTGTTCTGCCTATTATTACGCGTGATAATAGGGTTTACGGCATTTTAACTGAGAAGGACATACTTGACTATTTGTCGGCGGCGAGTTTTATTGGCGTTAAAGTTTCGAGTGTTATGTCATCACCTGTTATTACAATTTCTGAGAATGATACGTTAAAAAAAGCTATGGAGACCATGATAAAATATGGCTTCCGTAGATTACCCGTAGTTCTAAACAATGTTGTTCACGGCATATTAACGGCTATGGATATTATCAAGTTCTTTGGTAAACATGAAGCTTTTAAATACACTGTCTCAGGAAGCATTGAAGAAGTACTTAAGGTACCAGTTTCAGAGTTAATGGTTCGAAATGTTGTAACGGTCACACCTGATTCAGATATAGGTGAAGCTGCAAGAATTATGAGTGAAAAAGGTGTTGGCTGCGCATTAGTTGTCTCTGAAAACTATGAATTAATAGGTATTGTTAGTGAGAGAGATGTATTATACGCAATAGCTAGTTCAAGCATATAATACGGCGTTATTTCATTTACTCCAATACATCTATTAATCCTATATTGTTTATTTATACATGGTATGTATTAAATTGGAGGTGCTATGGTATTGAAAGCTTTAGATTTCTTAGTCAAGGATTATCCTCTAGTGGATAAAAATGAGACTCTATATTATACTTTTAAGCTCATGGAAAAACATGATCTCTATAAAGCAGTTGTTTATGAAAAAACAAGAGATGAGAAAGGACATGAATATAAGAAAATAGCAGGTATTATAACTTGTAGAGATATAATTCTTAAACTTGCCACTCAAAGAATAAGACTGACTACTCCGGGCAGACTCCATGTAAGTAGTTTTATGAGTTTAGATCCGATCACTGTGTCTCCAGATACAGAATTTAGTGATATGGTTAAGATAATGTATGAGAAGTCTATAGGTATATTGCCTGTTCTACAAGACAATGACATAATTGGTATTGTACTAAGGGAAAAGCTTCTTGAAGTTCTAAAGAAAGATGATACAGAAGTAAGATTTATCATGAATACTTATCCACTTATTGCTAGAACAAGTGATCGTGTATTGAAAATTAGGCAGGATATGTTAAATAATGATGTGTCCTTTATGCCGGTTCTTGATGAAGGAAATGAAATCGTTGGATATGTAACAATTGTAGAATTAGCATATGCGTTGTTTAAATTCCAGGATATAGTACCTGCCAAGCATAGGAAAGAAAGAATAACGCACTTAATCGTCGAAGATATTATGAGGTTTAGGCCTCCAAAATT
Source organism: uncultured Desulfurococcaceae archaeon (assembly GCA_964531225.1). Taxonomy (GTDB): domain Archaea; phylum Thermoproteota; class Thermoprotei_A; order Sulfolobales; family Desulfurococcaceae; genus CAZHDB01. Next base: position 22,779 of record CAZHDB010000001.1, read on the forward strand.
GAGGATAACCGATACAATAGCTACAGCATTGTCATATATTCTTGAAAAACGCTCTCGCGGCGCGGTTGTTGTTGATGAAATTGGTAATTTGGCCGGAGTAGTCACAGTCCATAATTTACTTAGATACCTTGTTGAGAAGCAATCATAGAGTGCCTGGTTATAATATATAGTGTAGTGTTATATTTTATTTTCAATAGTGAAACCAACTTTATTCTAACTCGGATCTTAAAGTCTTATTAAGGTTGTAAACCTTATTATCTTCACTGGTTCAAAGGTCTTGAGAGAGCCTAAATTTATTGTTGACACGATGTTGGGAAATGTAGCCCGTTGGCTAAGAATGCTTGGTTACGACACCCTATACTTTAAGAAGATCGAGGATTGGAAGATACTTTCAATGGCTTTAAAAGATGAGAGAGTGATTTTGACGCGAGATCATGGATTGTGTAGTAGAGCTAGAAAGAAGGGAGCAAAATGTTTGCTTATTGAGCAGGATACTATGGAAGAGAGACTCGCATATATATCTATGAAGACAGGTATACGCCTTTACATGGATCTTGATCGAAGCCGGTGTCCATTATGTAATTACGAACTTGTCAAGGTAAATAGGGAAGCTGTAAAGGATAAAGTTCCGCGAAGGGTCTATGAAAGGCATAGCGATTTTTGGTACTGTAGGAAATGCGGTAAAGTCTATTGGATCGGTAAGCATTGGAAAGGAATCGAGGAGACACTTAAGAAGGCAAGAGAAATACTTAGTAATTGGGAGCAGTGAATAAAGGCTGATATATATGGAAAAACCTATTCATCCTAGGGAATTATCCGTTAAAGATGGAGAATATCTTGTAAAACTTGCAAGGCGAGCAGTTGAGGCAAAATTATTAAATAATGAAACTATAAAGCCTGGACCAGATACTCCTAAATATCTATTTAGGCCTGGAATGGTTTTTACTACTATTGAAACTTTTGAAGGATATGAAAGAAGAAGCTTACGTGGTTGTATAGGTTTTCTTCAACCAGTATATCCGTTAGTTGAAGCTGTAATAAGGTCTGCTCTTGAAGCTGCTTTTAATGATCCGAGATTTTATCCATTAGAAAAGCATGAACTTGATATAGTTACGTTTGAAGTTGCGGTTTTGTCTTTACCTGAACCGATAAATGTAACAAATAGATGGGATCTTCCCAAGAAAATAACAATAGGTAAACATGGACTAGTTGCTCGTAGAGGATGGTTTCAGGGAACATTGTTACCGCAAGTACCTGTTGAGTATTGTTGGGATGAAGAAACTTTTCTTGCAGAAACGTGTATGAAGGCAGGGATGAGTCCTGATTGCTGGCTTGATCAAGCGACGGAGATTCTTATCTATGAAGGTAGGGTGTTTAGAGAGAAAGAACCATATGGTGAAGTTGAGGAAAGGGATCTAAATAAAGAATATATGAAGATATGTGGAAGGAAAAAGTAAATTCTATGTTAGATCACCACAAGTACAGAAAGCCTCATGAATGAGATAATATAATTCTTCCATTCCCCTGCCATCCTTTGCACAAACTTCTACCGGTCTTAAAGCCTGTTTAGTCTTTAGAACTATATTTAGGAGTTCGAGGGTTATATCACTCAATAATCCCTCGGTTCTTTCCTTCTTTGCTAATTCTATGAGTTCCTCTGGGGCCTTTATCAAAAGTCTAGCATATTCTATGTTTTCAGCAATATCTATCTTATTGACCACGGGAATAGTGGGTAGGCCTGTCTTGATCTGTGTTAGCAGTCCTAGAAACCATAGTGTAATAGCATCGGATAATCCAACTATTGCAGAACTATCAATGATATATACGCTTATGAGATTAACTATGCTTGATAGTTTATGGAAGAAGTATGTGCTGGCTGGGCGGAAAATAAATGCCTCCATTTGGCCAGGTGTATCGATTAATACGACATCCCATTCACTTATATTGCTAAAGGGCTCCTTAGATAAAATTTCATCAATTTTTTCAGCAATTAATTCACTAGCTTTTATGAACCCACCGTTTGGGCCGAGTTTATATGTTCTCATTACATCACGCAAGGTAAACATATCACGGATATCGAAGACTGGCTCATAAGGTAAAATCTCTGCTCCAGGGTCTAGGTTTACACATGCGACTCTGAGAAAGAGATTTCTACGAATCCATGAACTAAATGATTTAACAAGACTTGATTTACCACTACCAGCTGCGCCAATAAACACTACAACCATTACCATTACTTTTACACCTCTGCACAGAATTACACATATGAATACTAATAACGTTAGCCTCTAGGAAATAATGTTTTGAAGGAATAGATTTATTCTGTGTAATATAAAAAAGATAAAGCTCGCTGAATATTGAATATATAGGGGAAATATTATGGCGTCTATTAAAGTATTTATTTTAGGGTTCAGAAAGGGTACTAGAAGTCAGTATCCTGGTCAAGTTATTTTGAGAATAGATAATGTAGTTAGTTATAAAGAAGCTTCTAAATATATTGGATGTAAAGTAGTTTATAAAGACAGTAAGGGAAATGTTTACAAAGGTAAAATAGTTAGATTGCATGGGAGAAAAGGGCTGGTAAGAGCAGTATTTAAGCCGAATTTACCCGGCCAAGCTATTGGGGGAATCGGTGAATTAATTTCTTAGCTTCCAACTTTCCTCAATTGTTTCTTATACATCTCAACGAGTTCATGAGACGTAGTAGCATCTTCTGGGCCTTTATCCGGCCTCCATCTTATGAATCTGGGGAATCTAATGGATATGCCCACGCCAGGCTTAATCTTATCCATGGCGCATGTATGAATGGGTGATAAGGTCAACTCAGCACCAATGATCTCTGCTACAAGGGCTGGTGTTACCCATACATCCGGCTCCATTTTTGCAACGACTCTCGGATGTTTATGATCGATTATATAGGGTTTAAGTAATTCTGGAAGTTTTGCAAGATCTTCATCTGTAAATCCGCTACCGACTTTACAAACTGTTTCAAAGACATCTTTATCCGGATTATATGCTGCCATTAATAATGCTCCATATGTACCCCCTCTTCTTCCACGTCCATGGAACGCCCCTACAACAACTAGATCAACTGTATCAATCATTTCACTCTTATAATCACGCTTATACTTGATCCATAGCCATCCACGAGCACCTGCCTGATAAATAGCATTTCCATGCAATGCTTTAACAACAACTCCTTCAACCCCGTCTTCGATAGCTTTTAAAAAGAATTTCTCAAGTTCCTCAGGATCGTCTGTAATAATGTATTCAGCTATCTTGAATACCGGGCTTGGTTCAATTATTTCTTCAAGTTTCTTTCTTCTTTCAACAATAGGTTTTTCAGTATAGTCTACACCATCGGCATAAAGTAGATCGAATAGAAATACTTTGACGGGATATTCTTTCATGGCAATGTGTATGTCATGTTTACGTTTCCTATGCATAAGCTCTTGGAAAGGCCTAAGATCCCCGGTATCTGGGTCGTAAGCAACTATTTCACCTTCAACAATTGCTTCATCGGCCTTTAGATACTTTAAAGTGTAGTCCACTACATCTGGATATTGTCTTGTTATGTTTTCCAGTCTACGAGAAAAGATCCATACTTTTTGTCCCTTCTTGTGGATCTGGGCACGTTCTCCATCATATTTATATTCGACAAGGGCTTTACCACCAACTTTCTTAAGAATCTCTATAGGACTGCTTAATCTTTCTGCAAGCATAGGTCTAACAGGTATGCCTACTTCAGGTTTAATTCCCTTAAGAGCTTCAATGCCTTTTTCAGCAACAATTTTTGCCACATTACCTAGATCTGCTCTTAAATTATATGCTCTTTCTATTATAGGCCTTGCATGAGCTCCTCCACCATAAACTATTGCTAGTGCATCCATGATAGTTGCATCACCTATACCTAGTCGAAGCCTACCTTCTACAAAGCGTACAATGTACTTCGCTTCCTTAGGTGTTGCATCAGATAATAAACCTGCGAGAAGCTTTAGTTTAATATCGCGACTTCCTTCACCAGTTGCTAAAGCTATACGGGCTAAAGTATTATAGACCTTAAGAACAGTTAACTTCTCAGTTTTTTCAGCGGGTATAAAAGCCAGTAAACCCATGCCTCCTTTACCTACCTCTTTGGATTTTAATTGCTCAGCAGCCCTACCAAGATCTCCTAGTTTCTTGTATAAGTTTTCAACATCGGATTCGCGAGAATTAGTAGCTAATGCTATGGCCTTAATCAATGTCTTTTCGGCAACACCTAGTTCGGGGAGATCAGTCCATTCAGGCCATAATTTACCCTGTAGTAAATAAATAACTTTATCTATGATATCAGGCGGTGTTTTCTTGAACAAGTCAACTAGATATAATGTCATTTGAGTACGCGATGTAATAGCTTCTATTTTCTCGAAAGTACTAGCTAATATATTGAACTCCATATCTTTTAGTGAAGAGGTTTTACCTGCTTCCATATTAAATACACGCTCACTTTAGTACTCAATTATATATATTGGGAAACGGTATATTTAAGGGGAAAGACTATTAGATTTTCATAGGCACCACACCGATGAATGGTACCCGGCAAGTAGGACAAATCCTATGACTTATCAGTGTTACACTGAGGTGTGGTGCCCAATGAATATTTTATTAGGGTGTATGGGCTATGGCCTTTAAAATAGACTTTACTTCGATTATTAGTTTTTCATTAGCCTCTCCTTGTAATAGTACGCCCTTTAACCTCCCACTATGATCTTTTAATAACGTATATCTTCCGCTAACAAGTTCAGCTAATCTATTGTTTAGATATTCTAACTTTATTTCATTTATACTGATAGGCTTAGGCAATAAGATCCTTACACCATCGATACTGGTAGAAACAACAAGATCTTCTGATGGAGCTGTTGAAGGATAATGTTCAATAAAAGTTATTAATGCTTCTATGATCTCTAATTCTTGCCTTAGTTCTTCAGCTCTTTTCTTTAACCAATTAAGTATATCTTCCATAGCCATCATATCTGCCTCCAACTATTATTTATTAATCTCTAAAAACTTTAATTACATATGCTCTAGTGTAAATGGTGCTTAGAATGTTGATTAAAATATGTTCAGTAACTTTATTGTTCATTATGATAGTAGTTTCTACTATACCCCTCCAAGTACATGGGGTCTATGAGGGCTATAAGAGAGGCTTAAATCTGGCAACACTTGCTGTTGGCGAGAACTATGGAGTAGTTATTCCTGTTTACATAGAAGTATCATACCCTGGTAATGGAGAGATTACAGTTCAGTCTATGGGTTACGGGGTATCGCCTGATGTTAGAGCATCTATAGAGTATGCTATTAAATTAGCATCGAGGTTCGCGGGAACATTCTTTAATAATTATAATTATAAGGTAGTTATCCAAAGCAAATACAATGTATCTGGTTTAAGTGCTACACTTACCTTTACTCTAGGATTTACTACTCTCCTAAGAAATGATCCATGGGATGGTAATGCTACAGCAACTGGTTTACTAGCTCCTAATGGAGTAATAGGAAACGTTTCTGGAATCATGTTAAAATACGAGGTTGCTAGAGAACATAAATACAATAGAATTATTGGTCCATATGTTCCTGCATTGCTACAATCAGAATATTACTATCCGGCATCGACATTCATTGATTCATATGAATATTTTATAGGTAAAAATTTATATCCACAATATGTAAAATTCTTTGAGGAAATATTTTTCAACAATACCAAGGATATTGTTTATGGCTTCTATAGAGCTTGGAACGAACTATATAATTATAGTCAAGGGATCATTAATTATATCAATGAAAATATTGATTTACTGCCAAATAGTCTGAGAAAATATGCTGAGAATTATTTCACTACAGGTTTAAATAGTATTAATGAGTCAATAGTCCAAATTAAAGAATTAAACTATTATACTGGTGCTAGCAGAGCATTTTATGGATTCTGGAATATTCTTACCGCATACAATATTATAAGATATTATACTGATCGTGAAAGCTTCTTAAACACTATAATTGATCAATATAATAGTAATTATACTACCATACGTGATCATATAGTAAGAAAGTACATTGACAAAGATGAATTGTCCATTGAAGAAATTGATGTTATAGTAAATGCTTATGAAAGACTATTTGAATCAAAGTCCTTATTTAACGAGTCATTACCTATACTTTTGAATGGATCATCTAGTATCGAAGAGCAAGTTTATGCTCTTCAAGGAGTCTCCGTCGCTATTGCTAGACTATATACGGCTCGACAGTGGTCTAATTTAATTGATTATGTCTCTAGTTGTAAAAATAGGCTATTTACTTACGATGTCATTAAGGAGATACTGAGGGAGGAGATGGATTTAGCTGAGACAATGTACAATTACATGTTATATTTATTTACAGGTGAAATAAGGGATTTCCTTGAAAAAACTATTAAGGAGCCACTGGATGATGCAAGGAGGTTCATTGAAGTTGATCCATTATATGCTTTTTCAGAAATTATGAAGGTAGAAAGAGACTTAAGCAATACATTATTATCTATACCTAGTTATACTGTTATAAATGAATTTGTCCTAGAGGAAATAAGAAGGACTATTGTAAGGATAATGGCCTGGTATCTACTATACGAAAATATTACGTTGCCCTCCGGATTTACTGCTATGGAGTTCATTGAAACTAGTGGTAACTTAAGTTTATCTGCATTATCGACATCATTATTACATGTACTGGTTTATACAAGGTTTTATAGCTTCATTGAGAGAGTAAAGGAGAGTGTATCCGAGACGTATTCCATGCAATTTTCGCTTCAGCATGATTATTTACGTGGTATAGCCATAGCGGGAGCATTAGCAGTAATAATTGTTTCATCTATAATGCTCAGCATATATGGTATTAATAGGAAATATCTATCTAAAAATATTCAAAGAGACTCCTCTGTCTTACCTCCTCCCGTTTTCTATGAAGAGCATCGAGAAGAGACTTAATTGTTTCTTTAAAGTCTTTCTCTAAAGAAACCTTTAATCGAGGATTATATAATGCAGCTGCAGGATGGTATGTTACAGTTAATTTAAATGAAACCCCCTCAATTGATGCATCAAAGACTCGTCCATGCACACGAGACATATTAATCCATTTAAGACCTGATAGTTCAAATAATGTTTTACCAGCATGTCTGCCAAGAGCTACAATTATTCTTGGTTGTATAAGTTTTATTTGTTTTAGAAGATATGGTAGACAAGCTTTAATTTCTTCTTCCCGAGGATCACGGTTGCCCGGAGGCCTACATTTAATAATATTCGTAATGTAAACATCTTTTCTTGTTAATCCAATAGATTCTATTAATTCAGTCAATAATTTACCTGCAGCACCTACGAAAGGTCTTCCAGTTGCATCTTCTCGTGCCCCAGGAGCCTCACCTATAAACATTAAAACAGCATTTCTATTTCCTTCTCCTGGAACAGGATTCTTTCTATTTTTGTATAAACCGCATTTTCTACAATTTCTAATCTGTTCTATTAAATTATCCCATTCTTCGTTACCCAATTCTTCCACCATGCATTATCACTTAGTGGTTATATTGAATGTTCTCCGGTAATTTAATGTATCCCCAAGTATAATTATACAATAAATAAGGAGTTATAAGAATGAGTGAAGAGCTATTGGAGAACCCTAATATTACAAAGATCATAATAAGGACAGGTATAGCAGAAAAAGTCGGAGTACATTATACTGAAGGAATAGATTATGATGAGTTGAATAATTACTTAAAGAACAATTTAGAGAATATCAAATCAGATTATATAGCGTTGGTTCCGGATATAAATGTTCCATTTTCGGACTCTATAATACATAGTGTAAAGAATTTCCTAAAATCTGATGTTGATACAATTATTGTAATATCTAGGCCTAAGGGTATTTTTGGCAAGCTCTTATCAAGACTTGGAGCTTTAGAGATACTTGATAAAATAACTGGTCATCCCCGGGGATACCTCGTCATATTTAAAAAGAAATTAATTGAAGACGGGAGCTTCATTGGCACTAATTTATTATCTAAAGTATTAGCCTGTTCAAGAAAAATCTATCAAACATTGTATGAAACACCGTTGTCTGAACACATCTTAGCAGTTTACGGTAGATTGCCGTACTCCATTACCCTTTTGTTAAAGGAACCTGAGAAGGTGATTAGATTTGGAATTGTTGGCAGTTTAGGAGCTTTGGTAAATGTAGCTACTGTTGTTACAGTAGCTAACCTACTTGGTTATACTCATGGAGAGGCAGAATTCCTCTTAATCCCTGCAATACTTGGCTTTGAAACAAGCATCATATTTAATTTTATACTCCACGAACTATGGACATTTCGCGAAATGAATCTTCCAAGAGGCTTTATAAACAGGCTAAAAAGGCTATTTAAGTATCATTTGTCAAGTATAGCTAGCTTCATAATTCAGTCAAGCGTTATACTTATTCTCACAGGTATATTTTCTGTTGACTTGGCATTATCAGCTTTTATAGGTATATTCCTTGGTTTTATAGCTAATTACATAATTGGCCGTACTATAACATGGCATTATAGATAACCGGTCTATGGTGGATCTGTTTGGAAGGATTTTCAATAATCCTGCCTACTTATAATGAAGCAGACAATATTAAGATCTTAATACCTAGATTAGCCAATGTATGGAGTCCTCAAAAATTTAACTATGAAATAATAGTAGTAGATGATAATAGTCCAGATGGTACCGCAGAAGTAGCTAGAAAGTTTGCGGATACTTATCCTGTAAAGGTATTTGTTAGAACCCATAGACTGGGATTATCATCTGCAATAATATATGGTGCTAGGAAGGCATCATACGATTATGTTATTGTAATGGATGCAGATCTGCAACATCCTCCTGAAAAAACTATTGAAATAGCATATTCGCTATCTAGTGGATGCGATATAGTTGTAGCATCAAGATATATTTCTGGCGGGGGAATTGAAGGATGGAGTAAAATTAGGCTTTTAGAGAGTAAAATCGCGACCTGTCTGGCATATATGTTACTACCATTAACAAGGAAAACAAGTGATCCTATGAGTGGATTTTTTGGATGTAAAAGAAAATATTTATTAGATCCACGTATAAAGCCTATTGGATATAAAATTCTTATAGAAATAATATGTTTAAATCCCGATGCAAGAATATGTGATATACCATACAAATTTAAGTCAAGAATTTATGGAGGAAGTAAGCTAAGCCCAAATGTGATATTGGACTATATTAAACAAATAATATATCGCAGATTACATTAGTTCTCTACTCTAAGCATATCTATACCCTTTAATTGATCCCATTGAATATCTAGACCTATTGATTTAGCAGCTATTACAAGTGCGCCTAAAACTGGTCTATATTTTAGTCTTTCAGCAACTACTCCTGGAATATCTCTTGTTAAAATATTTACGAACTCTTCTCTAATAATATCTATATTAAATATTCCACCAGTATAATATACATTGAACCTACCTATGATACTCAGCTTTCTGGCTACGGCTTTAACTGCCTCTGCAAGTTCTGATGCAGCATTTTTCAATATTTTCTCAGCAATTTGGTCACCAGCTTCATAGGCTTTTTTAACTATTGGAGCAAGCGAGGCTACCATTTCAACACTAAAACCTAATTGGTAAATAGTATATGATAGTTCTTCTTTATCTCTGACATTAAAGTGTTTAAGAACGAGATCGGCCAACGGCCCTCTAGGTATTCTACCGTCGAGCATTTTAACAGCCATTTGTAAAGCCTGGTATCCTATCCAGAAACCACTACCCTGATCTCCTAGGAGCCATCCATGATCTCCTGCGATATATCTATTTTTCCCATCCCATCCATAAGCTATACTCCCAGTTCCTGCAATAACTGATATACCGGGGTTCCCATAGCTTCCTGCCATCAATGCTTCATGTGCATCATGTTCTATAACGATCTTCTTGCTCCAGTTGAATGCTACAAGTCTATCTCTAACATATCGCATATCATATCTTGTGTCTAGACCCGCTAAAGCTATACATAGACTATCAAAAATCTCTATTTCAAGCATACTATTTTCAAGCGCTTTTATAATAGAATCCATAATATTAATTACAGCTCTATTTATACCTATATTATGATAATTACTTGGCCCAGAAACACCATAGCCAATAATCTCCATATTTTCTGTATCAACTATTACCGCCTCCGTCTTACTACCTCCTCCATCTACACCAACTATATATACCAATTCGCATCAACCGCTGAGTTTATTACTTGGATAAGCCATGTTCTTTATAAGTGCGTAATGGGTTAAAAGAATTATTAACGGTGATCATTATGGGAGGTAAACATGGGAAATACATTTATGTTGAGAGAAAAGATGGATGGTATGTTAAAGTTAGGGTTTTGAAAAGCCGTGATCCATCTGATCCAGATAAATATATTGTTATAGGCCCCAAGGTAAAGGAGCCTCCTTATACATACAGTATTATGAAAGAGGATGACCTTCCAGATCTTGTTAAGGAGAAACTATATATGGTCTAAATATTTTAGCTACTATTCCTACCTTTTAAATTAGGAAGTGCTGAAGCCGGCATAGACCGATCCGTTCGTGGAGATGAAGAAGGGTCGATTGTCTGAGTTATTTGATGTTTTCGGATAATATAATTTAAAAATATAATAGTACTTATTTCTCTAGATATGATAAAGTTAAAGAAGGGATTAGTTTATTCTTTGAAGTCTAACTCTAAATAGAGTCATGTTATTAAGGTGAATATAATGGAAACGGTTATTAGATAAATATAAAATCTTGATTTGAAGCACTAGGTATTGTCGTAAAGCATAACCGGGATCTAGTAAATAATATTAAGACATTTTAGGAATAAGAAATAAAAACCGAAATGTAAGTAATCATAAAAGCTGAGGAGGGCCCGTAGCTCAGCCTGGTAGAGCGGCGGACACCACCAACCAGATCTGGTTGGTGGAGGCTGAAGCTCTTAACCCGTAGGTCCCGGGTTCAAATCCCGGCGGGCCCGCTTTTCTAATTTGTTTAATAAGGTTTCATTAAATATTTTAATAATAGGTTGTGAAAAGGTATGCTTAGGAAAATTTATGATAACATATATGTTGTCGGAGATACCAGGACTCTATTTATTGATGGGGTTAATGCACTTGTATTTGCTGATCTACATTTAGGTTTTGAAGAAGATATGGCGCGGAATGGTTATTTTATTCCAAGAGCTCAGCTTTCAAGGGCCAAGAAGTTTATTGACAAGGCTTTTTCTATAATAGGTGATATTGATACTATTATTATTGACGGTGATTTAAAACATGCATTTGATAAACTGTTAAGGCAGGAAAGATATGAAGTTAAGAAGTTTCTAGATTATTTGATTAGTGAAAAGAATATTAATGAAGTAATAATTGTTAGAGGCAATCACGATAATTATTTACCGATCATACTTAAGGATTACAATATTGACTTACACATTACATATGATTTGATTGTAGGAGATCAGAAAATACTGCTAACGCATGGACACTTAGACATTGAAATAGATGGATATGATGTTGTAATTATAGGCCATGAGCATCCTAGCATAGGGATAGTAGATGAACTAGGTCTTTTAACAAAAGTTCATTGCTATTTGAAAGTTCCAGCGTCTAGCGGAAACTATATAATAGTACTACCGGCACTTGGTGCTTATCAAGCAGGCAATACTGTTTCTCTCGATCGTGATAATTATTTATCACCAATTATAAGAAAATACGGTTTAATTGAAGAAACAATACCTATTGCTATATTAGAGGATACAGGTGTATTAGAACTTCCAAGACTTGGAATATTATTTACTCATGAGCAAATAGTCTCATAATAGTTTATAAACCATTTATAAACCATAAAATTCATGGTTTATAAGGGAGGTGTTTTAGGTGAGTGAAAAACTTGAGATAAAGCCAACTACTAATATTGAAAACATAGTAGCTACTGTTATATTGGACCAGACACTAGATCTTAATGCTATTGAGAGAAATGTACCTAATGTAACTTATCAACCAGATCAATTTCCTGGACTCATTCTCAGACTGGATAAACCTAAGACTACGGCATTAATATTTAAATCAGGTAAAATGGTTGTTACTGGGGCTAAGAGTACTAAAATGTTGATACAGGCTGTTAAGAGAATAATTTATTTGCTACGTAAACACGGCATATTGATAACTGGTAGACCCAAGATACAAGTCCAGAATATAGTAGCATCTGGAGATATACATGCGCAGGTTAATCTTGAGAGAGCAGCATACTTATTAGAGGATAGCATGTATGAACCCGAACAGTTCCCTGGCTTGATCCATAGGATGAGGGATCCCAGGGTTGTATTATTGATCTTTAGCAGTGGTAAAATGGTAATAACTGGTGCTAAGGAGGAACGTGAAGTAGAAGAGGCTGTTATTAGAATAGCTGGTAGACTAAAAGAACTTGGTTGTCTAAAGCCAAGAATCTAGGACTTTTTCTAAAGAATAGTTCAAACTTCATTCTATCCTACTACACTTTTATGGCTTCTAATTATATATTAGGTATTTTATTTATATGAATATTATAGATGATGAAGTGGGCAGCCATGGACCCTTCAAGGGATGAAGAGCCTAGTCTCACACTGAAATTAGTTAAAGGCACAATAGTGGCTTTAGATCTAGATCGATTTGATGAAATGGTTAAGGAAAAGGGATGGAATAGGTATTCTCCCAATACCATTACTGGACTACTATCAAATCTCGTATATGACTTATCAAGAAAATGGAGTGGTACAGTAGTATTTGGACTTGACTGGAGAAGAGGGACTGAGGAAGCTATCATTGAGATACCTTGTGTCGAGCCTATAGAGCTAAAGGATTATTTGATGAGGATCTGGAAGGAAATAAATAATGCAGGGGCCAAGATCACGATTGTAGCTATTAAAGACTATGTAATTGGAAAGAATGCTCGTTCAAGGAGGGAAGCGTATTATGGAACACATGGTAGATCTAGAGCTATAAGGCTTCTGAGAAAATTGAAAAGGGCAGGTGGAAATAAGGTTTATATCGAAAATTAATTTATATTATTGTTTTATTTTTAACTAATGACTATGGTATTCAATTGTTTTTTGTATTACAATAATATGTATAAGTTTTATTATCAAGATCATAGCCATGGCTGAAAATAAAAAGGCTGGTATAGATAGATATCCATATTTTTGTACATTATAATTTGTGTCTAATGCTAAATTGATATGGCAATTATGATTATCAACAAATATGGATGCATGCATATTGTTAAGCCTCATAACTATAGTTTCATTATACCCTAATATAGTGGTTGTGGTATTTGTTAAGATGTTGTCTCCATCAAAGTAGAAAAGAACCAAGCTTATATTAATGTCGTTTTGACAATATGAGGTAATGGTTAAATTTGCTGATACATATGCATCCTCAGGTTTATATTCAAATATCTCGAAAACAGGTAAGCTAATACCATTTGATAAATCAATAGTCTTTTCTTTATGTATTCTAACTGATTCTGTCTCCATGGCCAGTATGGCGAAGGTAAAAGCAAATGCTAATAAAATAAATATTGCTACCAAATACTTTAATGTAAATTTCTTATCAACGTCTTCTATCATTATTTAGCCTCAGGTGGAACATTGATTATCCACTTTAAAATAGATTTATAGACTTCTCTTATATTTATATTCTTAAAAGTACATTATGACTAAATCCAGGGAAAAATTAATGCGAAGAATACTTAAACGTAAGAGTAAAACTAAGTTATACGTCTACGGTTTAGTCATAGTTTCATTTATAATATGGGGATTATTTTTAATTGATCTACAAATACCGCTTGGCCACTATGACTATAATGTGGATATAAACTATGATCATTATATCTTAAAGATAACATTAATTAACGTAACATTTATTGATAGAGACTATCCAAATCTAAAGAAAGGTGATAATGTATCATTAGGGTTCGTTATAGAGGGTAATACATTTTGGATTACTAATGTAACGTTTACACCTGGTGTATCATTAACACTAAATAAAACCGCGTTAGTACATCTTAAATCGCCTCCTAATATAAAGAATATTCGTTTTATTGATAGCTTCTTAAGATACCCCGTTCCATTTACCGGATTAAGAATACTAGATAAAAAATTAAATGTTATAGAATTAATTTTTTGGTATGGGAGCCTATGTACGAGCGTTTTTTCACTAATACAGCTAATATATGTAAAGCCCTGTATACACATTATTAACAATGGCAACATAGATCTTAAATTAGATCTATATGTAATACCTTATAGTGGAGAACATTCTAAAAAGAATTATGATACGATCAAAGTTTCAAAGATAATCAGAAAGAGAGATAGACAGAACATTACATTAGATTTTGATAAGATCGTTTACCTTAACTACGATGTAGATACATACACTATTTTTCCTAAACTAATACTTATTAATCATTCTATTTTCTTCAGCTTTAGAAGAAACTTAATGATTGCCATTATAATACAAATATTATTGTTGATACTATACTTTACATTGCATCGTAAAACTTCTTCTCATTCTTAAATATCTATAATATTTCATAGTCCATTTATTAGGCCCACTCGTTGTACAACTGAAAAGGTTTAAATAGAAAAGAAATATATATTGGATTCTAGAAATCCAAGTTTATGGTGGTAAATTGTGAATAGGCGGATCCTATCCATATTAATAGTAGCCATGTTCTTATTACCAATGCTATCTCTAGTTATAGTTTCCCAGCCAGTAATGGCGGAGGAGGTAAGAGGGCCTAGGACAGACGTTTTAATATACAAGAGATACACTACAGACATAGTAAAGGATGCCTTACTCGCAGGCGATATTGATGTATATTTATTTGGATTACCTCCAGATTTAGCCGTAGAGCTACAAGAGGAACCAGACATTAATATATATACTGCACCATCAGGACTAAACAACTTCATATTTAATCCAGCGCCTGTGTATTATAACAACTATACTGGATACTATACTTTAGATGAAATAGCTGAGATGGAAGGAGTTCCTCCAGACGCTATTGTCTACTATGAGGCTAGTGAGGAAGGTAACTGGACATATGTAGAATTCGGAGCACATCCAGACTATGGTATAAACCCATTTGCCTTTAGGGAAATAAGATTTGCAATGAACTATGCATTCGATAGGGAAACCATAGTTTCTTCTGTTTATAATGGATTTGCTGTACCAATGTATACGTTCCTTAGTCCATATGATCCCGACTATGCTACTATAGCAGACATTATTGCTAAATATAGGTTTGGCTACGATCTAGACCTAGCTGATAGAATTATATCAGATAAACTGGTTGCTGTAGGTGCTGAGAAGATAGGTACTTACTGGTATTACAATGGTGAAAGAATAACTGTTAAGTTCATTATAAGAATAGAGGATGAAAGAAGACAGTTAGGTGATAATCTAGCAGCAAACCTTGTTAGATTGGGATTTGATGTACAAAGGCTGTATTTATCATTTGGCGAGGCAATTACAAGAGTATATGCAAGCAACCCAGCTGATTTCCAGTGGCATATCTATACAGAGGGTTGGGGTAAAAGCGGTATAGATAGGTATGACTATGGTACGATCAACCAGTTTGGAGCCCCATGGTATGGATGGATGCCAGGATTCCAAGTACCAGGTTGGTGGAGCTATCACAACAAGACAATAGATGAATTATGTCAAAGGATATTCTTCGGAGAATTCAGTGGTAAAGAAGAAAGAGACGAATTGTATAGGCAAGCTACTGAACTAATAATCCTAGAGAGTGTACGTGTTTGGATTGTAACAAGGCTTGAGGTAACACCTACTCGTTCAACTGTAAGAGGAATAACAGTAGACCTTGGTGCTGGCTTACGAGGTATATGGAACCCACGTGAATGGTATGCAGAGGATCATCCAGATACAATGACCATAGGTCATCTATGGGTAATGTCGTCAAGGACTATATGGAATCCATACGGCGGATTTAGTGACGTTTATAGTGTAGATATAGAGAGAGCTACCATTGACCCATTCATGTGGCTTCATCCATTCAATGGAGAGCCTATACCATTCCGTACTACATATACCGTGGAGACTGCTGGGCCAGATGGAACTCTACCAGTACCCTGTGACGCTCTTGTATGGGATGCAGAATCTGACCAATGGGTAACTGTAGGAGAAGGTGTTACAGCAAAGAGTTATGTCGTATTCAATCTTAGTAAAGTGATTGGAACCAAGTGGCACCACGGTATTGAAATCACATGGGCAGACGTAATCGGCACTTGGGCTTACTTATGGGAGCTAGCATACGATACTGAGAAATCAGCATTAGAGGCTGAAATAGCTCTTCCTAACCAGGCCTGGCTAGATACAGTTAAGGGATTAGTATTTGATACCGACAACGATTTAATGATCGTATATGTTGACTACTGGCATTTCGATCCCAACTATATAGCTAATTATGCAGTACTGTCAGCCGTTAATCCTATAGAGCTACATGAAGCTATGTTTACACTAGCATTTGACTATAAGACGTACGCTCTTAGTGAGACAAGAGCCGAAGACGAAGGCATACCTCAGCTTAACCTAGTATTACCGGATCATGCAGCAGATGTAGAGGATGTCTTAGAAACATTTGTAGACAATACAACCATATTTAACCGTGTCAATGCATACTGTAATGGAGTGCTTACAATGGAAGAGTGGAATGCACGTGTACAAGCAGCCTTAGATTGGATCGATCCAGATAGCTTACGTCCAGCATGGATTAGCAATGGACCATACATGCTAGTAAGATTTGATCCTGATCTACAAGAGGCAGAATTACATGCATTCCGTGATCCAACATATCCATTCAAGCCTGGAGACTGGCTATTCGGTACTCCAACTGTCCCAGCCGTCACAGATGTAGACGTACCAATAATGGCGCCTGGGCAGGATGTAGAATTAACCATTCAGGCTACTGGACCGGGAACAGTTAAGGTATTGGTCATGTTATATGATCCTGTTGCTAAACAGACACTGTACTTCGCAGAACTACCTCCGTCACCTGAGGGCGTATGGACAATAACATTACCTGCAGACGTCACAGCGCAAATGATATCGTTCAGGAGATACGAGCTTACAATAATGGTGATATCAGATGAAGTAGCTGTGCCTGGTGTCTACACAGAGTATATAGAGCCTGTTAGCCCGTCATTATATGAGCAATTAATGGCTATTCAGGCACAAATGCAGGCATTACAGGAGCAACTAAGTGCACTATCTACAAGCTTAAGTCAAATGGCAAACCAGACAGCATTACTAATTGAACAATTAACTGAACAGCTTAACATGCAGGTAGCTCTACTCAACCAGACCTTAGGAGCTGCTGTTGCAAGCTCATTCCAGCAAGTTGTAGAATCGATTAATATATTAGGACAGACCCAGACTCAGACCTTAGATACATTATCTGACTTAGTTGAGACTGTACAGGGATTAAGCGATGCACAGAACGACTTAGTCACTAGTGTAAACAGCTTATCACAAACGGTAGAGCAGATTAGCGAAGGAGTGGCTGGACTGGCTAGCTCTGAGGATGTAAGCGAACTTAAGTCATCGGTAGAGAGTCTACAGGGTACAGTAGGAACTGTACAGATCCTAGAGATTGTCGTCTTAGTACTTGTACTAATAGCTATAGCAGTACCATTTGTAAAAAGATCATAGCCTGTTTATAACATAGGGCCCAATCTATTTTTTACCCTAAATATTTCTTCTCTATTTATCCAAGACTATTGTATTGGGAAACAATCCGAATAGTATAAATATTCCAGAGGCATGTAAACACGTATATTGTATATTGGATGGGTCAAAAATAAAAGGAATCATAGAAAATAAAGTATGTTGAGTGGTGTGTCTTCCTATGCCTGGTGTGGGCAGAGTATTATTAAGGAGAGCAATAGCTTTAGGGATAGCGCTTGTCTTAATTGTATCTTTGACAGCTATAATAATGGAAGGAACGGGTTACTCAATAAGGGTTCTTAAAGCGATTATAGATTCAAGTGTTAGAGCCTATTATCAACAGTTAAGACAGAGACCTCAAGCAATAAATCAGACCGAACTTGAGCGACTTGTTAGTGAATATAGGAGTAAGCTTGAGGAGATCTATGGTATTAATAAGCCTTGGTATGTTAGAGCTGGTAGACTCATATGGACTATATTGTCCTTTGATTTCTCATATACATATAGTGATGAGGTAGCTAGTGTGGCAGGTCTCCAGGCACCTGTGCCTGTATCTACTGTTATTATAGCTTGTTTGCCTAGAACTATTGTTATGCTTACTATTGCTCAGTTAATTGTTGTAATGATCGCATTGTTATTTGCACCAGTAATAGCATATAAACATGGCAGTCTTTTAGATAGAGCTGTTGTAACTTATGCAGCGCTATTCAATGCAATACCAGTATGGTGGCTAGGAATGGTATTTATACAGCTATTTTCCTTTAGCCTAGGTATATTTCCGAATACTGGTAGACCTATTATAGCTTATATTAATAGATTCTGGCAAGATCCATTAACTAATTTAATGAAGATAGCGTATCATGCTGCACTACCCATTATTACAATAGTCATTGCCTTCCTTGGATCTTGGTTTTATTCTATAAGGGCTATGGTATTACGTGTAGTTAGAGAAGACTTTGTCATGGTAGCTAAGGCCAAAGGGCTTCCTGATAGACTAATTAGTAGAAGATATATATTGAGAGTTGTTGCGCCGCCAGTAACGACGTCTGTTATACTATCCCTTGCATATTCTATTGGGGGCTTTATAATAACGGAGTCGGTTTTTGATTGGCCAGGTATGGGTTCACTTTACTATGCTGCAATAATGTCTGCAGACGTTGCAACGGTACTGGCTCTGACTTATGTTACAACCGCTGTTTATGTATTGGCTAGGTTTATCCTCGAGGTTTTATACATATATCTAGATCCTAGAGTACGACTTGGTTAGAGGTAATGTGTAATGACTCAAACGGTCCGTCCATATGAAGTCACGTTTAAACAAAAATTCATGCAGAAATTAAGAGAACTTAAGGGTGTACTTAGAGAAGTATGGGGCTATGGAACTGGTAGAGCTGGCCTTATCTTATTGGCGGTTCTAATTAGTGTATCAATATATGCTGCGCTAACAATGCCGCCGAATTTTGTTGATAACTATTGGGACAATCTTGCGGTACTTGTTGAAAACCCTGATGTTGTTCCACCAGAATGGACTAAATATTTTGGTTTACCATACGCTCCTCATGTAGCAGTTATAAAGGATGAACCCGATGAAGCACAGTACTTAGCGAGGTTATATACTGTTCAAGCTAACTATACGCTGAAGTATACCTTAGAACATTCAGTATTCCCAAAGGGTATACTAGTAAGACTTAGAGGTATACTTATAGACAGTCAACGAATGCAGGGTCCAAGATATAAATTGTTCTTGAAGAGGCCTGATGGTATTACGCTATTATTGGTTAAGGATGTAATCCAAATAACATCAAATACTTCACTTGTTAATTCAAGGGTATACACTGGTTCATACTGTGATATTTTATTGACCGAGCAGAAACTTAACTACATGGATATATTAAGATATTTAATAATTAAATACGCAGATAAAGAAGGTATTCTATATCAGAATGAAACTACAGGTCAATATTATGTTAAACTTATATCTGCTGATGGAGAAGAATATAATGTTGACTTAGGAACAGCTATCTCATTATTAAAGAAAGAAATTACACTTAATCCTAATAATTATATATTTGGCGACATAGTAGATATGAAGCCAATGTTCGAGAGTACTGCTGAAGGAGGCTATAAATTATCAGGAATACAAGTCCTTACAAGGCCATTAACTGGCGAGTATGAATTAACCTTAGAACTCGACTACATAGGCATAATGACTCACATAGATGCCAAGAACTACATGGAAAGACCTGTATTAGAAACGAAAATGATAGTCAAAGGAACAGTCTTTGGTATTATGGGAACAGATAGTGAGGGCCACGATCTCGCTTTAGGACTTTTATATGGTTTTCCAGTAGCGATGTCCATAGGTCTTGTTGTAGCTGTAATAACGTCTATGATAGGGCTTCTTGTAGGTACAGTAAGTGGCTATTATGGAGGAGTAGTTGATGAAGTTGTACAGAGGATTATCGATGTAATGGGTAATATACCATTACTGCCTATACTAATCCTTTTAGCAAATATCGTTGTTGCATTATTCCCTAATAATCCAGTACTTATTCTTCTAACAATATTGTTAATACTCGTGGTTTTTGGTTGGGGTGGATTGGCAATAATAACGCGTTCAATGACTTTGAGTATTAAGGAAGAACCCTATATCGAAGCTGCCAAAGCTCTTGGTTCAGGTAATAGACGGATATTATTTAAACATATAGTTCCACAAATAATTCCATACATTGTTGCCAATATGGTATTCTCAGTTCCTAATGCAATACTTACGGAGGCCGGCTTAAGCGTTATAGGAATAAGACATGGATTACCAACATGGGGCGCAATATTGGCGAGTGCCAATACTCCACAGACAAGAGCTGTTGCAATGAGGTCATGGTGGTGGATAATACCACCTGGTTTACTAATATCTATAACTTCATTAGCATTTGTATTACTGGGTATGGCGCTTGAAAAGATTGTTGAGCCAAGATTCCGTACAGCCTAGAGATTTTTAACTATTTTTCCTAAGTATATTCCATTTTTATTCTTTATAATTTCTACTAAAGCTCGTCTATATCTTTGTATATGTTTGCCTATTAAAGTAATGATTCTATGCCTTCTATCATCTATACCTATGTATTCGCCTCTAAATATTCCCCTACCAGCTATATTGACTTCGATCAAGGATCCAACATCGTATATTGTAGGAATTCTTTTCATATATTTCATACTCCATTCATTCATGCTCCATCTAAGTTTTATGCCAAGCCTCTTCTCCAAATCCTCGATTCTTCTCCAGAATTCTTTCCAACTTAAGGGCCTAACACCTCTTACTTTACGTCCAAATCTATGAATATCATACTTCTGAATAGTTACAGGTGGCCACTTTTTTCCAGCACCTATTCTTATAGCCCATCTTACTACATTGATTATGTCCTCATCATTCACTCCAGGAATCCATAATGGTGTTACATGTAGATCTATTTTGGTGTTCCTGGCTATGTATTCTGATATATTAATAACATTTTTTACATCAAACCAATTAACACCCTGCAGAATGCGGGCTTTGCATCGATCGAGCGTTTCAATACTTAAATTTATCCTGTCCAAACCAGCCTTTTCCAGCCTATCAACATACTTGTAGGATAATAAAGCTCCATGAGTCTCGAGTGCAACACTAGATACACCCGGTATATGCTTAAGTTCATATATTAACTCAACTAGATAAGGATAAGTTAGGGGGTCTCCCATGGTATCTATTAATACTTCAACTCCTGATCCCTTATATCTAATTGCATCTTTAACTCCTCTAATTATGACATACTTATCAACTATGTATTCTGCCCATCGGTACTTGCTAAAGGGTCCAGCATCAACACTACAGAAGATACAATTTAGCGGACATATAGTTGTAGGTCTAACCTGTAGTACATTTGTTCCTCTATCTATTACCCCAAATGCAATATAGCCAAAGGCCGGAGTAGCTTGATTAACCCAATAAATTATTCTACCATCAAGATATTTTCCAAGAATTTTAAAATATTCCATTTACTGACCCTATATTTAACTTTCTGCATTGATATCTATCTAAGAATTATTTTTATTTTAAATTTTAATGGTAGAGCAATCAAGGATTTGGTAATTATCCTGATCTTTTAATTATAACCTTTAGCTACGATAGTTAATTAATATAAGATTAATTGCTAAAATGTGTTTAATCTATTATGTCAAATAAAGCTTATATAGGAGTGACTATAATTAAAACTAAAAACATTAAAATAGTTCCTTAATTATTGGTATATCGTGGCTAGCGGAATAGTACCTACGAAAAACATATGTTGTTGCAGTAAAAAGAGGTGTACCTAATGGCTAATGAAGTATTGCTTGATGTAAGAAATCTAAAGACGTATTTCTATACAACAAAGGGTGTTGTAAAGGCAGTAGATAATGTCTCTGTAAAGCTCAATAAAGGAGAAGTTTTAGGCTTGGCTGGTGAATCTGGTTGTGGTAAGAGCACTCTTGCATATTCGATAATAAGGTTAGTTCCTCCCCCGGGCAGAATTGTTTCTGGTGAGATCTATTTTAATGGAGAAAATATATTGAAATACAGTGATGAAGAATTTAGGAGAAAAATTAGGTGGAAAGGCATATCTATGGTATTTCAGGGTGCTATGAACGCTTTAAACCCTGTTTATACAGTTGGTGATCAAATAGCTGAGGTAATTATGCTTCATGAAGGATTGACGAAGAAGGAGGCTTATACAAGAGTATATAAGTTATTAGCTTTGGTAGGTATTGATCCAAGGCGAGCATATAGTTATCCACATGAGCTTAGCGGTGGTATGAAACAACGTGTAATGATTGCTATGGCTTTAGCTTTGAACCCTCCTTTAGTAATAGCTGATGAACCTACAACAGCTCTCGATGTAGTGGTTCAGGCACAAATTATGAACTTATTGAAAAGACTTCAAAGAGAATTAAAGATATCAATTATTTTAATAACTCACGATCTTAGCCTAATTGCTGAGATAGCAGATAAAGTAGCCATTATGTATGCTGGAAAAATAGTTGAATATGGAACTGCAGAACAAATATTTTATAATCCTAAACATCCATATACTCAAGGCCTACTATCAAGCATACCTCGGTTACGCGGTGAATTGAAAAAGCTAGAATGGATTCCAGGAGTCCCACCAGATCTAATAAAACCTCCTCCAGGATGTCGTTTTGCTCCTAGATGTAAGTTTAGATTTGAAAAATGTGATAGTGAACCTCCGGTAACCGAGATTGAACCCGGACATTATGTTGCATGCTGGCTCCATGTAAAATCTTAGAGGTGATTTGTCTATGAGTGAGCTAAAAGTGTTCGAACCAACTCCGGATCAGGACACAATATTATATGTAAAAGATCTAAGGACATGGTTTCCTGTTAGGCGAAGCTTAACCGATATAATAATGCGTAGACCAAGGAGATATGTTAGAGCAGTTGATGGCGTATCCTTCACAATTAAATTCGGTGATGTATTTGGCTTAGCTGGAGAATCTGGTTGTGGTAAGACAACAACCGGAAAAACCATACTTAGGCTTTATGAACCTACGGGAGGCCTTATAGCCTATAGGCCAAGAGAAATACTAATAGAACAATTTAAAGAGAAAGGCTACGAACCAAAAGTAGTCGATCAGTATGGCAGTATAGATATTGGAAAAATACCGGCAAAACTTCTAAAGCCTTTGCGTAGAGAAATGCAAATGATTTTCCAAGATCCCTATGGAAGCCTTAATCCTAGAATTACGATATATGAGATATTAGAAGAACCTCTTCTAATCCACAAGATCGGATCAACGAGAGAAGAAAGATACGATATTATTGCTAAGGCTCTCGAAACGGTAAAGCTAACGCCTCCCGAGGACTTTATGTTCCGTTATCCTCATATGTTATCAGGCGGTCAAAGACAAAGAGTTGTTATAGCTAGAGCATTAATCCTTAATCCAAGATTTATTGTAGCTGATGAGCCTGTTTCAATGCTTGATGTAAGTATTCGTGCGGAAATCCTTGAACTTATGATGGAGCTTAAGAAGAAAATGAATCTTACATATATATTTATTAGCCACGATCTAGCTGTATCGAGATATATTACTAATAAGCTGGCAATAATGTATCTAGGTAAGATAGTTGAGATGGGTGAAACCGGAAGGGTTATCGAGAACCCATTCCATCCATATACTAAGGCTCTTATAGAGGCAATACCTGAACCTGATCCTAAGAACCGTGCTAAATTAAGACAAGTACCCATTAAAGGAGAAGTACCAAGCGCCATTAATATACCGCCAGGATGTCGTTTCAATCCAAGATGTGTTGCTCTAGATAGTAATCCTAATCTAAAACCATATTGTACAAGGAAGGAACCTCCTCTTATTGAAGTTGAGCCTGGTCATTATGTTGCATGCTGGCTATATGCTAAAAAGTAGTTTACTATAACTATTTTTATTCCATATCTTTAATCTAATATTAGATAGGTATAGTTAAAGTCTATATGGTGAATATGCTCTTGAATCCTGAGAAAGAAACGGGTATTATAGGATGGGGATCATATATTCCTCGTTATAGGCTTCCCCTCGATGAAATAGCTCGTATATGGGGTTTTGCCAAGGAAACTCCTGGAGGATTAAGAACTTTTGAGAAAGCAGTAGCTGGTAGAGACGAAGACGCTACAACAATGGGTTGGGAAGCAGCATTTAATGCATTAAAGAGAGCCGGTATTAATCCTAGAGAAATAGGTGCCGTATGGTTTGGTACGGAGTCGAAGCCTTATGCTGTAAAACCATCTGCGACAATTATTGCCGAGGCCCTAGGCATAACCCCTGATACAATGGCGACAGATTTAGAATTTGCATGTCGTGCAGCTAGCGAAGCTATGAGAATAGCTATTGGAGCAGTGGCTTCGAAACTAGTTAAGTACGCATTAGTCATAGGTTCTGATACAGCTCAGGCCGAGCCCGGAGATATATTGGAGTTTACAGCTTCATCTGCAGCTACGGCCTTTATCATAG
Source organism: uncultured Desulfurococcaceae archaeon (assembly GCA_964531225.1). Taxonomy (GTDB): domain Archaea; phylum Thermoproteota; class Thermoprotei_A; order Sulfolobales; family Desulfurococcaceae; genus CAZHDB01. The sequence goes on from CAZHDB010000001.1 coordinate 47,609, forward strand.
GGCCGTCTAGTGAAGCTGCAGCCGTATTTGAGGCTAGCTATACATATGTTACTGATACACCTGATTTCTGGAGAAGAGCATATATTCCGTATCCGTTACATGGTGAAGGATTTACCGGCGAGCCAGCATATTTTCACCATATTGTTAATGCTGTTAAAGGTCTTTTAGAGAAAACAGGTTTATCCGTTAATGATTTCGACTATGCAATATTTCATCAGCCAAACGGTACTTTCCCATTAAAGGTTGCTCGGAAATTAGGTGTTCCCAAGGAAAAAGTTCTGCCGGGTCTTGTCACACCATATATTGGCAATAGCTATAATGCATCTGCTCTAATAGGCTTATCTAAGGTCCTTGATAATGCTAAGCCTGGCGATAGAATTTTATTAGCTCCATTTGGTAGTGGAGCTGGAAGTGATGCATACAGTATTGTAGTTACTGACAAGATTATAGATAGAAAGGATAAGGCTCCAAAGGTAGAGGATTATCTTGCACGCAAGAAAACTATTGACTATGGCATGTATGCTAAATACCGTGGTTTAATTAAACGTATTAGGAGGTGAAGGTGTATGAAGTACTCCATAGCTCGTTATTGGAGGGAAAAACATAGCTACTATAGATTAAAAGCTACTAAATGTCTTAAATGCAATAAGATAAACTATCCACCCTCAAAGGTTTGCAGATATTGTGGTTCAAGAGAATTAGAGGATATAGAGTTATTTGGTCCGGCTAAAGTACTTACATGGACAACTATATACACTACGCCTAATGGATACGAAGAATATAAGCCTTTAATTATAGCTATGGTTGAACTACTTGGAACAGGCGTCAGAATACTTACAAGATTAACAGACATCGATCCAGAAGAAGTTAGGGAGGGTATGCTTATAGAACCTGTACTTAGAAGGACAAGCGAAGATGGTGAGGCAGGTATTATAAGATATGCATTGCTCTTTAGACCCTTAATCAAGGGTGCCCCGGAGATTGGATCTAATAAATAATATTAGAGAATTTATTAAAAGAGTCGTTAATAAACAAATTTCTTTTCATAAAATCGAAGAAGAAGTTGGAAACGCTAACATAGCGGCTGTTGTTAGGAGAAAAGCTCTTGAAGAAATACTTGGTATTACTTTGCCTGCAATAGGATCAACTATAATTGATTTTGTAGAAATATATAAGAAAAATATCGAAAACCCGATCGGTGCGATACAGATCCCTCTGGGCATAGCCGGGCCATTAAGAATCAATGGGGACTATGCTAACGGAGAATACTATATACCTCTAGCCACCACCGAAGGAGCTCTAGTTGCCAGTGTTAATCGCGGATGTAAAGCTTTAAATCTAAGTGGTGGAGTATATACAAAGATCCTTCATGATGAATTGTCTCTTACTCCACTATTTTCCTTGCCCACTATACGGGATGTATATAAATTCATTGAATGGGTAAATACTAATTTAGATAAAATAAAGTCCGTTGCTGAATCGGCAACTCGTCATGAGAGGTTATTAAGAATAGATCCCTTTGTATTAGGTAATAATGTATGGCTACGATTCATATATACTGCTGGGGATACTATAGGTCCGAATATGGCCACGTCAGCAACTGATAAGGCTTGTGAATACATTAATAGAAATTATCCAGGCAAGATCGACCATATAATTTTTAGTAGTGATGCATATTTTGATAAGAAACCTTCTGCATTAAATCTTTTATTTGGTCGCGGCAAAACAGTTGTTGCAGAGGCTATTGTTGAACGAGAAATAGTTAAAGAAGTTCTTAACACTATTCCAGAAAGAATAGTTGATGTTTATACTCGTAAAAACTTACTGGCTAGTGCTAGATCGGTGTCCATACAATATAATATTAATGTGGCAAGTATTGTCGCGGCAATATTTGTCGCTACAGGACAGGAACTTGGACAGATAGTGAAGAGTAGTATTGGTTATACATGGACTGAATTAAGAGACGGAGATCTCTACATCTCAATTACAATGCCAAGCCTTGAAGTAGGAACTATTGGTGGAGGTACATGGCTACCTACACAATGGGAAGCCTTATCCATACTAGGTGCAGCTGGTGAAGGTAGAAGATCGGGCGATAATGCTAGAAAGTTTGCAGAAATAATAGCTTCGACTGCATTAGCTGGGGAATTAGATTTACTAGCTGTATTGGCAAAAGGAAAACTAACCGGATCACAGGAGAACTAGTCAGAAGTAATTGACAACAACTTCCTCACAACAATATATTCCTTTTCTAGAACATCTTCTACATACTCACCTATTACAATATAATCCCATGGTAAGTCTTTACCGTATTCCCATCCATTAAAAACGTATTTAGTCGAGTAACTATACTCTTTAATAATTTTTCTCCAGTTACCTAGACCCCCACCCATTAAACTCCACTCAACAAGTATCCTAGACACTTTCCAGTCACCTAGAGCAATAGATGCTTGTACCCATGCCCAATTAACATAATATGGTCTTGTCTCAACCAGGCCGCCTAATTCATTTCTTACAATCCTTACTATTCTCCTAGCCCTTTCAAGATCGATCATACCAATCCACTGGAAAACCGTCTTAGGCTTAGGTATAAGTGGATTTATTGTAATGGATATTTTACGTCCAAAATTACGTGCATATTTGGCTAAGGACTTAATAAATAGTATATTCTCCCTAATACTATTCATAGACTCTCCCTTAATACCTAATATGAAATATAGTTTTAGATCGAATCCCTTTTTTATAGCCTTTTTTAGAATAGTAGCTAAATCACTTAATTTATGACATTTACAAAGCATTCTTTCTCCATATGAACTAATGTTTTCTGGGGCAGTAGTTATCATTCTTTGTCCAATCCCCCAAATGAGATCAAGATTTTCGTCATCTAAAAGGTCTGTCCTTATAGAGGGTACGGAAGCTTTTAGACCCTCATCTATTATGTATTTTAAAATCTTTTTTTCATCAGAACTACCGAGAAAATATAATGAATAAAATATTATTCTATTAAGCTTATTAAGTTCTAATCCTTTATCAATGATCTTCTTTAAATTACTAAACGATCTTATTCTATAAGGTTTAAACAATCTGCCTTCTAAACAGAATCTACACCAAAGAGGACAACCACGTGCTGATTCAACCAATAATCCCCTGCCATAAATAGGCTCTTTATCGATGCTCTGTATTTGTCTGATTGGATAAAAAGCTTGGTTAAGATCTTTTGTCCATATTCTCTTAGTCATTCTTTTATCCTTAACAATGAAGAAACCATTCTCATTCATTCTTTCCAGTATTCTATCTGGATCTTTATGGTAATCCAATAGGATCTCTATAAGTCTTGGAATCAGAACCTCGATTTCTCCCACTAGTATAGCATCAACTATTTCAGATAATGGAGCAGGATTACTCATCGGAGCCGGTCCACCTACGAATATTAGGGGTTTTCCCTTTCTCCTTTCTCTAAAGATCTCTATTCCTCCACGATACAACATATTAATAAAATGTACGTAGTCAAGTTCGTAATGAATACTTCCAACTATATAGTCAAAATCTTTTAAAGGTGAGCCTGTCTCAATACTCTTAACATCTTTATCTGTATATATGAATCTCTCCATATAGATCTCTGGAAATGTATTTACGAGATAATAGATCATATGTACAGCAAGGCTAGATAAAGATGCTTCATAAGTACTCGGATATATAAGTGCGATCCTAATCATATTCTTCCTTATTTTCTTCCTAACAATATTTATTTCACCATCCACGTACATCCCACCATGATCCCTAAGTTTTTCTACCACTATATATTATATTATATAGTGAGGGATATCTATTGGATGGTAGATTTGATGAATTATTAAACCCTGCAGTTAAAAAATTACGTGCATCTGAAATTAGAGAATTACTCAAAGTGGTAAAAAAATCAAAGGAAATAATAAGTCTAGCAGGCGGTCTACCCGATCTAAGGTATCTTCCTAAGGAAGAGCTAGCTGAAATAACTAAGGAAATCATTATAAAATATGGTGATTATAGTCTCCAGTATAGTGAAACAAAGGGTATATATGAAGTTAGAAAAGCACTATCAGACTTCATATATAAGACAAAAGGGTTTAAAGTTGATCCTGAGGACATCATTATTACAACTGGTAGTCAACAAGGATTGCATATGTTAGCAAAGACGTTTGTGACCCCTGGAGATAAAGTGATTACAGAATCACCTACTTATCTAGCTGCTCTTGGCGCATTTAGATTAGCTGGTGCCGATCTTGTTGGCATAAAGATCGACGATCATGGTATGAAGACCATAGCATTGGAGGATACATTAAAGAGGATGCATGCACTCGACATAAAGCCGAAATTCATTTACACAATACCTGTTGCCCAAAATCCAGGAGGCGTAACCATGTCTCTTGATAGAAAGAAGCATCTGTTAGAATTAGCTAGTAAATATGATTTAATTATTGTCGAGGATGACCCCTATAGCTTCTTCGTATATGATGAAAATGCTGATATAACATCTCTTAAGGCATTAGATAAGGAGGATCGAGTTATATATATGAGTACAGCTAGCAAAATACTTGCACCAGGAATTAGATTAGGATGGATAGTTACTCCTAGGGATCTCACTAGAAGAATGGAATTATTGAAACAATATGTAGATCTACATAGTCCGACTTTGAACCAATATATATTAGCTGAAGCTATCAAGAAAGGTCTTATTGAGAGACATGTACGTAGGATGGTTAGTGTTTATAAAGAGAAGAGAGATGCTATGGTTAAGGCCTTAGATGAATATTTCCCAGAATATACATGGTACAGTAGACCTATTGGAGGATTCTTTGTATTTGCCTATGTATTTAAGGAAGGCTTCGATACTAAGAAACTTATGGATATAGCATTAAATAAGTATAAGGTAGCTTATGTACCGGGCCAGGGCTTTCATCCTGACGGTACTGGCGCTAATAGTATGAGATTAAACTATAGTTACCCAACAATAGAGCAAATATGGGAAGGAATTAGAAGGCTTTCACAAATGATAAAGGAAGTTAGCTAAACGATATAATGATGCCGATACCATCTATGGGGAACAGGCTTAGGATTTCGGCCAGTCTCCTTGCTTGTACCTTTCTAATATACCTACCAATTATTTTTCCTATTTTATTTGCACAAATGTAATGTTTTTCCTTAGGTTCAGGCTTTACTATGTTTACACTAAGCATGTTCCTAATATTGATCCCTATATACATTGTATATGGATTAACATATAACGTTAGATGTTTAGTTCCAAGTTCCTTAATCAAGTCCTCAATATATATTGGAGTAAGTAAGCCATAGAACATTGTATCGAAACAACATTTTATGTCCTGCGCTTTCTGATAAACATCGAAACCAAGTTTTCGAAATATCCTATAGGATGTCTTAGAGTACGTTAATATTGATAATCGAGAAGCTTTATCCTCCGAACATAAGGCTAACGCTAAGGACTCAATACCTCCACCAACAATTAATAGGTTCTTTCCCTCTATGTTCTCACAAATACTACAAGCAATAGCTACATGATACATTGTACTGTATATAGGCTCTTGTTTAGATAATGTTCTTGTTATTGAATCCATGGGTACTGTTGCGTATTTAGATAACAAACCATCGAGATCTAATCCTAAATACCCATGAGTTGTGATTGGTGAAACGAGGGCTAAAGAACCACTCAATTCAGGGTTCGCACCATAACCTGCCTCCAAAATCCTTACAATACCCGTTGATCCTAGAACTACTGGCTTCTTAATAGGAATGTATCCTCTAAAAACTCCGTTTTCTAATCCACCCACATATACATGTATTGGTTTAACTAGGTAATGTTTACTAAGTATTCTTATCGACTTTTTATCTACATAGACACCTCCGTAACCAGCTATAATTGCTTCACTCTCCATATTATACACCTTTTATTAACTACTAGGAAACCATAAATAATATAGGTTCTTCCCTAGGTGTTATGGAATTGAGCATATATGAAGCGGTCCATTGGATTAGTAAAGAGGCTAGATATAAAATTATTGAGATCATGTTAGCTACGAGAAGTGCTAGGCAATTGGCATTTGAATTGGGTGTTTCACCTGCTGCTATAAATAAGTACTTATCACGTAGAATGCATCCTAGTGATCAAACTATCGCTAGAGCTCTCCAAGTTCTTTATGATTATGAAAGAGAGAGAATATATCAAATTATAGTCGATGATATTATAAATGCTTTGTCTAAATTAATTGATTGTGTGAGTAATGAATCTGAGTATTTAAAAAAATATACTACTGAGCGATTGAATGATTTATTGAGGAGGCTTGAAGAGAATGGGTAAAGAAAAGGATAAACCTTTCCTTGCGGATGGTAGCTTAGTTGAGGACTATACACTACTATTTAACTACTGGGAAATAGCTAAGACAAAGGATGTATCAATAGCTGAGAAAGCTGTTTTATCTCATAAAGATTTTAGCGAGCTGGAAAGAATAGTAAATCTATTTCATGGACGCTCTATTGTAGAGTTAATTAATTATTTTAAGAATAACATGAAAAATAGAATTGATCCTAAAATAGCGGTTGAAGCATATAAAAAGACTTACGGAGTTGAAGTTGAAGAAAATATTGCTGTTGATAAATTAGCTACAATTTTGGCATCATGGTTAATGGAGGCAGCACGACAACTTAAAAATAATAAGTTACCATAGTTGGAGAAATACTTAGGGATAAATATAAAGCAAGTCAGTTCACAATAATTATACTCCCATTATGTACCAAGTTGTCTACATACTTAGAAAGATCCTTTAAATCTAGCACAATGATCATGGGATCATTTTTCATTTTAATTATTTCTAAAATATCCATTAAATTCTCTTCATTAACTAAAATATTGGCACACTTATTAACATATGTTGAAATACATAAATGATGTGGACATATGTTTAAATGGCTAAGAGATAAGCTATCTAAACATGATCTGGTTAAGCATATTATTACTCTAACACATGTAGACATGGGTGTATCCACTATATGCTTAATATAGAGGTGCTTGAAGATATAATTTATGGATTTCTAAAGGAGTCTAGAATAAGATATAAAGAAGTATGGATTGATAGGATAAAGATAACTAGTAGTAAAGTATTTTTATATATGGTTGTTGGTAAAGAGAGGGTTAAAGCAATAATATACCGGGATAACGTCAGAGTTAGAGTATACTCAAGACTAAAGGGTCTATCAATATCTCTTCAAAGAATAATTGAAAGAGAATATAGAAAAGCCTTAAAGAGGTGGGAACGTGAAAGAAAAGAATCCATATAGGAAACGTATCCAACTTGCAGTAGACATATTAGGTGAAGTTATAGGTAGAAATGATATTGATCGTTATAAACTTATAGAATTAATGAAGTATAAATATTCTAAAGCAAAAATACAACCTATCCGTGGTAAAGCCTTCCCTCCAGATATATACGATAAGGAACTTGCTACATTATATGTTATTGGAAGATATGGTCTGGGCATTGATATAGACTATCCAGAACTATTCAATAAGATCTTTGATAAGGAGACATCTCTAGATCAAGCCTTAGAAGCTGTTTTGAAGGGTGATTACAGTAAAGCAAGGAAGTTATTAATCGAGGTCTCTCCAGCAAGAGTTATTGACAGTAATACATTGGCTAGAATGCTGAGAGTAGGTTTTACAAAGACAATACTTGGATTCATAAACGAGAATGTATTCTTTGAATTACTGCATAAATGTATAGAGGCTTTTCCAGAAGAACAACATACGGTACAGAATTTTGTTAGATTCTATATAGCTTTTAAATTAGCTGAGGAAATATATAGCGGCAGGGTTAGAGACCGTATAACCAAGGAGGCTTTCAAGCAGGCACTAGCTGTGAAAATGGGATTCCCCCGGATAATGCCTAATGATAAATATATATATACAATAGCGACTGAAGTATTTAACATCAATAAGCGCATCTTGGAGAAAGTTTTAAATTTAAAAGAGTAGCTAAAAATTCTTTATTTGTTCATTGATTCTATATACTTAATGGTTCGTTCATATAGTTTTCTTAACAATTTCTTCCTATCCTCCATAAGTACTACGTCACTATATCCTTGTACAACAATATTATGAGCAAATGGACTTGGTACATTATTAGGACCTATAATTTCCAACTTAATAGTACCTTCATGAATCCATTCAAGAACCTTCTTAGCAGCATCTATATGCATATAGTCTTCAAGTACTTCCCTATATGTTTCCTTAAGAATAGGAAAACCTGGTATTTCAGATACTATTTTCAATAGTTCCTCGGCGCTTAATTGAAGTTTTTGAACGCTTCTTTCCTTATTCTTATACCTTCTTAATAACATAAATGATCTCTGTGCACAATGGCGGAACCTTCTCTTAAGCATCTCTGTGTGACGCAATACTTTCTTAAGAATATCATCAATATTATCTTTATAAAGTTCTCTAAACAATTTAATCCAATGCGTATTCGGATGACCAGGCAGTGTAAGCATAAAGCCATTATCATTTATTGTGATCCTAACATTAGCTCCAAGCTCTCGGGCTATGACATATGCATATGCTCTGGATAAGGCAGCATTGACTCTCCTACCAAACAGGCTATGTACAATAACATTTCGTCGATCAAATTCATCATATATTTCTAATAATATCAATCGATCTGATGGAACAAGGCCTTTTGTAAATAGATACTGTTCACGTATATACTGATATATACTCTCGGCTGCATGCCTCTCTAACCTATACTCCTTTATAAGATAATCAATGATCTCGTCTTTACTCGCTGTAGTCATCATTTCAGCAATTATTCTCCTAAATCTGCCGACTTCGAGAGCCGAATCAAAAGCCAATGGAAGCATTTCACTAAACCAACTAGGCACAGTAGGACGTGCTCCATCAGCAGGTCTAACATATACCCGGAATCCATGGCTTCTAATATATTCATAGACACGCCCTCCTAAGACAAAGAGATCTCCAGGCGTGAGCCATTCAACGAACTCTTCCTCGAGATCACCTACGTACTTGCCATCTATAGTAAATACATACGCCTTACTCTCATCAGGTATAGTTCCTATGTTTAAGAAATAAATCATCCTAGCTCCACGTTTCCGGCCAAAAACACTTTCTTCTTCATCAAACCGTATTTTAGAATAAACACGCATGTGCTCAAGATAATTAGAATATCTTCCCGATAAATATCTTAAAACATTAAGATAGTCCTCATAGGATAATGTGTGGTATGTATAGCTTCTACGAATCAGCCTATATGCTTCATCCACTCTCCATTTCCTCTCCAAAGCCATACCCACGAGATGCTGTGCCAATACATCTAAGGGATTCCTCGGTATTCTTACATGATCTATTTTCCTCTCCATAGCAGCCTTAGCCAATACTGTGCACTCAACAAGATCATCTCGATCAACTACAATTATCCTACCTTTACTTACCTGTCTAATATGGTGACCTGCTCTCCCCACTCTTTGTAAGAGTCTACTTACACTTTTAGGACTACTCAATAAAACGACGAGGTCGATATAGCCAATATCTATTCCTAATTCTAAACTGGTTGAAGAAACGATAACTCTTAGTTCACCACGTTTAAGCTTATTTTCTATTTCAAGTCTTAGGTCTCGGCTTAAACTGCTGTGGTGTGCCTCTATTTCATCAATGTCAACAATTTTTTCTTTCTCCATGATCTTGCGGAGTTTGTATACTACACGTTCTGTAGCACTACGTGTATTCGTAAATACTAGAGTTGTACGATGTTTCTTGATTAAATCTATGAGCTTTCTATAAATGGCCTCATTAATCTCTTCAGCATCTGCATGAACAAGATCTCTTACGGGGCATAATACCCTTATATCGATGGGCTTAGTAAAACGAGCATCAACTATGAAGCAATCACGTGGTAGCCCTTCATCACGGAAACCAACTAAAAATTTGGCCACTTCTTCTAGAGGAGCTATTGTAGCACTTAAGCCTATACGTATAAGAGGTTTGCCTACAAGATTTTCTAAACGCTCGATACTAAGGCTTAAGTGGCTTCCACGTTTACTATTGGCCATTTCATGTATTTCATCAACAACTATAACCTGGGTAGAACGTAGTCTTTCTCTAAATCTAGGTGCATTAAGGGCTATAGCTAGACTCTCAGGAGTCGTTATAAGAATGTGCGGTGGATCACGTATCATTTTTTGCTTTTCTGTTGGAGTTGTATCACTGGTTCTCACTGCGACTTTAATCGTTGGAAGCTCAATACCCATTTCTTTAGCTACACTACTAATACCTATAATGGGATCCTGAAGATTCTTTCTCATATCATTATTTAATGCCCTTAATGGGCTCACATACACGATCTGAATGCCTTCGGGTAATTTGCCATGTTCTTCAGCATAACTATATAGATTATCAAGTAATCCTAGAAATACAGCTAGTGTCTTACCTGTGCCAGTAGGAGAAGAGATTAGTACATTATATCCCTTCTTTATCAATGGTATAGCCATTTTCTGAGGAGGTGTAAAAGAACCGAATCTCTTCTTGAACCATCTTGCAACATACGGCCTAAGCATACCATAGATTTCATCATCACTATACATTTTCTCTGCAAATACTATTGGCATCCTTGTAGTACACCTATCTCTGGGTCAATATAGTTATCCTATCAACAGTTATTTTTAATACATTCTATTTATCACGGATATAGAATCAATTATAGTGATAAAGTTACTTAAACAGTAGATCCTTGCCCCATCTTATGATAGAGTAATAATAGGCCAATGAATAAAATAATAACCATCCACTAGTATATGGAGTGCCATTTAGTAATCCATAGATAGCAGAAATAGTTAGTAGAGCCAGAAATAGTATTTCTGAGGGAAATCTTAATGATGTAAACATTGTTTCATGTCTGCCCTTAGGCGTACGCTTGTATATAAACGGTCTTCTGAGAAAAGCCTTTATCATTGCCTTTGAAATAGTTATTGAAATAGTTGTGGTAGCAGCAGATATTCTACCGAGATTAACTAGTGCTTTATAAAAAGGCTTTCCTCTTCTAACCTGAGAATCTATGTAACTTCCCCCATAGAGCATCATTGCTATTATCCATGGTAATCCTATAAACCAATACCGTTGGAAAGAATCGAATCCGAAGAATAAAGATATAATGATCAGAAGGGCGCCAATGAACGTAGTCAATACCGGTAAGTATTGGAGGAGAAAGAGAATAGTTTCTAACTTAGAGTACAATGGTTGATCAGATAAAATGATATCCCAAAACCTAGCTATAGCTACATCAGTTGCCCCATAAGCCCATCTTTCCTGCTGTATACGAAAGCTCTTAAGTCTACGAGGAACTTCAACCGATATACTTATTGAATCTATGAATCCTATTTTCCCTCCTTTCCTCAATATTCTAGTCCCTATCTCCATATCATCTTGAATCCTATTTTCATCCCATCCACCAAGCTCATTCAAGATGTAATCTCTTAGGTAAAGAGTTCCTGTGCCTACGGGCATTACTGGTAGATTAAGTGAAGCTCTACCACGGTATATGGAGTCAACTACGTAGTCCATTGAAACTGATACTGCTTCTGCTAAACGAGTATCTTTATTTCGGCCACACCATCTTCCTACAACTGCTTTATACCCGTTTTTAATCATTTCAATTGCCTTCATATAGTACGACTCGGGTACTCGACTATCTACATCCATTATATAAACATACTTCCCTCTTGAAGCAAATAATCCTACGTTCAATGCTCCTGTTCTAAATCCTCTTGGTATTGAACGCCATATGAAATGAATATTTAGTCCCTTGCCCTTCCATTTCTCTATAATTCTCCTTATACTTAGTAGATCTTCTGGATCGTCATCGGAGACAATTATTATTTCAATGTGATCACGTATATTCCATGAATAAATATATTTAAGTCCCTCATCTAATATTTCAATTGGTTCTTTTCTTATAGGCACTATAATTGATATTAGACCATCTATGTTCGTGCCTTTAATTCTATCAGTGTATTTTCTACCTTTTAAGTAAAATAGAGTCTGAAGTAATAATATAATAATAGAGGGTATCACGATCAATAGTATACCTAGGAATCCTATAATGTGTGCATTACTAGCTATATATTCTAGCACGTCTTTATACATATTTTATCTCCATGTATATTATAATCACTTGGTGCTAGTAGTTGGAGGATATACTTCATAAAATAATAGAATACGGCCTTAATAAAGAAGCGGATTTTGTCGATATAAGAGTTGAGGACTATACATTAAATAGTATTGAACTTAGGGATGGCCTAGTCTATACAGCATCTTCTGATAAGACATTGGGAGCAGCTGTAAGAATACTTTATAAAGGATCCCTTGGATTCGCATCAACATCGAAAGTGGATTATGAAAATCTTAAAATTGCAATAGACTCTGCTCTTAAATTCGCAAAAGCCCTTGTAGGCTCAAGCAGGCCAGTTAGTATTTATAAGGTGAGCAGTAGGCATGATGTGGTTAAGTATCCTATAGAACGTGATCCAAGAGACGTTGATATAGGTGTTAAAATAAGTGATCTTAGGGAATTACATAAAATTATTACTACTATGAGTAGTCATATTAAGACTGTTACTTTAAGGTACATGGATGTGACCGGAGAAACTATTTACGCATCAAGTGAGGGAAGGTACATTGAGCAATATTCAAACTATACTTGGCTATACCTATGGGTAACAGGTCGTGAGGCAAACGTAATGGCTTCTGCAAGACATGAATTAGGAACACGTAGGGGCTATGTCCTGTATAAGAAGTTTCCCCAAGAACAAATAGCTAAGATTATTGTTAATAGAATTGAAAATCAATTAAAGGCAAAGACGCCTAAAGGAGGAATGTTTCCAGCTATCTTGGCTCCTGAGGTAGTAGGTGTATTTACACACGAGGCTTTTGGGCATTTAGCTGAAGCTGATTTAACTATATCTGGTAGTGTTTTAAGGGATAAACTTGGCAAAAAAGTAGCTAGCGATCTTGTTACGATAATGGACGATCCAACTATACCTGATTCTTTTGGCATGTTTAAATACGATGATGAGGGTATTGAGGCGATTCCAGTTACTATTGTTGAAAATGGTGTACTTAAACAATTAATGACTGATCGTGTATATGCTAGTCTAATTGGTACGAAGCCAACTGGTAATGCCAGAGCTGAAGACTATAATGTTCCTCCTCTCATTAGAATGAGGACAACATATATTAAACCAGGCAATATGAGCAAGGAAGAACTTTTCGAAGATATAAAGTTCGGTTATTATATAGTTGGTTTTCGCGGTGGACAAGCAAATATTGATGGCACATTTCAAGTTGGTGTACAGGAAGCTTATGAAATAGTTAATGGAGAAATAGGGGATCCTGTCCGTAACATGAGTATTAGTGGGAATACTCTTGATACCTTAATGTTAGTCGATGGTATTGGGAAAGACTTTGAAATAGGTTATGGTAGATGTGGTAAGGGGCAAACGGTATTTATTTCAGATGGCGGCCCTCATGTAAGGGTTAAAAAGATCCTTATTGGTGGGAGACTATGAGTTGGGAAAAACTAAATCTATATGATATAGTTATCCTGTCTCTAAGGAAGGCTATGAATCTTGGGGCCGATGAAGCAGAAGCATACGCGATCCGTATCAAAGACCATGGAATTACAATGAATAATAATATGATAACAGGTACTGAAACACATTATGAAATAGGTATTGGATTAAGAGTCGTTGTCAATAATAAGGTCGGATATGCGTCGACTAATAACTTATCTGTACAATCTATAGAGAAGACGATAATGGATGCTATAAGCATAGCTAGGGCGTCGGAAAAAGATCCATATTGGCATGGTTTACCATTACCTACAGAATATAAAGTACCAGAAAATATGTATAGTGCAGATCTTGCTCGTGTTTCAGAGAGTTCTTTAGCTGAAAAATCAAAGGAACTACTTGATCTGATTACAAGTGATAAAAGACTGGTCGTTGTTTATGGTTCTGTATCAGCATCTTTATCATCGATAGCAATAGCTAATACTAATGGAGTATCAAATATTCAGCATCTAACTCATTCTATAATATATGTAGGAGTCGTTGCTAATGAAAATGGAGATGTAACACCTGTAATTAGTGACTTTAGCTATTCGAGAACAAGTATCCCGGATGTAGAGTCTATAGTTAATAGGGTTAAGGACTATGCACTAACAAGTCTTCATCCAGTTAGAATAGATTCTATGAAAGCACCAGTAATATTGCATCCTAATGCAGTAAATAGTTTGCTTAGATACACATTACTCGATGCAATTAGAGGGGATAATGTTGTACGTGGTAAAAGTTATTTAACAGGAAAAGAAGGTAAACAAGTATTCTCTGAAAAACTGACTATTACAGATAATGGCCTATTAAAGAATGGCCTATTTACGAGAATGTTTGATGATGAAGGAGTAGCCATGAAGAATACATTAATTATAGAAAAAGGTATTGTACGTGGTTTTATATTTGATAATTATTGGGCGCTAAGATACGGATCTAGTAGTACTGGTAATGCAATAAGATCAAGCTATAAGGATGTTCCTAGGATAGCACCAACTAACGTTGTTATTAAACAAGGGGATGCTTCCTTAGATGAAATTATTGCAGAGACTAGAAGAGGCTTACTCGTATATGGGCTTCAAGGAGCACATAGTAGTAATCCAGAGACAGGGGAGTATAGTGTTGTAGCTACTCCTGCATGGTATATAGAGAATGGTAATATTAAGCCCGTTAGAGGTGTAATGCTTTCCGGAAATATATATGATGATTTGTCAAAGATAGAATTTATAAGTAAAGAATATATGCAGAAAGGCCATGTTGTTGCACCATATATAAGGCTTGAAGATGTAAATATTATTGTGAAGGGGTAGGACATGGTTGAGATTAAGTGGTTTGGACACGCCTTCTTTACAATAACGTTATCTAATGGCTATACTATAGCTATAGATCCCCATGACGGATTAAGTATAGGATTGAAAAGGCCTAATGTGAAAGCAGATCTCATACTTGTAACACATGATCATTTTGATCATAATGCTGTGGAAATAGCTAGAAAAAATGGTACTCGAATTTTCAAGAGCTTTTATGGGGAAGCAAATATTGATAATGTAGTAATCAAAGGCTATAGAACTTTTCACGACAAATTTAATGGTAGAAGAAGAGGAGAAAATACTGTATATAAATTATCAGTTGAAGGAATAAATATAGCTCATCTAGGCGATCTAGGACATGTTATTACAGGTGAATTAGTTAGTGAGTTAAAGGATCTAGACGTACTAATGATACCTGTTGGAGGAGTATATACAATAGAACCCGATGAAGCATGGGAGATAATAACAACATTAACTCCCAAAATAACTATTCCAATGCACTATTGGATAAAAGGCTTAACATTACCGCTTCATAGAATTGACGACTTATTAGCATACGTTAAGAAAATAAGAGTTGAAAGAGTAGGCTCAAATACACTGTCACTAGATCCGGAGACCTTGCCTAAAGAACCAGTTATAGCTATTCTCTCACCACCATAAAGGTTATACGATACTATTACATCTTAACCTTTTTTATCTCGCCATTTATGTAAAATAAACTATAGAAATAACTTACAATATATTTGATGGAGATCGCGTTTGAAGAAAAATGAGGAATGTATTAAGAGACATATAGATAGTGTTGCATATGAGAAGAACTTATTGAATAATATATCGGTAGAATCCTTGATAAAATTAGGATATAGTGCTTATGAAGCAAGGAATCTTGTAAAGGTATCAATACTTCTATGGAACATCATTGATTCGTGGTATAGGAGTAGAGTTTATAGCGGTAGTGGAAAACCAATATTAATTAGAAAAGGGGATGACGCCTCTTCCGGCGGATCTGAATAGGTGATGTACTCTTCGCTGATAGACCCAATGGCAATGATGATGGCCCGATAAACCGTAGTTATGTGGGGAAGGATCAACCGTCTGAGCTTCTTTTAATTCTCTTAAAGAAGTGCAAGAGATCCTTAAGTACTTTCACAGTCTCTATAATAACTGTTTTTACTGCCCCTATAAATCCCTGGCTCGAGCCTACTTCGGTTACTTTTTGCCAATCAATCTTCATGACTATATACGTGATTACTAGAGTAATTGCTACAAGCAATGGAATGTAAACGTGTGGAGGCAATAGTATCGTTTCTCGGAAATATATTGAGAATGAAGTGCCGAAGAAGACAGCTAGACCAGTTATTATAATCTTTCCCAAAATTAAAGCTATAAAGTACTTAATAACATTGTATCCAATAACTCCTAGAGGCACATATAATATGTCGTCTGGTAAAGGGAGTGCTGCAAATAAAAATACTGCAATAAATATACTTTTATGCGCTATTTTCGCGAATAACTCCGTATTTCTCCTCATTTCTTCACTAAGTATCACCCTAGCGGACCTTCCAATATAATAGACAACAAGTTTTCCCAGGGCAGCACCTGCTCCTCCGGCTATTGTTATCAATATATGAGTAACAGGATCAGTAATATGGGCTGAATATACTATTATGAAGAGTAAATATGGTATTGTAGAATAGGGTATAGTATTTCCAAAGAACGATATTAGGAATATACCAAGGACTCCATAAGTATTGATTAAATCCCTAAATACTGTTATAATTTCCCCGAAGATATCAACCATATTATTCTACCATATACAATGCTACTTCAATAATATGAGAAGAACCTAAACAAATAGTTACCGATTAAAAATCAGATCCGCTGAAGACTCTTCATAGCCCTAAAAGCTCCGACACTGGCGGTTACTTCATCTAAATAGTTTATTCATAAAAACAAACTTATAGGTTTCACTATAATAAGTATTACATGGGGATGAGCGGCTCCCGCCCCCAACGTGATAGAGGCGTTATTGCCGATGAAAAAGCTAGGCCGGTAGCGACCGCCCAATAATATTTAAGTATTATTTGTCTCAATTTTGGGATAATCATGTAGATTTGAGAATTACAATAAAATAGTTGTATATAAATAATAGTCTTGGGTGGATATTTTGTCGCTTACTTGGGAGCCTAGATGGGAACCAATAGTTGTAGAGTATGCAGGTATTAGGATTAGGGCTTGTCGTGATCGTATAACTGGAATGATAGCATGTCCCATATGCGTAAATGCTGCATCTACTTGTCTTGGTTTAGAGAAAGAAGTACCTAGACGTAAGAAATCGATTGAACTAAATTTCTTCTTTACAGAAAGAGATCTAATTATACATTTAAAAAATCATGATCGAGTTAGTAGGATTAAGTCGAAAAAGGGTGTTTTATTTAGTGTGGAAGAAGAGTAATGTCTTATTAATAGGTAATCCCTCATTTGACGAAATAGTATTCGACGGAAATGTTATCCATAGAGTAGGTGGTGGAATATATTATTCGTTAAAAGTTTTGAAGAAAATTCCATTATTGGATGTAGATATAATTACATCAAGCGACCCATATACATTTATCAAATTATCATCGTTATCAAGCATTAGTAGAATTAGTGTTTATCCTTCAAAAACTGCGTTTTATTATAAGCTAGTATATAGAAATGGTAATAGAGAACTTTATCTCTTAGAAAAAAGTAATAAATTATTGGAAAGTTTTATTGGCTCAAGAATATATAATCTAGCTATTGTAACCCCTATATATAATGAGGTAATGATAAGCTTATTAAAGAAGGTTTGGATCTACTCAGAAATTGTTGCAGTAGATATTCAGGGTTTTATAAGAGAAAAAGACTATGGCGGCAGAATACATTATACATGTACACATGATTTACATGACCTAATTGATTATGCAGACATAATACATATGAATATTGATGAGGCTATATACTTCATTAAATGTTTGGGATTGAAGTCTTTAGATGAACTAGTAGCGTATGATGGGACATTATTCATAATAACTGATTCATGGAGACCATTTTACATAATATTTGATAAACGGATATTAATGATTAAGCCTATTAGGGCTCAAGGAGATGAAACAGGAGCTGGTGATACATATTTATCAACTTTCTCAATATACTATTATCTACTAAGAGACGTTGCCCTAGCAGCTAAATATGCATCCTCATTAACAGTCCAGAAGATACTTTTCGGCGATATAGAGGACATCAGCGATCTTAAAACATACATGCCAAGAGAAATTAAGTATGTAAAAAGGATATCTCATCACAAAAAAGAGTAGGCCTCATCGGAGTTCACCGCCCCACCCCACCACCGCCCTCCATGTAAACAATTTTACATTATTAAGACACTTGTCATACTTAAATACATAATAATTTTGTATACTGTATAGTTGTATGACAGTACTAGTAAGCTTGATGTATAATAACATGCTGTATTATGTCAGGGCATACATATCATATACTTACCAACAACATACCTTGACTTCATTGCCCTAGGGGATGGGCTTAGCGGATTTGACGTATACTGGGCGGTGGTGGGCGTTGTTGTATACTTGTACACTAGGGGCGGTGTGGGCGGTGAACCCCTCGGCAATTATATTCTTTGTTTAGGTTCTTTATATAGTTTTAGCTAATATATTGATGAATAATTAATAATTGATTAAGAAATTTAATTTTTGTTTAAACACTTACACTAACAATTGATACATCTTGAAAAATTTTATCATGTCTCTGTAAAGCAGCTATTACATAAGCCTCAGATTCTGCCTTATCACTACTATAGACTCTTGACAATATAAGATCTACTAATTCTTCCTTACTCGGTATTCTTCCTATAATCATTGTTTTACCATTAATTTCTATTTTCGGTAAATCAGCAAATTGTATTTCAATAGGATCATGTACCCAAACATGTATTGGAATTACTTCAACCCAAATACCATATTCTTCAAGAATTTCCTGAGCAACACTCCATGTAACCCTAAGAGATTCTTCACTAGCTTCATCAAATCCAAGGTAAAGCACGATTTGAACTTTTGGAGGATCATAGTATGTCTCTTCCAAGGTTGCTCCCGAAATCAATACTACTCATTTACTTAGAATTTTAAAGAATAGGTGTAATAATACTCTAAATTTATACTTTTGATTCATTAGTTAATCTATTAATATCTTATAGAGAAATATAGGAACTTTCATGGAAAATAATTAATCAGGTGCTCATGAAAGCTATTCTCATCAGGCTCTTTCCTTCTTTATAGGGTGAATAGCGTCTTTAGGAGCTTTACTAAATATTTCTAAATATTTACGTAATACTTTGGGTATAACTACTACACCATCAGGTTCCTGGAAATTCTCCAATATCGCTGTGATGGTTCGAGTACTAGCTATAGCTGTACTATTGAGTGTATGTAGATACTCTTTTTTCATACCATGGCGTCGTATAAGTCTAATCTTTAATCTATATGCCTGCCAATCAGTTACATTACTGCAGCTTACCATTTCCCTATATTTACCTTGGGCAGGCATCCATGTTTCTAGATCATATTTCTTAGCTGCAGGAGCACCTAGATCCCCGCTTGCAATATTTACGACTCTATAGGGCAATTTAAGTCCTTGGAATAAATATTCGGCATTGCTTATGAGTTCCTCCATAAGATCCCAACTCTCTTCAGGCTTAGCATATATGAATTGCTCGACTTTATGGAATTGATGTACACGGAAAATACCCTTAAGGTCTCTACTACCAGCTCCTGCTTCTTTTCGGAAACAAGGGCTAACACCAGCATACTTTAGCGGTAGCCTTTCTTCAGGAATATCTTCCTTATAATGAAGTGCCGCTAGTGGATGCTCTGCTGTGGCAATTAAATAGAGGTCCTCATCTTCGATTTTATAGATAGCATCTTTGAAAGTATCCATATCGATTACTCCATTCATAACCTTGTAACGTAGCATATACGGTGGTAAAACTAAGCGGTAGCCTTTACTCGTTAAATAATCCATAGCATAAAGGAGTAATGCTATATCAAGCCATACAAGGTCATCGAATAAATAATAGAAACGACTACCAGCAACCTCACCAGCCTTAAGAGTATCTCCAAGTCCAAGAACATTCTCAAGCATATCAGCATGTCCAACGGGTTTCCAATCAATAACCTCGTAATCGGCTTTAAAACCATATTTTTCAGTCTGTTCTTTAAATTGTTCGATATGTCCTATCCAAACACGGGGCCTACCCCAGAAACGTATTGGTACATTGTATGTATCATCGGGCCCTATAGGTACTGTATCATGGACAATGTTTGGCAGACTCCAAAGAGCTCTTTCTCGCTCCTCTTCAATATGCTTAAGCTCTTTCTCAAGAACCTCAAGTTTACGTAGAACCTCCTTAGCCTCCTGTATAGCCCTTTGTCTTTCCTCGCCACTAAGCTTCGGGATACTACGGCTTATAACATTATGTCTATGTCTTAGCTCATCTATTTCTCGAAGCATTTTCCTCCATTTTGTATCAAGTTCATAAGCTCTATCAACTAGTGCTGGATCCATGAATCTTTTCTTAACATGCTTCTTCAGCTCTTCTGGATTCTCACGTAGTAGCTTAAGTATACTCCAGCTCAAAGAACAACACCTATAAAACCTAAAATAGATTCCTTAATAATAGTTTTTCGTACATTATATAAATCAATCTTTATGAATAAGGGAGTATTATAGAAAGAACAGATGTATTCTCACTAAAATACTTTCATTCAGAAAATTCAATTAAGACTTCAATTAAGTGACGCCATATATTATCATTAAGTAGAATAATTTAATACATCGTAAATAAAAGTACTAGTCGGCTATCGGAATAGTCTTAGGCGACATCACATGGTTAGAAGAAATACGCGTTCTTTAGCCATTAAAATGTTACATGCATTGAATTATTACTATAGCTTACGAGACTTAGAAGAGCTCCTTGAAATACCATTTCAGGTGCTATGGAAGTATGTTAACTTAATTAATATACCGGAGGAAAAAACCGCTAAGAAAATACTCTTAGCCATAGAGAAGAGAAATCTTATTAGGAGTGCATTGGAGGATTTAATGGAAAAGAAAAAACACGAACTCAATACATTATATAGGGATATATGCTTCCTAAGGCTTGCATCGCTAATATTAGAAGAATTTGTTTTGAAGGAGAATATCGATTGTATTATACCACTATCGATTCATGCTTTAACACTTGCTTCGATTATATCAACTGAAATGCATATTAGATTATGTCCGGTTTTCTGTCACTCAACTATTTATGAAAATGAGGGCTTCTATATACATTATTATATTAGAGGAAAAGCAAATGAAGTCGATGTAATAATGATTCCACGAAAATGTCTACAGGGCGTTATGAGCCCCTTACTTCTGGATTATACTATTGGCGAAATGGACATGTTAAAGACGGTTATTGGGGTTCTTAGAAGGATTAAGATAAAGAAAGTTACTATGTACTTTATTTACCTATCTGAAGAGCAAATTAATACAATTAAGGAACTAGGCGTTGAGAATGTTTATTTTTTAGAACTATTTAAAAAAGGCTTTAATCCTTAATTTATGAGTACCAGTCTATTAGAACTCTTCTTCTGCTTTCTCCTTTCCTTTCTTCCTACCCTTTTTCTTGCCTTTCTTCTCAGCCATATTTATTCACTTATTATTGGAGTATTTCATATAGATTTGGGAACATTCGAATATTTAGTGCTTTGTAGCATTTCATTTATTTACAGCTTTGTAGATTTTTCAATTAAGTGTAAATACATAGGTTGATACATTAGAAATGAGTTAAAAATTATAGAATTAAAGTTACAATGATAA
>CAZHDB010000001.1:69490-145386 GCA_964531225.1 uncultured Desulfurococcaceae archaeon
TAACAAAATAGATTATTAAAATTAAAATTATCGAATTCTTTCATAACAGCGAATTCATGTTGGTAAAAGATACTATTTTATTAAGACATTTTATTAGGAAGACTTTAATGATGAAGTTACTATATCCTTGACTACTAATACCGGATAGTGGTAATTAGATTTAATAAATTGGTATGCAGTCGGTGAACACTCTATAGTTATTAGCCCTATGATTTTAGCGGGTATTCTTTTTATAATATTATTTACTGACATTAAGATTGAGCCTTCAAGAATATCATCTGTCACTAGTAAAATTTTACCGTTTTTTGAAATACAATTTCTAGGAATGTAAAGCATTTTTGGGAATCTATCTTTGTCTAAGTAAAACTCTATTATATAGTTTGAACTCCTAAAGATCGAGTAGTTACATGCAACACATAGTTTTTTGCGATACCATCTTGAAATACTCATTCCAAGCGGTATGGCTATTTCTGGGAAACATAATATATGGTCAAAGGCATCCTTAGTAAAGTATCTATAAACAATAAAACTAATTAGATCCATTAATGCCGGGTTCCAAAGGTAAATCCATTTATTATCGTTTCCAGCTAAATTTAATTGATTCATGACAATTCTCTCGACAGTTTTTGTTGAAAGAATTTTATCAAAAATTCGTTTAGCAGTTTGTTCTTCAGGCATCATATTAAGGCTCGTATATTTCCATAAAGTATGTTGAGGAACACCTAGGATTTGTTCAAGATCTTTAAATGTATAGAAATTCTTTAATGAGACAAGTAGTTGTACCAATAATGCACGAAGACTTTTATCTCGAATATTCATATGCATCACATGTTTGAAATAATGTTTAAATATAACATGAAAATAACAAAGAGATATACTATTTATACTTTTTGACTAAACTAATGTCCTAGTATGATACAAAGAGTTGTACTTCCGCAAATACTAGATTAATCATTGTATAAGCATAGTCATCAATAAAATTATTGAGCCGATTATATTCAAAACCAGAAAATAATGAAGTGAATTACATGACTAGTAATCCATACTTTATAGAGAGACTAAATACGATTGAACCAAAAGAACGAAACATTAGTGAATTACTACGGGAGATGGCCAACACAGCTTATCAGGGAAGAGCCTTAGGTGAGGTTTTCAAAATAATTCTTGATATGATCAGAGAACCAGATAATACAATTTTTCTAGGTCTAGCTGGTTCTATGAGTACAGCTGGCATGTGGAAATTGATTAAATGGTTGATCGATAAACGCTATGTTGATGTAGTTGTATCTACTGGTGCAAATATATCGGAAGATATCTATGAAGCTATGGGATTTAGTTACTACAAAGGATCTCCATATGTAGATGATGCTGAGTTATTGAAATATAAAATAGATAGATTCTATGATGTGTATGCTAGTGAAATAGATTACAGAAAATGGAGAATCTTATTAAGGATTTTATAAAGAGGCTTCCTAAAAACTCTGTATTTTCAACGGCAGAATTTCTGTATTTATTTGGTAGGTACTTGTATAAGAAAGGCATAGACTCTATTATAACTTCTTCATATTGTAAAAGGTACCTGTATTTTCACCAGCACTTGTTGATAGCGGTTATGGTATTGCTTCAGTTTTAGCTCGTAGAGAAGGACATCCAATAGTATTGGATATGATCAGAGACTTTGACCAATTGGCCGAAATAGGCCGTAGATCCAAAAAGGTATCGGCTATATACATTGGAGGAGTGTACCTAAAGACTATATTAATTTAATGACTATAATTAATACCCTTTTAGCCGAAAAGCATGGAGATGACTCTATAAAGTCATTGGATTATGTTGTACAAATAACCACAGATATGCCTCAATGGGGCGGTCTATCCGGGGCAACATTGGAAGAAGCAATTAGTTGGGGTAAAGTGTCTCCTTCGGCTAAGAAAAGAGTTGTTTATGTTGATGCTACAATAGCTCTGCCTATCTTAGTTCAAGGCCTTATTGAAGAAAAAGTTGTTCGTGAAAATATACCGGACTTTTCTTGGTTTTTGATGAGTATGCTTTTAAATCTGATTAGGGTGATAGAAATGGTTAGTAGTATGCGTAAGGCAATAAGTGAAGACATGATTGTTGGAAAGCATGTTTATGGTGATCTATATGATATTGATAAGGATGTTGCTAATAATGAAGAGTTCTTACGTAAAGCGGTAGTAAAGGCTGCAGAGATCGCAAATATGACGTTAGTGGATGTTAAGAGTTGGCGTTTTGGAGGAATAAAGGGTGGAGTCTTAGTATTAGCTCTTGTAATTGAAAGCCACATAGCAGTACATACATGGCCTGAATATAAGTATGCAACAGTTGATGTGTATACCTGCGGCATGAAAAACGATCCTTTGAAAGCATTTGAATACCTTATTAACATGCTAAGACCTAAAAGATATACTTCAAATTACATTGACAGGAGCTCACTAAAGAGTAAATCGACCTTTACGTGGCGAAATATGTGATAAAGTGGTAAAAACAAATTTTTATTTTATTATAATAGTCTAAGTTGAATATCGTTTTTTCCATTCTTCAACAACATCATAACCATAACGTTCAATAAACATTTTACGGCCTTTTTCAGTCATTTTTTCAGGAGTCCATGGGGGCTCGTATACGAGCTCTATATCGGCATCTACATCAAGTTGTTTCTTGATCTGTTCTCTCGCGATCGCAGGTAAAATATTTGCTAATGGGCAAAATGCTGTTGTAAGCCCCATTTTTATCTTTACATGTTTATCGTCTATAACTTCAATATCATATATGAGTCCGAGATTATATATGTCGATACCAATTTCGGGATCAATTACTGTCTCGAGAACTTCAATAATTTTTCTCTTTATGTCCTCCTTATTTTTCAAGCAATAATCACCTACTACAGTAGTAACGTTGTTAACAACTTAATATAGCTTATCAGAAAAGTCAGTATAATGCGGGAGGCAAGTCCCCTAGGGTCATCCAACTCCCGTATTTCGGGAGAGTCTAGTATCCCTAGGGGCGGCGCGCAATATTATTTTTGTAATTAGTATGTAAAATACTTATCTTCTATAGATACTATGGATGTAGCATTAGCTTCAATAATTCTTTTTCTTCTTCACTTGTAATCTTTAGTGCGTAATGTATTTCTAGGTAATTCTTTCTAAATTCCATAACTTCCTTGCCAACCTCTTTAGGATCTTTACCATCAATAATTACTTTCTTCATGAATTCTGCAATTACCTTCATGTCATCTTCCTTCATACCCCATCTTGTTACTTCTTGTACACCAATACGTAGTCCACTTGGATTCTTAATATCTTCAGGCTTATCCCATGGAAGCATATTCTTATTTAATATAATGTTCGCCTCTTCAAGTAATTTAGCAGCTTTTGCTCCTCCGCCCAACTTCTTAACGTCTACAACTACTTGATGGCTCATGGTATAGCCTTTATTTTCGGCAACAACCTTAAAACCGTTCTCCACAAGAGCTTCCGCTAATGCCTTGGCATTCTTAATTATCTGTCTAGCATATTCTTCGCCAAAAAGCTTCATTTCCGTACCAGCAACTGCAGTTGCAGCGAGCCTATGTAAATGATGATTTGAGACAAACATTGGGAATACAACTTTACCAATAGCCTTTATATCATCTTTACTAGAAGCAGCTATTAATCCGCCTTGTGGCCCTGGAAACGTCTTATGAGTAGAACTAGTTAATACATCCGCACCATCCTTCAATGGATTACTCCAAACCTTCCCCATGATAAGACCTAATACATGTGCTGCATCATAGATAAGCTTAGCACCAACACTATGAGCTATTTCAGCGATCTCCTTAGTAGGATGAGGAAATATGTAAAGACTACCGCCTAAAACAACTATCTTAGGCTTGGCATCTTCAATAACTTTTCTAGCTCCATCAATATCTATGTTCCATTCATCTAGGTCGAACGGCATTTCAATCTGTTCTATACCCAATGCTCCAAGTGTACCGTAACGGGTATGACTGACATGGGCACCTGCCTGTACTGGTACAACAACTGCTTTATCACCCGGCTTTGTAAATGCACGAAAAGCCGATGCATTTGCTGTTGTGCCACTTATAGGCCTGAGATCAACATGTTCTGTATCTAATAGATCACCAATGATTTTCATAGTGGCAACTTCAACTTCATCAACAAATTTAAGCCCCTGGTAAAATCTCTTAAAAGGTTTACCTTCTGCATATCGATGCATCATATCATTCAAATAGAAAAGCATTGCCAATGGACTCATAACATTCTCGCTAGCAATAAGGTTAATGCACTTCCTCTTTCTCCATATATTATGTTCAATAACGAGATTAAGTACATGAGTTAATTCGCTTGGAAACTTATCAAACGAAACCATAGATTTACCACCAATATGAATATAGATTGCATAACCTATTAATAACTACTATTATAAGCAAAATATATTAATTGCAGAATAGCATGTTCTCAGGATATCACTGCAAAATGTAAATCCATATGATTATTGAATTGAAGACAAAATATTAATAATTAATATTATTTTATTTGCCTATCCATAACAATCTTTTCAAGATCTTTTTCCATGTACTACCTTTTTCTTCGACTTCCTTTTTAACACTTGGTCTATCTCCATATACTATTGCCCTCATAGCGAGTCTACTATCTAGCCTAGAATACCTACGGGCTAGAGACGCTAAAGTTTCAAGTTCTTCGATCGTTGCATAGTCCAAGGGGATTCCTTGCCTATTATTCTTTTCCCATACATCGTATAATCTATTCAAAATACCTTGAACAGCATCATCACTATAGAATGCTGCTTTTCTCCACTGATCACGGTTTTCATCGATAAGTATAATTATTTCTTTTTTAAGTTCCTCTATATACCCCTCTTGTTTCTTCATTTACAATCTACTCCTCTAGTGTTTCTTCAAAGAATATTTTACCAATCTCACCTTGTTTAAGTTTACTCAGAGCCCATCCCATACGATCCATTAACACTAGTATGGCTGCTTGCGGCGGTATAACCCCTATTTCTGTAATGATTGCATCAATATACTCTGGAGGAGTGACATCAAATGCCGGATTTAAGACTTCAATGCCTTGATGAGACTCGATCCATTCTCTAGGTACTATTTCTTCAGGAGGCCTCATCTCGATAGGCACTAATTCCCCTATGACGGTTGATGGGGAGAATTTATATGTTTCAGCAGCTACAAAGACTCTTACACGCGCTTCATGAGCTGCTAGAGCTACTTGACTTGTACCAATCTTGTTTACAACAGCTCCATTACTGGCTATTGTGTCAGCTCCAACAACTACATGATCTACTTCATGCATTACATAGCGTACAGCACTATCCGGTATCTGTATGACTGGTACTCCAGCTTCTAGGAGGTATCGTGCAGTAATTCTTCCTTGGAAGAAAGGCCTTGTTTCGGTACTATATACTTTAACAACTTTCCCCATTCGATATGCTGTTGTTATAACTGATACGGCGGCTGTACTATGGCAATGAGTTAGAATAACAGAGTTATTCTTAATTCTCCGGGCTCCTATTTCACCAATCTTTCGGACAGCGTCAATGCTCTCCTGTATAAATCTGTCTGCAGTATTAATGACGACTTCTCTTAATTCATTAACGTCTCCATGGCTTGTTAGAAGTCTATACATGACATAGTATACCGCATTAGGTAAACTAACGGCTGTAGGTCTTGTAGATATTATTAAGTCAGCTATATGGGCCATATATTTACGAAAGCTCTTTTCATCTAATGGGCCACTATACTCTAAAGCCGCGATTTTCAGAGCTTCAGCGGCTGCACGTGCGATTCTACCTGCTCCACGTATTCTCATACTTCTTATTGCCTCAGCTATTTCAAGAACCTTATCGGGAACCTTCATAGACAATCACCTTACAATTACCCTGATCTTCTTAACAAGCTCATCTAATTCAGGTACTTCAGGAGGCCATTTACCATATACATCTTTAAGTACAACAGGTATTGCTTGTGGAGCAAATAGCCCCCGTTCCGTGGCAATACCATCTATATATTGCGGAGGGGTAACATCAAACATTGGTACACGTGCTATATAATTTTCTGGCAAGCTAGCTAGTACATCGGGAGACATAAGTCTCCTCCAATCACTCTCAGGCAATTCAACAAGCTCTCCAAATAGTGTTTCAATATCAAATTTTGTTATCGGGGCTACTACGAAGACTCTAACTCTAGCCTCATTAGCTATAAGACTAATCAAACTAGTCCCTACCTTGCTAACAACTGCACCATTAACCGCAACAGCTTCTGCGCCGACAAGAACTTTATCAATATCCTTCATAAAGTACCTGACAGCACTATCAACAATTAACTTAACAGGATAGCCAATACTACTTATTTTCTCCGCCGTAACCAATCCCTCCATACCAGGTCTTGACTCTGTGGTATAAAAGATAAGCCTCTTATCCTCTTTTTTAGCATACTCTATTGCCTTTAACACGCATGTACTACGACTATGAGTAAGTATAACATCGCCATCTACAAGCCTTCTAGAAGCAATATGGGCGGCTTCATTACATTCTTCAATAATACGTCTTTCCCAAAAATCTAAACTTGAAATAATCTTCTCAAGGATTTTCCCAATAGATAAATTCTCATATATGCCATCTAAAATGGTCTTACCAAGATCTCGGAGCATATTTATAGTCTGGGCTGACGCGGGTCTTTCATGATTAACTTCCTCGACAATTTCTTCATAAAATCTGAATAAGGTCTTATAATCAGTTATATTAGTAAACTTTTTGCGAGCTTCATTAATTATTTTTAATGTGTATTCCGTACCTGTATCCATTAAATAAAATCCCAATTTTCTTAAATACTCCATCCCCATCTTAAATACGCCTTCTAATAAACCTAGTCTTTGCTTATAAATATAAGTAAGCAGAATAAAATAGATGCTGGTAAGAAATATACAATGGCTCATTTAATATGATTAATTATATAGGATGCAACGTCATTAGCTGTTTTAGAAACACCACTATAAATTGCTTGCTTAGGCGGAATAGGTAGACTTAGAATGGGTTGTTTCATGAGCCTTAAAATACTAGACGTACTAAGCGCTAACGGTCTAAATACATCAGACACGATCTTTACAGCTACCCTAAAGTTGTTTCCATCATAAAGTAGGACTCTACCAGGTGCAATAACGATTACATATGAGCTATTAATTGCACTCGGTATAGGTAAAGCTACATCATTAAAACTTTCTATTAATACTAATTCATGTCTAGATTCATGATATGCCAAAATATTATCTAACATATAATATAATTCGGGGCTTAAGATCAAAGAAGTAAGCTCATTAACATCTATCTCGATAACATACTTAATTGAATTAATGAGATCCTTCAATACATTCTCCATAGACTCGAGAATGTATTTACAATTATCCTTTACAAGGTAATGAACTGTTTGAAAATTATTATTAATGATTGTTGTCAATCTAACCAGTATTATCTGCTTAAACACATCATCTACAAGATCGATATAATTCCTTACCCTATCTTGATAGAATTTAATATCGTGTGGAATTAGAAGAAAGTCTAAAGGTGATATTTGTTCAATACATTCAATACAATTAATTGCTTCCGCATAATGATAAGCATCCTCACCAACGAGTTTTCCTAGTTTGATACTATTAATAATTGTTGTATATTGATACCAACCACTATGCCCCCCTATTGGTTTATATGGATAAATATCAATGCCCATTTCTTTAAACGAATTCAGTAGTTCAAGTGCAAAACTCGTTTTTCCTGATTCATATCTTAAGACGCCGGTCAGTAGTATCTTCAATTTAATCACTCCCAAGCTATTTTCAAGATAAAATTAATTAAGAGACCCTCTATTAACTTATTAATTAATACAATTAAGTTAAGGACTGGTGCTAATTAATGGGAAAGAATAGAATACTATTAGCGGTTTTTTATAGATTAAAAAGTCATTACTTAATTGCATTGATAACTCTTATTATAACAATTATATCCATAGTAGGTACTTTTATAGTGTTAGCGAATATAAATAACTACATAATATATGAGACTACCAAGGAAATACCGGTTCATATAACTTTAAACGTGAGATTTTCATCAAATGATAAGAATGCATTAATTAAAACTCTTGATTATATGAAGAACTTTATAGAAGAACTTAGAAAACAGCCTGAGATAAATAAACTATCCATGTTCGCCCAATTCTATATAATGGGTTATCTAGGCCTAAAGATTACCATGGATAATGAATCTAATACCGTAGAAGGAATGTCGTCATTCTTAGCACTATATGGTGAAACCATAAGATTCAATATAACAGGAGGAATTATAGAAGAGGATAAGATTGGTATTGGGCAACAACTACTCGAATCCTTTGGCCTCGAAATAGGCGATCATATTAATATAGAGATCATCGATAGAATTAGAAACTATACAGTACTTGAACTAAAGAATCTTGAAATAGGGTATACGTATGCTTTAAAAGAATATAAGAAAGTCTATGGATTAGGTGGTCCATTAGCCCCTCCAATTCCATGGATTAATTTTATTGTTAATGAAAGTATTTTGAGAGAAATTATTGAAGCAGTTTGTTCTGTACCACATGTAATACCTGGTGAAGAATATAGGGGGATGTATATTGATTATGTCATAGATATGGTGCTTAGTGAAAAATATCTTGTTCTTTATAATCCCGATCTAGCTTATCAATTGATAGACGAATTTATTGATAATAGATTATCTTCTATATCTGAAGATATATTTGGTAAGGATATTATACCCGAGAAAATAGGCTTCTTTTTCGTAGTAAGTAGAAGCCTTAAAACTACTGTATTATCTTTTGATAATTCCACTATCGATATTTCGTCAAATATTGATTCTCCAATACAAGATACAATTTCTAGTTTGAAATCTACCACGCAGTTTCAAACAACCTCAATCCTAATAACATCATCTCTTCCAATATTCATTGGCTCATGGTACTTAATGGTAGTCGTAGCAAGTATAGTGATATATGGACTTAGACGTCACTTAGCACTTCTTATGACTAGAGGTATACCATCTGGTTCTCTTAAAAAACACTATACAGTTTTACTAGTATTGATAGGCTTAATTGCTGTAATAACGTCATTACCGCTAATTAACTTAACATCAAGGTTATTTACAACATTAATATTGGGCAGGGTCTTTTATGAACCTCCATTAACAGATCCATTTATTATAGTTACCTCGGTAATTATAGCTATTTTACTGATAATACTAGTTTTGGGAAGGAGCCGTAAGTATCTAGATATAGAGGCTGGTGAATTAAGTTTTGTAACGCGAGTCTTTATTCCAGCTGAAAAAACTACTTGGAAGCCAGGTACCCTATTAACAATATTATTGATTATAAGCATCATAAAGTATGGTATGTGGTTAACTGGATTTACAGTTGCTGACCTTATTAGGAAAGCTATTGAAACAGGTAACATGGGTTTAGTCATTGCATTGTCTATATATAGTATTATTGACTCACTCGCGACATATATTGCTCCATTTATTGTAACATATTTCTTCATACAATATATCACGCATTCTGAGAAAATACTTAATTTATTTTCAGCCATAGTTACTAGAATTATATCTGGTAACTTAAGCGATAGTGTGAAGGAACTGATCTTAAGGGGAAGCTCTAGGTTATACAATGTATCATTTGTCATAGCATTAGTCTTCGCCGTATCATTAAATTATTTAGGCATGAGCTCTAGCCTTGAGACATGGTTTCCCGCACTGAAGGAGTTTCTAAATAAAGTCTTTGGCGAATATATTACATTACAGCAATTTAGTTACCAAGGAATGATATATGCCAATAAGTTGATGGTATATTATGGTTTTGTACTAGCTCTTTTAAGTTCTATATTGATGGCCTTAGTTCTTACAAAAGATTTAGATAAAGAAATGCTCATACTTAGGGCACGTGGAGCCGGGATAAAGGATTTGTTAAGGCTTGTATATGGGGTTTTATTCACTGTTGTTTTAATAAGTCTCATAGTTGGTTTTGTTAGTGGTATTTTATGGTTGAAGGGCGGAATTGATGGTATAAATAGTGGTATGAGAGTAGCTTTAATAGCATTTAATGAAACATTAAGTATAGAAATACCTTATGTTACAATAGCATTTAATGTATATGATCTTGTATATATTATTGCAATTATAACTCTATTGCTCATCATACCATTCATCATAATTTTCCTCCGTATATCAAAACCTGTAGCTGAAAAACTCCGTATGATTGGGTGAATAGATGTGTCTCAGTCTAAAAGAATTAGGCAGGTTCATATAAAAGTATTAGATCTTGTAAAGGTATATAGAACTGGTGATATAAGTGTACATGCACTTAAAGGAGTGAATCTTGAAGTTAGTCCTGGAGAAATAATTTCCATTATGGGGCCTAGTGGTAGCGGTAAAACGACTCTATTAAATCTTATAGGTGGTATAGATAAGCCTACTGCAGGCTCCATATTAGTTAATGGAGTAGATATAACTAGATATAATGAATCACAGTTAAGGCT
Organism: uncultured Desulfurococcaceae archaeon; assembly: GCA_964531225.1. Classification (GTDB taxonomy): domain Archaea; phylum Thermoproteota; class Thermoprotei_A; order Sulfolobales; family Desulfurococcaceae; genus CAZHDB01. The sequence goes on from CAZHDB010000001.1 coordinate 80,104, forward strand.
TTATAGACTATATACTGTTGGATACATATTTCAGTTCTTTAACCTAGTGCCAACGCTTACGGTTCTAGAAAATATTACTTTGCCTATGCTTATTGCGGGATGGGAAAAGAAAAAGGCTATAGAAAGGGCTGAAGAACTTCTGAAGAAAATAGATCTACATGGGAAGGAAAATAGATTTCCTGAAGAACTTAGTGGTGGTGAAAGACAACGTGTTGCCATAGCCGTTGCACTTGCTAATGATCCTCCATTAATACTTGCTGATGAACCTACTGGAGAACTTGATATAGTTAATGCTGAAAAGGTCGTGTCTCTACTGGTTAGTTTAGCTAGAAATGGTAAAACTATTATCATTTCAACACATGATCCACGAGTAGCCCGTATGACAGATCGTATATACATGCTTGAAGACGGCAGGATCTTGGGGGTCTATACTCCTGAGAGGCTAAGCGGCGGCACTGCTATATCAGAAATTAGTCTAGAGAGGCAAATCGTTGACTACCTTAAGAAAAGAGTTAATGGATTACAAGGGGAACTCAAGGAACTAGAGAAACTATTTCGTGAAGGAAAGTTGTCTACTGAAGAGTTTATAAACAAATATATTAGGATTAGAGATACTATAAATCTACTCAAGGATGAGATCACAAGACTTGGAGCAGGAGTTGAAGTATAACATACATTATACTAAACTATAGACTTATTTTCCATGCCTTTTGTTTAGTTATAGGTATGGAGATGTGACACGAATAGAATAATATGGAGGGTGTAAATAATTTGAATAAATGGCTAAACTACGGCTTAGTCTTATTAATATTACTTTCTTACATGAATGTCTTACCCATAGTAGTCTCTCAGGAATTTCCTACAAAAGCACTAATAGTACTGGCCCCTGGAATGGATTATCAGAAATTCAATGAATTATTGGGTGCTAATGTAACATTTATCAGAGAGTCTAAAGTTATAGAGTTAAATCAGTATCCACCATATACGTCTCTATATTACGAATATCTATTATTGTCACCCAATGGATATGACTTATCCAAAGGAATACCTATTGATAATTACGTTCTTTCATGGAATGGCGATAAAATCGATCCTACTAAATTAGTAAACCAATCAAAGATTGTTGATATGTGGGGAGATCTCGATACGGTCTTTATCAATGTGCGTATAGTTAGTCCATTAAATCATTCAAGAACTATTAACCTAGAGTATGAATTAGAAAAAACAGTTATTCCTCCAGCATTGTTTGAATTAGAAGTTAATACCAGTGAATATTGGGATTTATTAAATACAGATATCATAGCTAAATTGGTTAATAATAGTTATATAATCGAATTAGTTAATTATGGTGTAAAATTCAATCTTTCAAGTAATAATCCAGTATCTCCTGTTATTACTCTTTCTATTTCAGAAAATAAAACATCAAATATTGAACCAGGAAAATATAAACTTAGATTCAGAATGCATGTGATAAATAGTAATAAAATATTACTCATAACACTTGGAACACGTAATCCAAATAAAGGATTCTCCGAATTTTACCGTGGATATGATAGGCCAATAACTCCTCATGTAATCCTGGATAATACAATATTGGATAAATTACCACCTGAAATGATCTTATGGACAGTAGATCAGGTAGTTACGTTTTATATTGATCTTGCTGACTATGTTTTAACTAAATACAATAAATTAATTACATATGCATACTACCCATTATTTGAAGAGATCTATAAAATGCTAGAATTTATCGACAATGAATCATTAACAAATGAGATTATTGAAAGAGTATATAGAGGTTTTAATGAATTCATTAAGAAGGCCAGAGTTAAAATGGGAGAGTCGATAACCATTACATATATTATATCACCGTATACAATTACTGAACAGCAAATAGACTTAGATCTTAATTATATTGCACCTGGAATAGTGGAGTATAGTGAACCAGTAATTCAAGATCTAATTACACATGAAGTAATATTTAGTATGGAAACTATTGGTGAAACGAAATACGTGTTTATAACAGATAACAGAATAGGCTATGGTAAAGGTTATATAATGATTTATCCATCACTTCTTAATACTGATATCAGTCCTATTAGTGCTAAGTCTCTGCAATTGTTTAATATATTAGCCGGTTCTACTGGATATGGACTGAAACAGCTACTTAGACATATTGATGATCTAAATGATGAAATTGATAAACTGAATACCAGAATTAACCAGCTAAATTCAACAAATGCTGATCTGAGAAAAGAGATTGAGGATTTAAGGAAGGCACTTGGCGAGTCTAATGCTACTGTTATTAATTTAAGAAATGAAATAGCTAGTTTAAAGGAGCAAATTAATAAGATTGAAGATGAGAAAAGACAAGTATATATGTATTTGTCTGTGGGGTTTATTGCTGCTATAATATTGTCTTTAGTCTATATACTTATAGTGCGGGCAATCGCGAGAAAGAGATAGAATTAATTATTATTTTAAACCTTGTATCAGTATTTTTAAATAACTATTAAGTCCTGTATACTTGATTAGCCAAAGAGCTATAATTGTAGTTGCTATTAGGAAACCGAGTGCATTAATGAATACTCCATTTGATCTAAAATTGGCTATTCTTAGCTGTTTATTAGATAATGGATATAGGACATATATGCCTCTTGGTGTTAAGGAGTCAAATAGTAAATGTAGAAGGTATCCTCCTGCAAAGGCAAGTGATATGTAAAGGGGGGCTTCCATATTCAATAGCATGAACTTGCTATAGAGAACATATGATGCTATATAAATAAAGCTGGTGAAAACCATTGTTGCAATAAGGTTATGGAGTCCTTTTCTATGTTTATATTTGAGATCGAGATCTGGAAACCAGCCTCCAAGCCATCCAGATATAATAGTGTAGGGTAGAATATAGTAGTTATTACTTGCAATAATAAACCCTAAGGCTATACCTATATAAGCGTGAATAGTTCTCTTCAAACAGTAACCCTCTATAATAAATACGGTTTTTAAATATTAAATAAGTAGAGAGATCTGATTTTAGACTAGAGAGATTGTCAGTAGAGGACCACTTCGTCATCAACTCAGTTCGTTCCCGGGGTATTTCTTCATCCTAATATTTGTTATACATAAACCTCTTATCTATTTTGTCTTGTAAATAGTAGTTCTATAGTAAAAAGTGAGTAAATTAGCATGGATAACACCAAGGTATGTGAAGGGTTTTAGGCGGGTGTTTTTTCTCTTTACCAAATCTCTCAAGAGGCTTCATTAAGTGTTTAAATGATCTTGGAGGTGGTTGATACCATCCAATAGATATTTCCCTGGGGACTTCTTTCGGAATTTTGCTTGCAAATGGATCGCGGTACTTACATCTAGGGCATTTATAACCCTTACCTTTACCCATACTTTTCATCCGCTTACCACATTTAGGGCATTTAGGGGCTTCATAAACTATTTTAGGAGCGAGTTGAATTACACGTAGTTTCTCTAGATTGATAGTTTTACCATGTTTACTACTTGGTGGTCTAACGACACCATATACCTCAACAAGATCGTTTATCCATAGTTTTTCAACTATATCTCTAAATCCTCCTGTAGGCTCATAAGCTGCTACATCAATTTCCTTAGTACCATCTGTTATACTAAATATTACGTGTCCTCCTGTTATTCTCTTGGGAGGTTTAGAAACTCTTCCTTGAAATATTACACCAGTATAAATGTAGGCTTCATTGAGGCTTGTTATTTTTCTTAAATGAGCATCCGTACCTTGATTAGTGCGATAAATAATCCATCTTTCAATGGGTTCATTAATTTGCAGAATATTTAGTGCTTTTATCAATGCCTTAGGAGTCTCACCCCGTATCCCTAGCAAGACTGGATCGGGTCCGTGTGGAGTAATTAAAGGCTTATCAGTTTCATAGTCATAGTTAAGGAAGGTATCGCCCCTCGTTAAGCGATCCATTTCCTTAATGCTATTGTGATCTATTTTTCTAGGTGTGCTCCAGTATTCTTGTCTTCGATAAACTATTAATTCATATGTATAGTCGGTATCGGACAATGTATTGCCAATACTTGCTAGTGCTCCAATAACTCCTCTCTTCGTACTACCTAGGTGTTTAATCCTTACTCGATCACCAAGCCTGTCTATAATACGTTGGATAAGATCTAAGGGTATTATGTCCCAAACAGCTTTCCAACCAAGCCATTTAATCTTATCACTCACTTCTCCAATATATAATGCAATAGCTGGGCTACTTTCTGGATGTTTAAAGTAAGATATGTAATCATAAGCATTTGAAACAGCTTCCTCGAATAATTTAAATCCCATGTCCGTATCTTTTACTTTTAGTCGAAGTACTACTGCGCCATTACCTCGGGTCTTCCAAGGTACTCCTGGACAAAGTCTAATTAAATTCGGATAATCTATAAAATCTAAATAACTTCTCCTATGCCATTTTATGACTAGTTTAGATACAAAGTCGGTAGTACAACCACCGAAAGGACTATCAATATCATCGAAACCTATATGAATAATAGTCATTATGAACAACCCAACCAATATCATTTTTCCTTAGTAGAAAATATATGTAATGCTTTTACTGGAAACATTATTATATGAATAACGTTTCTTAGGTAAAATTTACAATTCTGAATGAATAGATTAGTGATAAAAATATTGTTTAATAATTTGCAAAGTTTTAATAATGTATTCGAAAATTTATCTTTCTATAGTAAGAGCTTTTAGAAGTGTATTCGAAGGAGGTTGTTACGTATACGATTCTAGGAAATGTAAGGAGAGAAGGTGTTGAATAGTTTGTATGATGAGGCGATTGAAGAGACATGGAAAACTTTCGATCAAGTTGCTCGAAATTATCGGAGGAAGCCATGGAGCATTGTATATAAGGTACTTGAGGATCATATAGAGCTCTTTGGAGATATTGGATCGGGTCCTGGACATAATGCACTTGCCATATTAGAAGTACTAAAAGGCTCACGTGGTGTAGTAGTTGATATATCATTTAATATGGTTTATGAGGCCATGCGAAGAGCCTGTAAAAGAGGCTTTTCTTGGAGATTATTAGCTATAGAAGCTGATATGACCAGTCTCCCCTTCAAAGACGGTATTTTTGACCTTCTAATATACATTGCATCAATACATCATTTGCCCAGTAGGAAACTTAGAATAAAAGCCTTAAAGGAAGCTTATAGAGTACTTAGAAGCAAGGGTAAATTACTCGTAACAGTCTGGGCTAGATACCAGCCATACTTTATACCAAAGATAATTACCAATTTAATAAAGAAACTTATACGCAGAAGACACAGTATTGGAGATATTTCTATCCCGTGGATACATAAAGGCATAAAACTTAGGCGATACTATTATCTATATACCTTGAAGGAGTTAAAAAATGATCTTGAGAAAGCAGGTTTTAAAATACTAGATCTAGGTAAATACTATCCCATTAAGAAATATTTCAAGCCTACAAAAAATTACTATGCTATTTCATTGAAGGTTTAAATAGTAGATCTACAAATCGTTTCCAGTACTCTTATAGGTCTAATGTATTATTCATAAAATCCTCCTTCCTAAAAGCCTTTTAACATGTTTAAACGATTTCCAAATAATTATGCTTCTCTTAGAAGCTATATTAAGAGTCTTGCAGTATTTTATTGTGGATAGTAAGGGTGGAATAAAAAGTGTTTATGGATACTGCGTTGAAGGCTAGAGAGGAGTTAAGAAAACTAGGTAGAAAGCCATCACGTATCCTATCAGGAGTAGCACCAGTTGCTATTATGACTAAACCATATCCATGTCCACATGGTAAATGTATTTACTGTCCAGGAGGCCCTGACCAAGGAACTCCACAAAGTTATGTAGGAGAAGAACCTGCCCTTATGCGTGGTCTCCGCGTAGGCTTTGATCCATATTTACAAGTATGGAGTAGGCTTCGACAATATGAAATACTAGGCTATTACCCTTCAAAGATCGAGTTAATTATTATGGGCGGGACATTTCTTGCAATGCCTATTGATTACCAGGAATGGTTTATAGCACAAGCATTAGAAGCAATGAATAGGTATCCGGATCGAAAAAAGCCCGGTAAATGGATCTACTTAGAAGATGCTCAGTTGCGTAATGAAAAGTCTAGTGTAAGATGTGTTGGTTTAACCATTGAGACTAGGCCTGACTGGGCTATGGAAAGACATGCTGACTGGATGCTATATCTCGGAGCTACTCGTGTTGAGATTGGTGTACAGAGTATATACGATGATGTATTGGCGGGAATTAGAAGAGGGCATACAGTTAAGGAGACTGTTGAGGCTACACGTATTCTTAAGGATTCAGGTTTTAAGGTAACATATCATATTATGCCCGGTCTTCCGGGCAGTGATCCTGATCGAGATCTGGAGATGATAAAAGAAATTTTTGAAAATCCAGATTACAGGCCGGATTATCTCAAGATTTATCCCACGCTTGTCATAAAAGGAACTATTCTATATGAGTGGTGGAGAAAGGGAGTATATAAACCCTATAATGATGATGAGGCAATTGATCTCATATCGGAAATGTATCGTTATATACCGAAGTACGTGCGTGTAATTAGGGTTCAAAGAGATGTACCAGCTAAAGATATTGAGGCTGGACCTAAGTATGGCAATCTACGGGAACTTGTGGAGAAGAAATGTATTGAAAAAGGAATACCTATTAATGAAATAAGATTTAGAGAGGTTGGGCGCCAATTATGGAAATATGGCAAATTGCCTGACCCAAAGTATATACAGTTAACTAGACTAACATATGAGGCTAGCCAGGGAATTGAGATATTTTTATCCGTTGAAGACACGGTAAATAATATAATAATAGGATTTCTTAGATTAAGAATACCAAGTACTAAGGCTCATCGTCCAGAAATAGATAATAATACAGCTATTGTAAGGGAGCTACATGTTTACGGTCCTATGTTGCCATTAGGTAGAAAACCAAGCTTATTATTTGAATGGCAACATAGAGGATGTGGACGTAGGTTAATGGCTGAAGCCGAGAGAATAGCCTCAGAGGAATATGATTGTAAAAAGATACTTGTGCTTTCGGGCATCGGTGTACGTGAATATTATCGTAGACTAGGTTATTACAGGCCATTCAATAGTCCCTATATGCATAAGGATTTAAAATGAATACATGATTAAGGCATCTATTTAATTATTGGTAGCCGACGATCACTCATATAATTAGTTATCCATTGAATTAGACTAATATTATCTTCATATACTTTATCCTCATAATATGTTATTACCATAGTTGCTAACTCAGCAAGATCTTCATACTTCTCAGCTATTTCATTTACATTAACCTTATCAACTAATCCGAGAAGTTTGGACAAATAGCCTTCAGGGCATGATAGGTCTATTAGTAATTCCTCGACGTCAGCTCTTAATTCGATATTATTAAGTCTCATAAGTCCATGTAGCATTTCATGAATTATGATGTCTATTGCTTTTTCAGGTGATTGCATGTCATTGATATATACAGATATCAAAGTATTCTCGTGATCCCAGTATAACATTGATCCATAAGTATAGTCTGGCAGAGGATTAAATCCGTATATAACATAGATTTTCCTAAAGAATTTATTAAATCCAAATATATGTTTTATTTTATCTATCATAACATCTTTCTTTTCATTGAATATTTTATATATTAATGGATGAAGATTAGATAAAGTATTGCTTAATTCCTCCCACATAGGCAATTCTATGGATCTTATTAATTTAATTGCGTATTCTAGCTCCTTACTGGACTTATGATTTTCTTTCATAAGTCTAAGGAAGAGGTTATTCCATAGATTATGTTTTTCAATGAAGTATGCCACATATAATGGCTTTCCGAAGCCAGATACATAAAATGCATAAGGTAACACTGTATATGGCGAAGATGATACATGCATTATATCATAAAGTGCTGCAATAACAAAGCTGTCTCTATCAATAATAGATATGTACTCCATAAGTAGACACCCTTAATTGTGGTCAATTATGGTTAATAATAAATGCGTACATCATTTATTTAGTAAGCATTTTGCTCCCCCAACTATTAAAGGCAACACTATTGTAGCATCACCATATACAATTACTTGTTTAGCAGATGGTTTAAGTTTGTTCCAAGAAATAGCTTCCCTAGGTTGTGCACCACTAAGGCTACCATCATATTCTACAGCCGTCGTTACATAAACAGCATAGTCTAGCCCATCCTTAAATTGAGCCCACCATATTGTATGATGTTTACTTATACCTCCGCCAATGATTAAGGCTCCGAGTTTATTGGCTGTAAATACTAAGTCGGCAAGTATTTTTTCATCACCGAAAAGATCTAGTTTAAGTCCTGTAAATTGGCTATTAAGTGTAAGTTGTGTACCAAAGGCTCCGTCGGTAATGCCGGGAACTATGATTGGCACATTTTTTTCATAAGCAGCCCTGAGTATAGAGAACGGATCATTTATTCTTTTACCAGCTTCTCTCAAGATCTCGCTAGGCATCCATGTATCTTTAATCTTTACAAGATCATTTATTAAATCTCTAGTAAACCTTTCAATAGCTTGTCCATAGCTTTCAATAGGTATGAATATATTGCCTAGTCTATGAATGTTTACACTGCGAAGTACGGAATCGTCAGTAATGAAACTTCCCTTATAATATTTATTACCAGTACCACGTGCAATATCATGATCTATGGTGCCACAAGTAGTTATAATAGCATGAGCAAAGCCTTCCTTTATAAGTTGTGCAAATACTCCACGTAATCCTGTTGATACAAGGTTCGCTGTGAAGGCTAGAACTCTTTTTGTATCATCATCGCTCCACATTTCAAATAATATCTTACTAGCTTCATATACGTGACCGGCCATAAAGCCATGGGACCTTCCTAATGCATCAATAAGTTCGCAGATACTCATATCGCTTTTTATGTTGTAGTCTTCTATTTCTTCTTGAAGTAATTTCCTCCTAATATCGTCTAAAAAGTTCGTTTCATCTGCCCCGGTCATATCCTATCACCTATGTTAGAAAACAATATCGTTGTACTAGGTTATTTAGGATATTCTTAATGATGTTTTAATATGGGTAATCCTATTTATTACTTATGTATAGGTATTTTTATAATTCAGATAACGGTATATGGCGGGTATACTACTTGAGCATTGATATAAAGAACTTCATTGAGTCAATATTAAAATATGAGGGAAAACCTATTGATGAAATAGCAAGATACATCCATGTATCAAGAAACAGGTTTAAATCGGTAGTTGAAAGGTTACCTGGTGTAAAGATCGATAATGACACTGTAATAGTTGATAATAGACTTGAATTAGTCTTATATGGTTTAAAGTTAGGTTTGCCTATTAAGCGTCTATCAAGATATGTTAATTGGAGAGATTTTGAAAAAGTTTCAGCTAAGATACTTTCTAGCCATGGATATATTGTCTATACTAATGTACTATTAACAAGGCCTAAAAGATTGGAAATTGATGTACTAGGGATTGATGAGGGTACAGGAAGGACAATAGTTATTGATTGCAAACATTGGAAATATGGGATATCTCCATCGAGTATAATTGAAGTAGGAAGAAGACATATTGACCGTGTTAAGAATTTCTTAAAGTATGTTTCATGGGTTTCTAAAAAATATCCATTAGTTAATAGGGTTAAATATGCTATACCAGTCTTGGTAACATTTACAACTCCTAAAATCCGGAATGTTGATAATAGGCTTATAGTATTGAGTATAGGTGAACTTAACAACTTTCTATCAGATCTATACTTAGTATTAGAAGAACTGGGTATAAAACCTATATCATTAGAAGAACAACATTGTAAAGATAAGAAACTCTTTATATGAAACACATATTATCCGAGGCACATACTCTAAAATATTCTCTAAGAATTCCTCTATAATCTTTGTCTTTATTTCGTATATTCTCTCCATATAATTTAATCAGTATCTATTACTACATTAAAGGCTGTGACATAACTGTTCTTGGAAGATATATCATAGCCTCTATCATGGGTTATTAACAGTCATATATTCGATACGTAGGTGAATTTCTATACATCATAGTGAGTGGAGCAGTTCTACTTCTATTCCTTTTATAGAGTAAAATCTAAAACTTGTTTCATAGAAAGAATTAAATTTTCAACATGACAGATTTCGTATGAATACTAGTGAAAAAGTAATCCTATATTATGTAGCCTAATTTGATTTTGATAAGGAGAGTTAGCCTTTTATGTTAGCCTTTTATGAACGTCATTTTTTCCATTAATTTCTCGATGTCTGTCTCAAGTATTAATGTGATCTCATCGTCTTTTCCTGCACTTATTATAAGTTTATTTTTAATTAACTCCGATCCACATACAAAGATCGTTCCCGGTCTTGCTCCATAATAATCATGTATCCTTGGTGATAATATTGGTTTTGGGGTGACAGCAAGTAATTCTCCACTAGAATCTAGAATAGCTGCATATGTATAGTAACATCCAAATACTTTATCAACGCTATGAAATATTAGTAGATATTCATTACTAGATAACTTTGTTACACAATTACCCCCAGTCTTTGACTCATTTATAGTAGGAGATAATTCTGGATAGAATGTTATTTCAGAGACTTCTATAAGGCCTTCATTTCTAGGAGCAATGCCTATAGCACCTATTTCTATAAAGTCGATCCAAGGCCTCACCATCATATAATGATTATTTAATGGAAAGGTATCTCTGTAATCCTTAATTATGCATTCATGATCTTTCCATTTAAACCTTACAATTTCAAGTTCTTTAACATTAGACGGATCATGTAATTTTGCCATAAAAGTTATTGTAAACCCCCTTGTTCCTCCTATAGGCTTATATAGTTCGAAGGACCTTACATGATAGAGTTCATAATATTCCATATACACCCTAGGATCCTCTACCCGTTCAACTGTTAAATATGGATAAAGGATCGTTTTAGCGGCAAGCTTTAATCTTCCTGAGAGACTATTCATTTCCAATTTAGCATAGCCTATGAATGTACGACTCCAAGGATTGGGTATAGGATGTGAGCCTAGCGATGACATTCGCATATATAAATGGACATAATTGTCCTGTATAGCTATACTTGGATTAGCTGCGATTCGAAGCGGTATATTTATTTCATTTCTACTTTTTATAGAGACATCATTGGCGATTATATAGGCCATGGTATTGAATATATCGTCTTTGCTGAATGATCTAATGATCTTGGGCCTCATCCTATACAGTTCCATGATCTTATGTCCAAGGAATAATTCTACTTCTTTACTTCTCCGAGAAAGTGTATTTATTAAGAAATCACCGTATTCATTACATGAAACATCATATGGAATTTTAAAGGAATCGCTCATTATCACACCTATATGATTTATTTAATTGATCTATTTTAATGATAAAGAGTTATATATTTTTGTAATAAGCCCATAACAGTATGGCAAATACATTAATATAATATAGCCTTAATAACTATAGATTAGAATAAATGGTTAGGTGTCAGTATATGGCTTTTAAGGCTGTTTATCCAGAGGCTAAGTACTTTAAGAATATTGTTGATTCGCTTGCAAAACTAGTTGATGAGGTAGCTATACGGGTTAGCGAAGATGGTTTTTATCTTAAAGCCTTAGATCCTGCGAGAATAGCCTTAATAGATATATTCTTACCAGCTACAAGTTTTCTAACTTATGAAGTAGAGGGCGAAGAGATTATTGGTTTAAGTATGGCTAATTTATCAAAACTCTTGAAGAGACTTAAGAAAGGAGATCAATTTGAGATCAGTGCTAGTGAGGACTATATAACACTGACAATACATGCAACGATTAAACGTATGTATAAGTTTAGGAACCTCGAGGCGCAAATGCCTGAGATACCTGAGGCAGAATTAGAATTTGATGTTGAGGCTCAAGTATTAGCTGATACTATCAAGCATGCTATAAAGGACGCTGAAACAGTTGGTGATACTGTTGAGTTTGAAGCTAAAGATGATACAGCTCTATACATTAGGGGGCGTGGAGCGACACTTGCAGAGACAAGGATTACACGTGATATGCCGGCCTTAATAGATCTTATGGTTAAGAATCCTGCAAAGTCTGCATACAGTATTGAATACTTAAAACACGTTTTAGCATTGACACAAATAGCTGAGGCTACAATAGTTAAATTCTCAAGTGATGCACCAATATACTTGGAATTTGCTTTAACGGGTGAAGGCAGAGTTAAGTACTTACTTGCTCCAAAGGCATAAATGGCAAGAGGTCTTTTAACATAATTATTCATAGTCATAAACATATGGCCATAGAACGCCAGCATCTTTACAACATATTTAATACAGTTATTTAGATACTTCAATTTAACATTAGGAAAATAAAGCCTGTAAGATAAAGTCTAGATAGACTTAACTATGCATTTAAGATATTGCATACTTAGGAAGGGTAATGCTATAATGCTAGAAGGTTCATTTCCCATACAAATTATTGAAAGAACATGGAAGCTTCAACATGAATTAGATCTTATAGGGGAAGATAGTGTTGTTTTAAATGACATAGCCACGGTATTCTATGGTATTCCTAAAATGATTAATGAAATAAGAATTATTGTCAGCGGAAATGATGTAAAAGGCATTGTCAATGCCTTAGGATATGTACTTGGAGTCTATAGTTATAGTGATCAGTTAATTGAGATACTACGTAAGAAGGGCTCGGTAGCTATAAATCCTGTTACAATCCCGGTAGTCTATATAGTTCTTGCAAAGAATGATATTGAATACAAATGTATACATAATAAGCTTACGATTGATATAATGGGATATAGCATTTCAATACCTAGACTCGAAGAATATATATCGTATATGATTTCTCAAGAGGCTCAGTACCCATACATTGTGGACGCAATTGCTCTAGCTATTCTTCATTCTTCAAGGATAAATGTAGATAGACTAGTTAGAAATGGAGTTGATAAGGAGATGCTATGTAAATTAATTAATAGTATAGGTGAATCAGCATCGACATTCTATGAGCTCGAGAATCTATTTAAGAAAGCCAAAGACATTTATTGCTAATATTGTCCCCAAGGAATATAAAATGATCCATGATTATATTTATAAAAACCCATAAAATACACTCTTACGGGATATAATTATACGGCATAAATATAGGGTGAGAGAAATGGCCGGAACATTATTTGAGAAGTTAGCGCCTATGAGTCCTGGGCAGGAGGAGATGAAAAAAGCATTTCAGAATATGAACTATGAAGTCATAGGATTATTTGGGCCAACAGGTACTGGTAAGAGCTTATTTAGTACATTATATGGTATTGACGCTATACTTACTGGCAAGTTCAAGAAATTTATCATATCTAGGCCTGTAGTTGATGTTGTAACGGGAAAAGAGCTTACAGCAGTCGATCTTGGACAGATGTATTATGACATCGCTATTAACTATCTAAGGGATATCCTTGAAGGATTCATAGAGTGGAGTGAAATCGAGAAACTTATTGGAGAAGGCAAAATTGTTTTCGCAGATACCCACTATCTTAGAGGACGTACATTTGATAACGCAGTTATATTCTTAGACGATGCTCAAAGCATACCTCCTGAAAGCAGTATTGAAATTCTTATGAGAATAGGTAGGGATAGTAGATTCATAGTAGCTGGTGATCCTGTGTTTCAAAAGCCTCAAGGTGTTGAAAGAGATGGTGCATCTATTGTACGAGAGGTATTGATTGGTGAAGAGACTGCTAAAGTAGTTGATCTTGGCTTAAAGGATATTGTTAGACCTGGTGCTAGGCGTGGTATACGTTTATTGATGGAGACTCGTATGAGGAACCGTAGACTTAGCGATACAGAGAAGAACATCATGGATGTTGCTCGTGTTCACGCACCGGATACAGATATTGTTACAGTTGTAGAATTTATTGATGAGAAGAAACAGTTCCAAATAGAGGCTGAAGGAGTTCCGGATGCCTTGATTATTGTTAAGGAAGGCTATCTCGGTAGATTGATTGGTAGAGGCGGTGAACGTATAGAGTCTATAGAGGCGGATACAGGTTTGCGACTACGTGGTATAGAGCTTTCACTAGACTTTAAGCCATTAATACGGGCTATTCATCCAGTAAACTGGATACATAGACATATAGCCGACATAGACTTTGCCGGTCCCGACTTAGCAGTAAAGGTATATAGTGAGGCCTTTGGAGCCTTCGTTGGACAGAAAGGATTCCATGTAAAATTCATAGATTCTGTATTAAGAAAGTTAATGGGAGTCGGTGTAAGGGCCATTGAAGTACCTGAAGAGAGGAAAGTATCTAGAAAACGCAGGAAATAAACTAAATCATATAATAATTAAAAATTCTATTGTGCAGGTTTTTAATTATCTTCTCGCTTTACTTATTATGTAAACTATTAAAATTATTGCTAAGTTCACAACTAAGCCATAAAATCCTTCATAGAATCCTAGACTCTTTATATTATATAGAGCTTCTCCAATACTGTTCATTGGCGTTGCCGATAATACCTGCCTTATGGTATCAGCTGATTTAACTAGTGCTACAGTAGCCATACCTAATGACATTGATGTTATAGCTGTTTTCCTACCGATCGCATCAGGTTTAATCATTTTAATAATTAATGATGGGAAGAACTGTACTATACCAGCATAGCCTACGAGTAGCAAGGATATAAGTACTTCTGGCGCCATAATGGCTAATATAAAGGATATAATAGCTATTATTGTTGTAAAGAGTCTAGCACTAAACACTAGCTCACGATCACTCGCCTCTGGTTTAAAGATTCTTTGATAGGCATTACGGGAGAACAAGGCTCCAGCGACATGAAGTATAGATGCAGCTGTAGAAATGGATGCTGCAAGAGCTCCTGCACCAACTAGGCCTACAAGCCATGGATGACTACTAAATATGGTCCTAACTACAAGCATGAAACTCATGTCAGCATATTCTTTTTCGTATATAGGAACATTAAGCAACCCCTTCACATAAAGTCCTACCGCTGTCAAACCAACTAGGATGGCAGCTATCTGGCTAATTTGGTATATGCCAAGCATAACAACATTCTTTTTAACAGTATTAACATCTTTACCGCCAAAGATATTCTGGATCCTATTAGGCCATAGCCAGAAAGCAAGGGGAGCAGTAAATAGTAAAGTAACTGCCCATGCATAATCTTCGGGTTTAAAGTATAGCGAGAACTTTGCACCTGGCGGTGGATTCGTAGCATAAGCCGATACAGCGTCGAATAATCCCTGGAATCCCCCGAAAGCAATTATTGGTATAATGATGCCAACACCCCAAATGGCTAGAAGCATTATAGCTCCTTGTAGTGCATTAATGAATATAACGCTTACAAGGCCGCCTATTATTGTAAATACAGCTATTAATAGAAATGCAATGGTTTTGGCAACGATTGGATCTACTAATCCGTATCCAGAAACTTCAATTATATATCCAACGCCTTGGATCTGTAACTGTACATAAGGTATGCTCCATAGCGCACCCGTTATAGCGATAAATGCTCCGAGAGCCTTACTAGAGTAGAGATCTTCGAAAGCATCAGCCATAGTTAGCCATCCATGTTTCTTCGCATCACTCCATAATTTAGGTACCAGGATAAATCCTATGATGAATGAAACCATACCATAAAGTGTAATAGCCCACACACGTACACCCATACGTGCAGCGTAGCCAGGCAGTCCGAGGAACGTATATGCACTATATATATTTGCTCCAACACTTAACCATAATACAATCAATCCAATGCTTCTACCTGCTACAAACCACGATTCTGCACTAGCTAGCTTTTTCAGCTTCCTCTTAGTAGTCAATGCTCCAACAAGTGCTGTAAAAGCAAGCCATGAAAATATAACTACTAATGCAAGATACTCCATACTTAATCACCCAGCTTCCTATCTATAAGATATGTAATGACAAGCATTGTAAACGAGTAAAGTACCCATATAATCATATAAATCCAAACTATTGGAAATCCTCCAATATTTCCACTAATCCCGTTTACTAATGGAAGGAAAACTAGGGGAATATAGTTTAGCCCGAGAATAAGTATAAAGATCAGTGTTTTCGTTACTCCTTTTTCCCTCAATAAATTCCACCTCTCTATAATGGAGAATAGACGTCATAAATAAATCTATTCTTTAAATAGTCAATGATTACCATTAAATATTAATGGTAAATATCTAGCTTTACAGCCTATAACTGTAAATTCACGATGTAAGTCCCGTATTTTACCAGAGGAACCAGATAGTACTAGCACCTCTATACATTTCTCATCAATATGTAAATGTGTATATGATGCTATTATATCTCTATATTTTTCTATGATTTTGAAGAACTTCCTATAGCTTTTCTCTCCCTTCTGTGAAAATATTATTAACAGGCCCATACATTTATGTGGAGTAAGATAATGTAAATGGTCATGTACATACGTTCTTATGGCTTCACTTACTATACTTGATCTATCTGTTTCTAGTTTCGATGCCAATTCATCAAGATCCTTAGCTATTTCTTCTGGTATGGATATTCCAAAACGTCTCTTGGTATTTCCCACTAAGATCACCTTCTACTAGCTATTAATGATATAAAGTATACCATAAATAATATTAGTCCAGTTGTACCAGCTGGCGATAAATTAAATAATACTGCTATGTATAATCCTGTCATTGAAGCTATTATACTTGAGAAAATACTTATGAAAAATGCTTGTCTTGAGCTCATAGCTACTGATGAAGCTATAGCTGCAGGCAATAGTATGAGTACGTGTTCTAATACGAACCCGACTATCTTAAGCAGTCCAACAGTTGATAATGCAAGTAATGTGAATACGAGCAAGTTATAAATGCTTGTTTTTAATCCCGTCAATCTAGCTGAATCAAGATCTATTCCAATAAAGATATTCTCCCTATATGTTAATAAGACACACACCATGGAGAATAGACCTATGCCCACAGCGTATAATACATCATTCCATCTAGTAAGTAGGGGATCTCCAATAATTATAGCAGTAATATCTGTTTCTAAGGGATAAGTGGTAAGCACATAATATATTGCTAGTACACTAGTTGATGCCGTTAATGCCACAAACGTAGCAGTTGCAGTATCTGGATCAACTCCTCGATGAATACTATATCCCACCCCATAGATAAGTAAAATACTGGATATAATTGCCCATCCATACTCATCTAATAAGCCTAGTTCTCTAGCTAATGGGACAGATAATACAACGGCCAATAATGCAGAATGCGGAGAGGCACTTGCTAGAAAATATAGTCTCCTAGCAGATACAATACTACTTAAGCTACCGTATGCAAGGGCGGCTGATAACATTACAAGGACCCATCTTGGCTCAAGAGTTAATAGCATTGAACCTATTAGTAATATGACTATTAAAGTTAGGGCTAATTCTAATCTATACAATTTCCTCTCTCCTCCTTAGAATTATATATGCTATAAGTGTAGTCATTGATGCAATAACCATTCCCCCTACAACAAGATATTCATATCCTCTTAAGCCAATATGTTCAACAATACATGAGCTATTATACAATCTCTCATAATATTTAGCTGGGTCATCTATTTGAGAAGCAATATTACTAAGTTTTTCTATAATTGTTGCATTAGACAATGGCGATGGCACATATAGAATTGGTATATTGTATTCATTTGCCATATCGATAAGTTGTTGTGAAGAAGCGTCAAGGGCTGGCTCAGTAACGACAGCTAGATTAATGCGTCCACTAGCCATTTCATTCCTAATGATATCAAGATCGCTTGGTGTAGCCGGTAAGCCAGGCTCTTTAATAATCAGATATCTAATTCTAATTCCAAGCCATGATACAGCATATTGAGTAAGAGGCTTATCAGCAACAGCATCCAAATATATTCTTGGAGCCGAAGCCAGTAAGTAAGAGATCCTGGATATAACTGATAATCTATTAGCATTATACGTACTAGCATGGCTGGGCCTTAGTCTTTGTAAGGTCTCAGTAATATTATTTATGAAAATTATATAGTTTATAGGATCATATATTGGCATGTGAAGGTTAGGTAAGCCTGTAGCAGGATTATTTAGGATCTTTATACCATTTATCTTCGGTATTTCTATGAGAACTGCCTTTATTTCTCCATCATTAACTAGTTCTCTAATTCTATTTTCAAAAGGGGTATGGCCTGTCGAAATAATTATATCTGCACTATGTAACATCTCTATATCATTAATTGTTAACTGATATTCATGGGGATCTGTACCTGGAGGAACTATCGATACAGCTCTGTCATCAAAGGATATGAGTTGTTCTATGTCATTAATTAATGATGGAAACGTTACAACTATAAATAAGCCCTCATTAACCATATGGACTCCATGAACAGGTATAGCAAGCCCTAAAGTACTTATCAATGTAATTGTTATAAGTATTATTGATAAAGCTCTAGTCATGGCCTTCGTCCGATACACTTATATGTGCACAATTACTTATAAAATTATCTTGAACCGTGCACATGGTGTAGAATATGTTAAGAAAGGCAATAACTCTGTCGATCGAGAAATTAACAGTAGGCTACAATGGATTTCCAGTGATCAAGGATATCGATTTTACTATAACTGGTCCGGCACTGGTCCAGATTTTAGGACCTAATGGTGCTGGTAAGACTACTTTATTAAAGGCTATTCTTGGTATATTGAAGCCATTTAATGGCAGAGTCTTAGTTGATCATATTGATGTAACTGGTAAGCCGGAAAAAGCCGGTAAGTATTTCGGATATGTACCACAACTATTTACATCATCAACTACTATGTACCCTATAACAGCGTGGGAGTTAATAGAGAATACCTATATGCTGTATAGGAAGAAATGGCCTCGTTTATTTCCCGAAAGACTAGCTAAGAGGAGAGTAGCTGAGATTTTAAATGCTGTTGATCTTCCCAAAAACGTCTGGAATAAGACATTTTGGAAATTATCTGGAGGACAGAGACAAAGAGTATTAATTGCTAAGGCTCTTGTCCACGATCCACCTATACTATTAATGGATGAACCTCTATCAGCTGTTGATCCTGCAGGCAAGGTAGAGATTGCAAAATTAATTGATTGTTTAAAGACTTCAAAACTTGTTATTGTCACAAGTCACGATCCCATGTTGCTTCTAGACTATACAGACTATATCATATTGATTAATAGGGAGAAGTTTAGAATAGGAAGTCCTGATGAAATACTAGTTACAGGTATTGTTGAAGAATTTTATGGTGAAGCTGTTAAACCAGTTCGAGATCATCTTCATATATGTGATTATCATGCCTAGAGGAATTCCGTCAGGGATCTTGTACGATCAGCTATTTTAACAAGATCGCTTATTCTAAGTCCTCTCTCTATATTTTCAAGGGATATTCTATAGTTTCCTCCCCTAGTTTCTTCAACTTTATCGATTGGTATAAATCTCCAGCCACGGCCATCCATGATCTTTACTGCTACATAACCCTGGCCGCCACTACGTCTAATAAACTCCATGAATTTCATGAATTGTTTCCTATCAATATATATTATTCCAGGTTTTTCTCTTGTTTTAACTTCAAATACAAGTATTGTTCCTTTTTTTAAAGCAATAAGATCAGGATATACTAGTTTCTTTGTCTTTGCACCACTCGCAGGAGCTCGTAGAACTGCAAAACCTTTCTTCCATAATATTCTTGCTAGTTCTCTTTCTCTATTAAATCCTTTACCTCTTCTCCCCAAAGTACTCCCTCCGCATAGATATATACGAAAGTATGAGATAGATTAATTACTTAGCATTTTCAATTACTATATTAAAGAATTGGATATGGTGTGTTATATATGGTTTTTACCAGTATATCGGCTAAATTATTAATTATATCTTTATTGTTAATGGGGATCATGGAGTTTCTGCCAGCAATAGTAATCATTGTTTTTATACTGATTATATTCTTAGCAATGAGTGTGAAAATTGTTAGAGAATATGAGAGAGCCGTAATATTTCGTTTAGGTAGACTATTGGGTGCTAAAGGACCTGGTTTATTCTTTGTAATTCCGTTTGTCGATAACTTTGTAAAGATTGATCTTAGAATAACGACCGTTGATGTACCTCAACAACAAATTATTACCAAAGATAATGTTACTGTAGGCGTTGATGCTGTAGTCTATTACCGTGTCTTTGACCCAATACTAGCTGTTACGCGTGTAGAAAACTACCATTATGCTGTAATGATGATGGCTCAGACAACGCTAAGAGATATTGTTGGACAGGTAGAATTAGATGATCTATTGACTAAGAGAGAAGAGCTTAATAAAAAGCTACAACAAATCCTTGATGAAATAACTGATCCGTGGGGTATAAAGGTTACGGCCGTGACTCTAAAACAAGTTAGATTGCCAGAGACAATGCTTCGTGCAATGGCTAAGCAGGCTGAGGCTGAGAGATGGAGACGTAGCCGTATTATTGAGGCAGAAGGTGAAAGACAAGCTGCTAAGATCATGGCTGAGGCCGCTATGTTTTATGAGGAGCATCCAGTTGCATTAAGGCTTCGTGAGCTTCAAACACTTATTGAAATAGCTCGTGAAAGGAACATGGTTGTTGTTGCACCTACAAGTATGGGTACAGAAGTAGGCCTTGTAACAGCGCTTACTAAGGTTACTGAGAAAGGATCTAGGAAAGAGTAATTGTTTTTAGATAGTTAGGAATTATAGGGGAAATATAAATTCATAGATAACAATGGAGGACTGGATTTGGCTAGAGTACTACATATATTGTTTTTAATATCATTGGTGTTATTAGGAGTCTTAGGTAGTGTTTATGCTAGAGAGTCCTCAAACTACGTTATTGTCATAGAGATAAAGGGTAACATAGATTATGGTACTGTAGAGCTTGTTAAAGAAGGTATTGAGAGAGCAGAATCCGTTAACGGTATACTTGTAATGATGCTTGATACTCCAGGAGGATTAGTTGATGCTGCTCAAGACATCATATCGCTAATAAGAACTAGTGAAGTACCAGTCATAGGCTATGTGTATCCACCTGGTAAAGGAGCTTGGAGCGCTGGAACATTCATATTATTGGCAACACATATAGCCGCTATGGCGCCTGGCACCGTTATAGGTTCTATGCAACCTATTATATATAATCCCGTGACTGGAGGATACGAGTTCGTAAACGAATCTAAGATATTGAATCCTATAATTGAACAAGCTACTACATTAGCACGAGACCGTGGACGAAATGTCTCTATAGCTAGACGATTTGTTACTGAAAACCTTAACTTAGATGCTGAAGAGGCATATCGGTATCACATAATAGAGTATGTGGCTTTATCATTAGATGATCTTTTGGAAAAAATTAATGGTGTAAGTGTACGGCTAGATAATGGTGAAGAAGTAGTTATAAGGACAGATAATGCAGTTATTGACTATTATACAGGTAGTCCACGCTCTCAATTAATCCATATAATGTCTGATCCTATATTGAACGGCATATTATCTACAATAGGTATTATGATAGTCTTATTTAGTATAATATCTGGCCACTATATAGCTACACCTATAGGTATAATGCTGATACTATTATCCCTAATAGGTGCAGGATTTAATGCTAATCTAGTTAGCTTAGCCTTAATCCTTATAGGTTCTCTAGCATTAGCCGTAGAATTGTTTGTGACGCCTGGATTTGGAGTACTTGGTTTCTCTGGCATAATAATGATTGCCCTAGGTATAGCCTTAATGCCCTACTTTACCCCGGGATGGCTTATTAGTCCAGAATATCAGAGATCATTATTCTGGACCGGCGTAGCATTTGGTATTACAATGGGATTTATAACGGGTATAATAGTCTATAAGGTTTTGAAGGCCCGTAGAAAACCTCCTATGTTAAAGGCGGATATGGCTGGAGCTATAGGCAGATCTATTGATAAACTCGAACCCGGTAAAGAAGGATACGTTTTTGTTGAAGGCGAGTATTGGAGAGCGAGAAGTTTAGAGGTTATTGAGCCTAATGAAAAAATTATCGTAGTAGGTAAGGAAGGCCCTGTTCTCATTGTAAGAAAATATATTGAGGAAAGAACTAAAGCTTAGAGCTAAGTTCAATTATTGTTTTAGGCTCTAGTCTACTAATATTTTTAATAAATCCTCTAAGCATCATACGATACCAGATCCTTGGATTATCAGGATATGGTAGGAGAGCATCTATATTAAGGTACCTTGTCTTACCAGCTGATGCTACTTCTTTCAATTTATATATTTTTGGTTTCTCAATATTTAGATATACCTTACCATGTGTTATGGGTCTACCTATCAATGCTACTGATTTTCCACGTATATAGATAATATATACATAGACTCCATTGGTAAGCCTTATAGCGACAGGAACATAGTTACTTGGTATACTCCATAAAACAATTCTTTTACTCAATATTTTTAAGAGTTCACGTATGAAAGCTATATCTTGTTCCCGAAGACTACCAAATAATCTACTTATTAAACCCGCTATAATACCTCCAAAAATAGCTAGAAAAGAAAGGACAGCAGCTAATGTAGGGGAAACAACGCTGATGAATTGGCTAAGAATGATAAGAATTAGAAAGACAATTAAACCAATAATACCTGCAAGCCTAGGCTTTCTCTTTAACCCTACATATACTGGCTTAGGAACGTTTCGAATAATCCACCATTCAACCAACCAAAACACCTACGTGATCAGCTGGGTAACCGCTTCTTCACGGATCACCTCAGGCTCCCCGAAAAATCATCATCCCAATACTACATTATCTTTACTAGGATATATTAAACACTATCATAAGTCAGTAAATTCTAAAGCCTATATTATCAAAGAACAGATTACATATTAGGTATATGGATAGGTTAATTGTTCAATGTAAGATAGATTTAGTGATTATATTATCTTAGTTTATGAGTTTTTATCCAAAGTCTCTTTATCCCTATTTTATCAAAGTCTTTATCTTCAGAAGCTATTCCCTGTAATCCATTATTGATTATTGTGGCAACATGGATTGCGTCTGAGGGCTTAACTTTATATTTTTTCATAATTTCCTTTGCCTTAATGAACTCATCTAATCCTATTGACAAAATATTGACATAGGGTATTATGGCTTTATCTATGAATTCAATAGTATCGGTATATGGAATATCATATTTTCTTTTGGACACATAAATGGCTTCATCCAGCGCTAATATATTAGTGTATAGAGTATGATTTAGTAAAAGATCTAACCAGAATTCTTCTATTAACCTTGCTTCATGATCCGGAAGTTTCACATTAAGATAAATAATTAAGCTTGCATCAATAAAGATCTTCATTAAATTCCTCCTCAAGATCTATTTTCTCTAGATCGCCTAATCTAGCAATTTTACCCTTTAATTGCTGTCTCCTCTCTCTAATCCATTTCAAAACAACTCTAGGATCCTCTATACCTCTAATTATAAGCTTATCATCCGCGGGCTCAACTATCACGTATCCTCCTTCTTTAATTCCATAAGCCTCCCTAAGCACTTTAGGTATAATTATCTGACCTTTCGGCCCAACTTTTATCCTAAGTTTTACCATAGGTTTCACCAAGTATAACTATAAGTTTCAAAGATATAAACCTTAAGTATAACATCATTATTAATCCATGGAATATATGATTTCTATCATTTAGTGTAGACTATTTATACAGCATACCTATGATGGTTCTAGCAAAAACATAGGCTCCATTAATATATTTAGGCGGCTGTCTCTTCTTGGCACGGTTAATTGCTTCGACAAGTTCTTGTGGAGAAGTTTTTTCAACATCGATATAGATCCCATTTAATTTCCTCGCCAATAATAGGGAATCTAGACGCCCACTAGTTTGTGGGAGATCAGGGTTGTATGCTATAATGATAGGCTTACCATATGCAAGTGCGGCCTCGGCAATAGACAATCCCTGATGCCCAATAACTACTGATGCACCTGCAATCCACCGATCAATATCTGGGTCAAACTTAAAAGCTTTCCAATGAGGCTTTTTAGAAACTATATAATCTGGATCAATTTTTCCAGTTTGTACAACAACGTTTTCAAGATCGGTTTTTAAAAGAAGATCAAATAACCTCCTATGACCCATAGACCCGGATAAAACGAGTACATAACCGTCATCTCTAGCCCTGTATATGGGTTTTTCATAAATAGGGCCAACAACTACTCCACGAGGATAGTTTTTCTTCTGCTCCTTCCAATGAAGAAGCATTGTTGTTCTAAATTTCCTATACATTATCATATTAGCTTTAGAATAAGTATATACACGATCAATTGCCTCAATGGAAAAAAGGAAGCGGGCTCTCCTAAACAAGCCAGTAATAATAGGTATAAGGCCATGATTAGAACCAGTAGCAATAACCATAAACGGCTCCTTAACAAACCTAAAACTATCAAACAATGCACGCGGACCAAGCAATAAAGCCTTACCAATACCCTCAAGGGGCCTACGAGGCTTAACAACAAACACGGGATCAAAATCCCTAAACCTATACCTAAGCCTCCTTAAACTCCAAATATCATCAGGGGGTAGAATAAAAGACAAATCAATCTCAGGCTCAAGATCAACTAAAGCCTCACCAATAGCAGCAGCATAACCAGTATGACCACCACCACTACTAACAATATAGATCTTCAATATCTAGACACTCCTCTACTATTCCTTATCATATTACTACCATAGCTGTTCATAATAGGTTTTGCAGTTATCATATATCACAATACACGATAAAATTTTTTGTCTCATCTACACTATTAATGTCTCCTGAATAATTTAGTATTATAGAATAATTATTAGCATAGTGGCTATTTACCTATAAATAAGTATATTAATTGATAATGTACATTATATTATGTGCTTGGAGAGAGACATGAAAGTAAGTGTTATCTTAGTGGTCCATAATAGATTTAAAGATGCTGATGAGACTTTAGAAAGTCTAGTAAATCAATCAAAGAAACCCTATGAAATTATAGTCATAGATGATTATTCGAGAACCAGATACATGCCTAAAATCAAGATTAGAAATCAGGATATAATGTTGAGACTCTATAGGAGCAAACATGAACTAGGTCTAGGCCTAGCTCGATCACTTGGTTCATATATGGCTTATGGTGACATCGTAGCTTTCATAGATGATGATGCAATCGCAGATAAAGATTGGATCAAGGAGCTTATTAAATATCATTCTAAAGGATACGATATAGTGGGAGGTGCCGTTTATCCTAGGTATCTTTCTAAACCTCCTAATTGGTGGGATCTAGAACTATTTTCATACATAGTAAGTGCAGGGAATTATCTGCATTATCCAAAGAAGAAAATCATAGACTTGATCTATGGAACAAACTTTTCCGTTAAAAAAGAAGTATTTAATAAAATAGGGTATTTCCTACCAAATTTAGGCAGAGTACAAGGTAAACTATTATCTGGCGAAGAATTTGAGTTCTTACTTAGAGCATTAAAACGTGGTTTTAAACTAGGCTTTAATCCAAGAGCTATTGTATATCATAAAGTATTTCCATACAGATTTACCCTGGAGTACATTAAAAAAAGATGTTGGAGTCAAGGAGCTAGTTATGCAAGAATATTACTTATTCATAAAGAATACAAAGAATATCTAAAAAGAGTCTTTGGATATCCATTGACTATGTTAGGAAGGGTCTTTACAGGTTTTAATACAGATTTCCAACGCTATTCAAGAAGGATACATTTATTGTGTGAATTGTATATGAAAACTGGTTTTATACTTTCGATCCCCAAATAATTTGATCAAATTATTTTCTGAATTATTTTGATAAATTTTTCCATTATTCTATCCCAAGTTCTATACTTAAGAATATAGTTTCTAACGTGTGATGAGCCTATCGATCTTATTTGATCTCTATTTTGTATAATTTCTGTGGAGATGATCTTATGATCGTTACTTCTAATATATATTCCGAGATCATATTTTTCTATAACACTACCTATATAATTAATTTTAGGTCCATAGGCAATTACTGGCAAGCCTGATGCTAGGTATTCATAGAACGTGATTCTATCCGATGATATAACCCATGGATTATTTATGGCTGGTCTAGGAATTAAACCAAAATCAGCTTTCCCGAGTTCTTCTATCAGTCTTTGTTTAGAAATATAGCCTGTAAAAACGATCTTATTTAACAAATCCAATTTTTTAGCTAATGAAACATATTCGCTTAGATATTTTCCTTTACCTATAACTACTAACTTGGAATCGGGCTCTTTTCTAGTAATCTCCTTCATGGCCTTTATAAAGATGTCAAGTCTATGATATTTCCAATTTAAATTGCCGACAAATACTATTCTTAGATCTCTTGAACGCTTTTTAGCCTTCATATCATATGCCTTTTCAAAATCAACAGGATCTACACCATTATAGATAACATGTATGGTCTTATATGTATTACCCATTTTTCTACGGAGATAAAAAACAGAGTATTCTGTAGTTGTAGTAATGGCGTCGGCTTTATCTAAAAAGCTGTAAACATATTTATTAAAATATATTTTATAAAATATGCCAACAGCAGGGTTTTCAGCAAACCTCCATTCATCAGTTAGATCGTGAAAATCTACCAATAATTTAGCTCTAAAATCTTTGGCCAGTTTTGCACCAATTTTTACACTCTCTCCAGGGGGTATAGTCGAAATAATAAGTCTTGGCTTTAATGATGTACTCTCAATATATTTTTTAATAAAATTATACGTCTTTGATAGATCTAGCATATCCTTAAATCTATGAAAATAATAGAGCTTTGAACTACGTGATAAACTCTTCCTTGGAGATAGTACTCTTTCACCATAGTCACCATAGTATGTCTCTATTTTATTCCTTGTTAAATCAATAACTAAAATACTAAAATCAAGGTTCTTCGATATCGCCTTAACCATAGCCTTAAGTCTAAAGCCAGCTGCATTTTCCGGTGGCGGATAATGCGCGGTGACAAAGATAATGCTGTCCGGGCTTTTACTCCCTAATTTTAGGACTGTACTGCTTTCCATATGCATTATGACACCAGCTAATTATATAATGAATTGATACTGTCTACGATTGTCAATAAAAGATTAATAATTGAACAAGGTATTTAGTTTTATGCTTAATTCGGTCCTCTTATTTTGAACCTTGATACTATTAAGCATATTGACGAATTTCTTAACTGTGTCCTGTTTTTTCCTACTTAAGTCGATCTTTTCGGATGGATCATTTAATAGATCATATAATTCTAATTTATTGTAAGTCTCATTATATATAAACTTATAGTTTTTCCATATTATACCTCTTAATATCACGTATTTATGCAGTGGATTCTTAAAAGCAGTCTCCATAAATATGTACTTTGGCTCAGCTAGTCTATGTCCCATTAAGTATTTAGGCTTCTTAATTCCTAGTGTACTAAGTATATGTGGGACTAGATCTAGTAACTGTACCCTTTCATTAATATATCCCGCTCCATTACTGTCATGCATCATAAGAAAAACTCTTACAACTTCTTCGTATAATGAATATCCATGTGTATAATTCCCATGTTCTAAGTGTTCGTCTCCGTGATCACTGAATATTGCTATTATTGTATCATCTGGCATACCTGACTCTTCCAATATTTTAAATAACCCTCTAAGCTGATCATCCAAGTATCTTATGGAAGCATCATAGAAATCAATTGTTTTCTTTATAAGCTCTCTTTCATCAACCCATTTTATTTCTTTTATGCCAAGGATATATTTTAAGTAGAAATAATGGTTTATTACAGGCGATTCATAAATACCTAGTCTTTTGTTAAATAGTTTCAAATACTTATCTGGGGGAATATATGGTACATGTGTATCCATGTAATGTATCCATATCAATTTATTCTTCCATCTAAAGTTATCTGACAATAAGTATCTTCTAATATGACTATTTACTTCTTCAGCGCTTAAGTAAGGCCTACTTATTTCCACATATTTATGATATCTCACACGTAAGAACGCGTATAGAGAGAAATTTTTAATTTTAATTTTATTACTGAAATGTTTAATAATACTTCTAAGTTTACCAAATAATATTTTCTTCTTGTTTCGTTTGCCACATTTAATAGTAATTCCGGGGAGTAATTCAATTGCTTTATTAAATCTTGCAGTTAATCCCAGTCTATATTTTGATAGAAATGGATTAGTATTGAAGGCTATAGTTTCATAGCCATATTTATTTAGAATTTCGGATAGTGTAATTCTATATTTTAGTAATCTTTTCCACAAATTAGAATTCTCCAGTTTAGAAGGTGCAAACATTAAAGGATATGTAGACGTAAAGCTTGATATAAAGCTAGAGGCTGTATGAGATCCGTTTGCATATGCATTTTTATAGACTTTAAACTTGTTAAATAAGCTCTTTAAGAATGGAGTGGTATCTCTGTAGTATCCGCATACACTAGTATGATCAGGCCTTAATGAATCAATGGTTATTATAACAACATTTCTCAAGCGAATCACCTATGTCCTAGTTTTGGATATACTATAGATGTTATTTTATAAGTATTCTATAACGATATACAAATTCGTGGACTAGGTACATAGCTGCATATATGATCACGATCTATGATTAGATATAAGATATTTTAAGGTCCATAAACTTATTTATCCGCTTTTCTTTTAAGAATAATGAGTATTCATAGGATTTTGTAGTCCAATATAATGGTGTTGTTGAAATGAGTGAAGAAATCTTTAGAAACGACAATGATGCCATTGAGTTGAATGAGGAAATTGCTAGCATTAGGGTTCGCTATTCTACTATTGTGAATTATTTGAGCCAAATGTATCGTCTGATTATAGCCATAGGCTTTACAATAGTTGTGACGCGTAGACTTACTAGGGAAGAATATGGATTATTTACTACAATAAACAGTATAAACCTCATAATATTGAGTATTGCTTTTCTTTGGCAATTATGGGTAACAAGATATTATGCTAGAAGAAGATATGAGTATGTATCTACGGCTTTACTTTTAAATACATTATTTGCACCAGTAGCTTTCCTTATTGTCATAACAATTGGATTTTATTACTCTAATCTACTTGGATATGACTGGTTTATATTCATAGTCGGTGCTTTATGGGTTGTGATCGAGGTTTTCAATAGATTTTATCGATATATTGTAATGGGTTCCAAGCCATTCATCTTTGGAAAGACTGAAATAGTAAGACATAGTTTTAGAATATCTTTTGCTTATATATTCGTTGCTTTGCTAGCATATAGAGTTTTGGGAGCCATTCTATCTGTCATAATAGCTTCGTTAGCTGCATTTATTACATATAGCTTCTTTATTGCAAGATATAAAATCCATATACCGCGATTAAAAATTGATAAGGAAAGAATAGTTACTTTAATTAAGAATTCATATATTCCTTTGCAGATGAGTCTTTATAGAATGCTCTTACAATTTGAAAGACCGATACTCGTATTACTTACAGCATCGACTATAGCTGCTGCATATATGGGAGTTGCCTATATTCCCCGCAGTGTTATAATACAAAGTGGTAGAGCATTATCTTCAGGCCTTGTTTCTAAACTTCTCCGTAAACCCTCTAGGGAGGATATAGAAGATGTTCTGCGGATAACATTTATTGTCAATATAGGTATACTTTTCCTCTTAATAACTCTTAGTATACCTTTACTAAGTCTATTTAGAATAGAATATATTGATGGAAGAATACTCTTTATCTTATTTACATTTGAATCTATATTTCTAATACTTTCAAACATATTCGGTGATATAGCTATGGCGATGGAAAGAAAAGATCTATATGAAGCGGGCTTTGCACTTGCAGGGACACCATTGTTTAAAATACCGTTTTACCGCCTAGTGAGGGGTATATGTGCAATTGTAGCTGGTTCTATTGCATCAGCTCTAATGATCTATTATCTTGGATTAACTGACCCGGTTATTATAAGCATGCCTTATCCTACTACATGGCTTATAACTGCTATACCATTATTCATATATACGTATAAAGAAGCACGGAGACAAATAGAGTTTAAAATACCCTACAGAGAGTTAATTGCAGCAATAATTGCTGGTTCAGTAGCCTCGTTCTTCCTATATTTAACTGGTTCAACAAACTATATTGTGAAGAGTTTCTGGCAGGACACTCCATATCTACTTACTTTACTAGCTATTACAGCTGTCATATACTTTGGAATAGTATTACTATTGTCTAAATGGTCAAGAGACTTTATTAAAAAATCAATTATGCACTATCTAGGAAAGGCCTAGAATAGCTATTCACCTTTACTTACTCAATATATCCTAGGGCTCTAAGCCTCTCCTTAACCTTTTCTTCTTCCTCTTCTGTAAAAACACTTTCAGTTGTTGTTTCCGCTGATACAAGTTGCTCTAATACAAATAATATGAATTCATTAATGTCATCAAAACCAGCTTCTTTAGCCTTTTCTATGATCTCACCATGTAATTTCTTGGGAACCTCTATAGTTAACTTTACTTTCTCCTCTGCCACTCAGCTCACCATTTATACTATGAGCAATAAGATAAACTTAAACATTGTTATCTAAGATAAAAATACAGAATGCAAAACGCGATTAGAAGATTGAGGTCAGTTTAAGCCTAATCTCATACCTCTTTATATTTTTATTTAATCGCATAAGTTCACTAACAAGTTTTGAGGAAACATCAGGTTTTTTCATATAAATATTGCACCTTTCCTTAGGATCCTTCTCTAAATCATATAGTTCATATTGATTTTTTGTTTCATTCTGTATGAGCTTATAGTTTCCGTACAATATCCCTCTAATGATATCTCCATAAGTTCTTCTTGTTGGCGGAATTATAGTTTCCATATAGATAATATTTCTATGCACAAGTTTATCTCCCATCATCTGAATAGGTTTCTTGATACCTAATAGCCATAATATATATGGAGAAAAGTCAAGCAACTGTACTCTATCATCAATATATCCCGTTCTAATATCATCTTTTAATAGGAATGCTATTCTAACTAGCTCCTCATACAGAGAATGTCCATGGCTAAAACCCCCATGTTCTAGGTGTTCGTCTCCGTGGTCGCTGAATATTGCTATTATTGTGTCATCGGGCATACCAGATTCCTCAAAAACCCTAAATAACTCTCTAAGCTGATCATCAATGTATAAAATTAATGCATCATACGCATCAGTAATTATTTTAATTATTTCATCCTCGTCAATCCAATGTATATTCTTGCATGATCTAATATACTTTAAGTACAGGTAATGGTTAGCAATTAAAGCATCGTATGCACTTATATTTTTATTAAACACATTCAGATATTTTTGGTATGGATACTATGGTACATGTGTATCCATGTAATGTATCCATATCAATTTATTCTTCCAACTAAAATCATTACTCATAATGTATTTTCTAACATAGTTATTAACTTCATCAGCTGTCATATATGGTCTATCAGCACCATACAGCCTATGATAGAATGAACGAATATATGCATAAAGGGTATAGTTCTTAAACTTAAGTCTGTTTAGAAATGATTTAAATGGTTTAGCTAGAGATTTAAATAAAGACAGGGAATTTTTATGAGTTGTCTTACTCGATATTGTTATTCCAGGAAGTAATTCAAATGGTTTTGTAAATTTAGTTGACAACCCAAGCCTATATTTTGATAAGTAAGGATTTGTATTGAAGGCTGTAGTTTCATAGCCATATTTATTGAGTATTTCGGGTAATGTGATACGATATTTTAAAACATATCTATGTCTGCCAGTATTTGGGTCTTTTGAGAGAAACATTATCGGATAAGTAGATGTAAAACTAGCTATAAAACTGGTAATTGTATTTGGTCCATTAGAGTAAGCTCTTTTATAAATGCCAAACTTATTAACTAAAGATCTAAGGAATGGTGTTGTATCTCTATCATAGCCGTATAAGCTCATATGATCAGGTCTTAATGAGTCGATAGTTATGATTACAATGTTTCTCAGTAATTCAATCACCTAGCTAATACTATTCAGTTTTAACACGAGATGTATCATTTATATCGATTTCTAAAAATTAATTGTTGAGATAATCCTATTCTTTTCCTGATCCTCTTTAAAGCTTTTCTGACAGTTGCTTCATTGCAGTAAGGAAATAACATTTCTATAGAACCATTGTTTACATTATAGACGATCTTACAATTATTAAAGCAAACGGCTATTCTATGCTTTTTCATAGACATATATGCTTTCTTAAGCTTATCCTCATTTACATTTTTAAGAATGTTCTTTATTTCTTGGGTAACGTAGTTCATTCCAAATACCTCGGCCATAGGAAGATCGTCTTTGAGAAGTGTGATGTCAACTATTTTATTTTCTACATAGTTTTTGATAAATCTTTTAATTTTAGCTAATGAAAGAAGTGCCTCATGATTGTAAGGTTCTCTAATTTTTGCATTGTTAGGAGGCTTTATATATAATGGTACTTTGATTAGCTCATCATATAAGAACATTCCATGTCCAAGCCTATCATGTTCTCCTAGTAATTGTCCATGGTCGCTCGTAATAATTATAAGTGAATTATTGAACACCTCTAAATCTTTAAGAATATCTAAAGACTCATTTACCTTTGTTAATAAATACCTTACTTCATCTTCATATTTTTTCTTCCAAAAACGGTAGTAATCATCATGCTTTCTTCCTAGTACAACATTTTCTAGAACCTGTTTTGTAAATGAATTATCTTTAGTATATGGTTCATGTGCTTCCATGTAGTTAATAAATAAAAAGAATTTTTTACCAAAATTTATCCTCTTAAGTAAATCATTAATTTTTGAGGCACCTTTGTCCAGAGGCCATTTCCTCCTCTTCATATCTATATCTTTTATGATGGGAAGGTTTATGGTTTTTCTATAAATATAATTAATGATTATTTTGGACAGTAATCCCAATTTATGTCTTTTTATTAAATTGGCCATTCTTTTCATTCTTGATAGTCCGCGAAGATGAGATATAATGTACTTTTCATTTTCTGATAATTCAATTATAGGTCTATTTATATTGGTTGTATCATAGAAGGCATCGATAGATCTATACCCAAACGAGGGACTTATGTATGGATTTGATGATAGAAATATGGTCCTATAACCTTTCTTAACTAAGTAATCATGTAACATAAACTTTGTCAATCTACGGGGAATTACAAAGTCAGCAAGACTATCGTTTTTTGGGTAGACACCATGAAAGCTTGGATAAAGACCACTGAATATAGATACGTGGGCGGGCACGGTCCAAGGAGACGTTGTTAGTGCTATATGTTCTATAAAGCCTAATTTTTTAAGCCATGGGCTAAAGTATCTTCTGGCAAAGTCGAGCCTGAGGGTGTCTAGTACTATTAATATAATTCCATCACTCATGTCTTTGTATACCTACTACTGGCTAAATTGTTTTATATTAAATAAAATTATTGCTAAAAGATCTAATCAAGGCTCTCAATATTTTTATCTCAATAGAAACATAAAACTATTAGTTAACACACTATTAGGTGAAAATAGTGAAGTATAGAAAAGATAAAGTCGCCATAATAGGGCTTGATGGAGCATCTTATTCTTTTATAGATATTCTTATTAAAAGATCTATTGCGACAAGTATGAAGGCTTTACTAAATAAAGGCAACACGATTATAAAGATATTAAAATCAATTTTACCTCCTTACACTCCTCCGGCCTGGACATCTATTGCTTCCGGTGTTAATCCTGGCAAGCATGGTGTATATGATTTCCATATTGTAGAGAAAAGTGATAAAGGATTTATTACAAGGATAGCGACAACATTTGATGTAAGATATCCCAGGCTCCATAACATGTTGTCAATGCATAAGCTAAGAAGCATAATATATAATTTACCCTTAACGTATCCACCTTGGTACTTAAATGATAGATATAGTATCATAATAAATGACTGGATGACTCCTGAAATAAGAATGCATCCTCGGGTACTAGAGAGAAAATATATTGATTACTTTAACAAGGGGTTGAAGGCACTCGATCTAAAGGGAAGTAAAGAAGAATCCTTCGAATATATGCTTGAAAGATTGGAATGCAGTACAACTGGCCTATTGGAGTTAATGGAGAAATATGATTGGAATTTATTATTTACTGTATTTTCCGAAGTAGATTGGTCACTTCATGGTAACATACATATTATAAATGGGGACTTCATAGGCAGATCTAGAGAAGTGTTTAAGAAGATTGATTGGTTTATAGGAAAGGTTATGGAATTTACCGACAACATAATAATTGTAAGCGATCATGGGTTCACATTATGTGATTACATCATAAATATTCCATTTATTCTTAAAAACCATGGCCTTATAATGGAGAAATTATTTACTGAAACATTATCTCTAAATATATTAGGAAAAAAGATCGATATTCCATCGAGTTTAATAAGATTTACGAGGAA
This sequence comes from uncultured Desulfurococcaceae archaeon, assembly GCA_964531225.1. Lineage (GTDB taxonomy): Archaea > Thermoproteota > Thermoprotei_A > Sulfolobales > Desulfurococcaceae > CAZHDB01. The sequence goes on from CAZHDB010000001.1 coordinate 114,636, forward strand.
ACATAAGAGAATAAAAACATTTGCTAGAAAACTTCTCTTTAAACTAGGTGGAAAGGCAGGTAAAGAAAGAAGAAGAGAAATACCATATAAGATAACTAAAGCATTAGTTCCGGATGCTGGTATCATATATGTAGCGCCAGGATATAAAGAAAAAATCAAGGAACTTATCTCAAGAGATCCATATATTCTTCGTGTTTATGAGCCTAGCGAAATATATAATGGCCCCTACATAGACCACGCGCCAGATCTTATTCTTGAGCCTAAACTTGATTATTGCCTTGGCATTTCTACTCGATGCTATAAAGTAGAAAAAGTCACTTCACATCATAGAGACGGCGTATTTATAGGACATTTTGCGGATGAAGAACTTCTAATGGTTCTGGGGAAAATGAATATGCTTAAACTATGGGATATCGTTCCAATTGTACTTAAGATCCTCGGACTCCCGTTACCAAATGATACGGATAGTCAATTACTTAAATTATTGAGTACAAAGACAATGAATTATAGCGGTAGGTATAGGTTAATTAAAAGAATCCAGAGTATTAAAAGTGTATAGTCATTTAACAAAGGGATCTTTAGAGCTGATTATTACTTCTGCTACTTCTCTCCTCATCATATATTCTGGCGGTATTTGTCCTTCCCTGATCATCTTACGTAATTTTGTACCACTTATTCGTATACGATACTTGTCTTCATGAGGACAGATTTTCTCGTTAACCATACCCCCGCATTTCCTGCAATAGAATGCCTCTCTTATGAATAATGGTATGATGCCTAGATCTGGGAATTCATTAAATATTTCCCATGCCTCGTATGGTCCATAATAGTTTCCTACCCCTGCATGGTCGCGGCCTACTATGAAGTGTGTACATCCAAAGTTCTTACGTACAATAGCGTGGTGTATAGCCTCTCTTGGACCAGCGTACCTCATGTTCATAAGGAGTCCAGCAAGTACAACAACATCCTTTGGATAATAATGTTTTATCAAAGCCTCATAGGCAGCAAAGATCACTTCATCCCTATAATCGCCAGGCTTCTTCCAGCCTATAAGGGGATGTATTAATAGGCCATCAGTAAATGTTAGAGCCGCCTTCTGTACATACTCGTGTCCACGGTGAGGTACATTTCTTGTCTGGAAAGCAACAATTGTTCTCCACTTCTTCTCCATAAATAAGACCCTAGTCTCTATAGGCCATAATATCCTATGTTTCAATGGATGATCGATCTCATTGAGCAAGTCTATAGGTCCACCAATCAATAACTCCTTCATCCAATAGGTCTTGGCAACACCCGGATGTCCTTGATCAGTTGTCTTATATACTTGCCTAGCAAATTCCTTCTTATCCCATCCATAGATCTCTTCTACTCTCATAATAGCTATAGGTATATCATTATAGTATAATGCAAGATCATCTCCTTCCTTAACATCACTAATCTCTATAGGATCAGCATCTAATATTATTGGTATAGTCCATGGTATGTCATTGGAAAGCCTCATATCATAGAGTACATGTAGATAGTCTTCCTGTAATAAGAAGCCCTCCAAGGGACTAAATGCTCCATGGGCAATATCCATAAGATCAATTACTCTTTCGTAACTAATCTGTATTTTAGGTAACTCCTTAACTTCACTAAGTAAAAATTCTCTTCTCTTCCCAGAAACTATACGATTAATTAATTTTCCACCATGAGGTTTAGAAACCATATTTCTCACCTCATATTTTCATGTCTATATCCATGGGGAATAAGGCTCCATAGACGTTCAAATAGATAATATGCAGGTATTTTTACAAGAAATTCTAGAATACTAAATTTAAAAGCTAATAGAAAATCTCTAGTTAAAATATATGCTATGATTGGAGTAACAACAAAACTTTGATAAGCACGGTAAGTAATAGCCTTTATAAACGATCTCTTGCTAGTCTCATGAAATCTCATAATCTACACCTTATTCCTAAGACAATTATATATAGCCTAGCTTCCTTAGCTTCTCAATAATCCTCCTCTTATCCTCTTCAGAAAACGGCTCCTCATACTTCGCTTCTTCATGAGCAGCTACAACTTCTCGAAGAACATAAGTGACATATTGTGACACGCTAGTAAAGCCTGTATCCTCTATAAGCCTCTTAATACGATTATAGAGAGTAATAGGTATAGAGACAGTAGTATATTTTCCTCTACGTTCCTCCACTTAAAACCCCTCAGAGAAATAATTTAATTATATATAATTAATAAATTTTCCTATATTAGTTATAAAATATTTATTTCCCATCATAGCAAATAATCCTTAAAAAGCAGGATCAACAAGAATGTAACGATCACGATTTAGGACATTTTAGCCAATGATCTAACTTCATTCAGTACCTTATTAACATCCCATACTTCAAGTGTTGTTTCAGGGACTATTGTTTGATCGGGTACTATGAGGATTTTCCTTGCTTCGGGGAATCTCATTAGCTTCTCTTCAATTTTCATAATCTCTGCTCTCGTTAACTTGTTTTTCCACTTTACCTCAGCAACTACCTTTACTCTTTTAAACTCTATCAAGGTAACATCTATATCGGGATCAAAGATCTTGACAGGTTTGAGACCCATTAACTCAGCTAATAAGTGTTCAAAGAATCTCTCAATAAGGATTGGTATATAGTTTCTTATGATCCTCTCTAGATAATCCCATGTAAGCTGTAAATCGAAGAACCCATATCTGGAGTCTAGGTAGTAGATGATCTCCGTTAGAGGTGATACATGTCTATAAATACTCCTCCTTCTCTTGCCCCATACCTCTATTTTCTCTAATAACCCTACTTTTATCATGGTATCTATATATTTAGTTATATGTGAAGTACTAGCATTGGGAATTAAATTCCTAGAATATAGATACGATGCTATTTCCGTCAACCTATTTTTACCAGCTGCAATAGCTTCAAGTATTGCATTATATCTCCGTGTATATACTTGATCCTCTTCATCAAGGATCTCTCCAACAAGAGATCTTGCAAACTCTCTGCCAGATAAAATAATATCTTTCAATGTCTTTCCAATAAGGACTGGTTCCTGATAAAATACTAGATGCTCGACCAAATTCTTATTATCTATGCTCCACTCATGGTTTAATAACTCTATAGGGGAAATTAACCCAACTCTTCTAATTGAGAATAAGCCTTTAAGTGGTGCCTCCGGCCCTTCTACAAACTTTTTATAGTAATGCAATGTGGATGTTATGAGTACAAGGTTTTCACTACATACACCTGCCTGGAGTGCATCGAATAGTCTTGGCTCTGCACGATGGAATTCATCAAGGATGATATTGTCTTGAGCCCTACATATTCTGAGGAAAAACTTTGTGTCAAACTCTTGGTCCTCAAATGGATCGTATATGGTGCCTCCTTTTCTAACAATAAAGTATAGATAGTTTGGTAGAATATGTCTTGTATAAAATGTTTTTCCAGTTTTTCTCCTACCGTATAACATTCTTCTTCCGTTTTGGAGAAGGAATCCTTTTAGCCAAGGACGCTCTACTATGATACTCATAGTATGATACCTCTATTATGATACTATTAGTATGCTATTTTTTATGTTTATCTGTGTTGTTTTTAACCTCAAATGTCATGGCACTTTAAGGTAGCTTTTATTAGTAAGTTGAAGAGTTATCCTAACTGTGAATTCAAGTAAATGGAGGATTGATTGGTTTGAAATGCCTCGATAAAGGATTTGTTGTATGGTTTACTGGTTTACCGGGTAGTGGTAAGACTACATTAGCTAGAGGTGTTGCTGAGAAGCTTAGGGAGAAAGGTTTTCGTGTAGAAGTTATTGATGGTGACTGGGCTAGGAAAACAATAAGCATAGGTGCTGGTTTTACTAGAGAAGAAAGAAGAGTACATCTACATAGAATTGCATGGGTTGCACGCTTACTAGCAAGGAATGGAGTTATTGTACTATGTAGTTTTGTATCACCATATCGCGATGTAAGAAAAATGGTTAAAGAAATCATTGAAGAAGAAGTCCCATTTGTAGAAGTCTATGTACAATGTCCACTAGAAGAATGTATAAGACGTGATCCCAAGGGACTATATAAGAAAGCATTACGTGGCGAAATAAAACATTTCACCGGTATAAGTGATCCTTATGAGCCACCTGAAAATCCGGATATTATTGTAGATACTGTAAATCACACGGTTGATGAGAATATAAATAAAATAATGGATTTCTTAATGGATAAATTCGAACTTAATTAATATAATTGCATATCAATTATTTATGAAGATGTAAAAAGTATTAAATACTAATATATTATAATATCTTGGTAGGAGGTGTTATTTATTGTCTAATGTTAGAATGGTTACATTAGCAGCTGTAATGATTCTACTAATAATCGGTGTATTGACGAGCTTAAATACATCAACAGTTTATAGCCAAGCACCTCCCATACTATTTGAAGACTTTGAGACAGGAGCCCCTGGATGGACGTTTACTCCTCCTGTAGATGGTGTTCAATGGCAGGTAGTATGTGATCCAGAGACGATATACGTATTATCACCTGATATAGATCCCAATCTTATTACAGTACCCGATAGTCCGGCTCATCTACCCATGCCTATAGAGGTAGCTGTGTTGCATGGTTCGGGCATCTAGATACAGGTACATACATTGGTGATAGTTGGACAACAGTACCGCAAGAGGAGGGCGGTATGTCGGGTGTTTATGTAATATACGGTTCATTGACTTCACCGAGTTTCTCCCCAACTCCCAAGGGATCGCACTTAGTCTTTGCTTCTTGGTGGGAAATAGAATCAGCGGATCCTAATTATTATGATCTAATGGTAGTCGAAGCATACGTTAATGGTAGCTGGATTGAGATAGCTAGATTAAACCCGACAACAGCCCCTACATGGGGTAGTCCAGACCTACATTATGCATCTGGATATAGTGGATTAGGTGAACCAGCTGTTAGTAGCGATCCATTTGAGCCTCCTAAATGGGTTATCTATGATATAGAATTACCGAATGGAACTACACAGATAAGGTTTACCTTTGATACAGTAGACAATGCCTATAATGGCTTTAGAGGGTGGATCATAGACAGCGTGAAAATAACTGGCCCTGCAACAGTAGGCGGTAGCTTATTACCATCGGGAGGCATTATTAATCTAAATACCGCTTTAATCGTAGTATCTTCAATAATCATGATTACTTTCACAGTCAGTATATTGAGAAGAAAGAGTAGAGCAAAATAATTTTTCAATGCAATTATATGGAAACCTGAAATATGTAGTTAATAACAGGATTTATTGTATTATTATTTTAATTTATATCCTAGAGAAATATACTAATAACTTGGTATAAATATTAACATGGTTAGCAATATCTCAGATAGGTGTTTTATAGTGAGAAAAGCAATTGTCATAGGACTTGATTGTGCTCCTCCGCGGCTACTCTATGACGAATTTAAAAATGAATTGGATATTCTTGGAGAACTAGTTGGTCAAGGCACTAGGTATATTCTTAGATCAAGTCATCCACCAATAACTATTCCCGCCTGGGCCGTTATGGCAACAGGTAAGACCCCTGGAGAGCTTGGTTTATATGGTTTTAGACATAGGAAGCCGGGTAGTTATGGAGACATTTATATCGCAAATTCAAGGTCTATAAAAGAACCACCTATATGGGTTGATCTAGCTAGACAAGGGTACTGGAATATTGTTGTAGGTGTGCCACCTAGTTATCCTCCCAAGCCTATTCGAGGCTACCTTATAAGTGACTTCATAACACCTGATCATACTAAACAGTATACATGGCCAATTAGCTTGAAAAACGAAATCGAGAAACTCTATGGCTCATATATATTTGATGTATTATATCGTAGTGAGGAAAAGGATCGAATTATTAAGGAATTATGGGAAATGACTATACAGCATTTCAACGTACTTAATTATCTTATTAAAAATAAGAAATGGGACTTCATATGGTTTGTAGAAATAGGAGTTGATAGGGTACATCATGCGTTTTGGAAATACTGGGATAAAGAGCATCCAAAATATGAGTCCGGCAATAAATATGAACACGTAATACCAGAATATTATAAATTGATCGATAAACTCATAGGTGATCTATTGAGAAATGTGCCAAAGGACACACTAATTTTTATAGCATCAGATCATGGTGCAAAAGCTATGAAAGGCGCATTTGCTATAAATCAATGGCTCGAAGAAAATGGATATCTAAGGTTTAAGAAAAAACCAGAAAAGCCTTGTACTGATCTAGATCCTGGGCTAGTTGATTGGGAACATACAAAGGCATGGGGTTGGGGAGGCTATTATTCGAGAATATTCATTAACATTAAAGGTAGGGAGCCTAAAGGAATTGTTCCCCGTGAAAAAGTACCAGATCTAATAATGGAGCTTAAGAATGAATTAAGGAAAATCAATGGACCTAATGGCAAGCCTTGGAAAAACCTGGTATATACACCAGATGAACTCTATCCAGTTGTTAAAGGAGATGCGCCTGACATATTTCTATACATTGATGACCTTAACTGGAGAGCTGCAGGTACCGTTGGATGGGACTCACCATATCTTGAGGAAAACGATAAAGGACCTGATGAAGCGGTCCATGACTGGTATGGAGTATTTACCATATATGATCCTGAAGGAACAATAGAGTCAAGGGATAGAGGAGTTATTGATATTGTTAATGTTAAGGAACTCATGCTTAAGATGATTATAAAGCAATAGTTCAAAATTTGAGGTAGTAATAACATATTAATACTGTAGTAACATATTAATATGTGGTGTATATAAATGTCTACTATAACAGTCAGGATAGATCCCAAAATAAAAAAACTTATGAAAAAATACAGTTATATTAATTGGAGTGAAGTAGTCCGGAAAGCAATAATAGATAAACTTACGGAAGAAAAGAAAAAGAATATTCTAGAAGCCTTTTTAATAAACGAAGAACTAAGAAGACAGGCTCCTCAAGGTTGGGATTCAACCGAGGTAATTAAAAAATGGAGAAGAAGATAGTTGTCGATGCAAGTGTTATAGCAAAGTGGTATTTAATAGAGGAATATAGCAATAATGCAATTAAGTTAAGAAATGACTACGTAAGAGGATTAATTCAGATATTAGTTCCCTCATTATTAGAATATGAAGTACTTAATGCCTTAAGATATAGCGGAGTATATAATTCTGATGAATTAAAGAAAATAGGGACATCAATTAATAAATATGGCTTCATGACATATGATTTAGATAATGATATTAAAGATCTTGCAATAGAATTAGCTTTTAGAGAAAATATTACGATTTACGATGCATCATATATAGCATTAGCCATTAAATTTAATATACCACTTTATACAGCTGATCAAGAGCTCGTATCTAAGTTTCCTAGCATTGCCTACCATATAAAAGACTATGGGTAGCTAATGTCTATTATAATTTAATATTTATTAAGTATTTTATATTCGATGGGTATTTTTAGCCTAAGTATATAAGAGTATTTATTGGGTTATAGACCGCCTTTTTGGGATAAAGCATTATGGCACATAGATTAAGCGTAATTTTAGGTAGAATCGCAGAGGCCATAATTATATTATCGATCACATTATTCCTTATAGTAACAGTTGCTGATATTCCATGGAATATCCGGCCCATTATATTTTCTTCAGTGATAGTGTTTACTATATATCTTCAGATTGTTTGCAATAGGCTTTGGCCTAGATTAATGCTTCCTTTAAGTTATTTTAGTTTAGGCCTAATAATATCCCGTATGATCATTGGAGCTGTTCCATGGAGCTTCTATTTTTATATCGTGCTCTTATATCTAGTAGCATCTTTTATGATATATCATTGCATATATCGTATTATAGCCGTTTTCTTAAGTGATCGTAGGGGATTATTTAAAGATTTGCTTGAATACATGAATATAGATATGATTGTATTTTTAATAATACTAACATCATTGTCTATCTGGCTTTATACCTTTAAAACTATCCAGGGATGGGCAGCAATATTTATCGTTCTAGTAGGATGGTTTGCCTGGATATTTACGAGCAGGTATTTGAATAGACAGGTCCATAGGATCCTATTGACAGGCCAAGCAACTAGATGGGGTTTTGCTCATCCGGTTGAGCCTGAGGCTGAAAAAACTTTATTGGCCATAGCTAGTTTAGTTGTGCTAACAAGCCTTATGATACCATTATTATTTGCTTATACAAGCCCAATCTTATTAAAAAGAGGTTTTATACCATTAACTATTCTCGGGATAGTTGAGGCAATAACATGTCTTCTTTATCTTGCTGCATACATATTCATAGTCCATGGAGCATTTGTTGAGGAATTAACTAAAACTAATAATGAACTAGTATTTGTTGAAAACTATAGGGTTTTTAAGGGATGGAGAGACATATCATGGTTTCTTAATAGATCCGTGGGATATTATTATAGGTTAAAATATCTATCAGCTCTTTATATGCTATTCCAGGGTCTCGAGATTTTCTCTAGAAGGACCAATAAGAGGGAATTATATTATGGCGGGATAAGCGATCTACTTTGCCAAGGATATAATTACGTTGTCGAAAAGAACTTAATTAAATTCGTTGATGAAAGATCTATTATGGAAACAATAGAGTCCTTTAAGGAACAGAATCTATGGGTTATTGAGGCGAATACGTTTCCTATTGAAAAAAGATCTGAAGAAATTAAAGAGGTATATAGAAGAATATTTTCTAGTTTAGTCAATCTTTATGCTAAATTGAAAGATAATCCTGAAGAAGCATATAGGGAAAAGGAAAGATTAATTGATACTGTAATACGTAGATTAGAAAATTTCAAAAATACTCGTTTAATAGATCGGTTGGAGAGGACTGGAATAGATAATGTAATTAATACATTAGAAAGACTGAAGAAAAAAGAAAAGATTAGGCAAGAGGATCTTGAGGGAGATCTGTTGGTAAGAAAACCATTAACGATCAATGTCGTTAGAGCATATCTTGTACATGGTCAACTAGTTAAAAACGCCATAGTATATAATGGTAGCCGCGATGAATTCGATAAATTAATGTCAAAACCATCTATATTATATGGCCTATATACACTCATTTTATCATATCTAGTTAGTAAATATCCAGATATAATACATGGTCCCGAGAGGGCTAAATAAGATGGTTGATATAATAGGTTTATCTAAAATAAGAGCTGTTATAAATGATAGTCTCTACGGATCAATACCTGTTAATGAAATAGAATACAATATAATACAGACCCCGGTTTTCAATAGATTACATAATATTAGACAGCTTGGACCTACATATCTTATTTATCCTGGCGCTAAACATTCTAGGTTTGAACATTCTTTAGGTGTAATGCATTTAGCTTCAAAAATGCTCGAGAATATATTATCGACACTCGCCTATGATGAATTTGTTAAATTGTTTAATAATAGAACTAGAGAATTCATATTTCTACTATTTCGGGAAGGAGTATTTAGTGAATTACGGTACTTAAACATACATGACGTTTTAAAAGCGTTCCTTGTTCAAAGTATAAGATTAGCTGGACTATTACATGATCTTGGACATTATCCGTATAGCCATGTTGTTGAGGAAGGTATTGGAAAACGGGGTTTACATGAAAAGATTACTCATGAACTAATATTGTCATGGAAAGAATTAAGGGAAATACTTTTACCATTAACATACGAATTAAATGGATCTAAAGTAACTGGAATAACTCCTGAGCACGTAGTTGCCATATTAATGAATTCATTCCATAGAAGGCGGCTATTATCGGAAAGTAAATCATATATTCCTCTATTGGATAGCCAAGGATATAACTTACTTCATAAGGTTATATCCGGAGTCTTTGATGCTGATAGACTTGATTATCTCCGTAGGGACGCCTTACATACAGGCGTCGTTTACGGTATTGTAGATATTGATAGAATTATAGACAGTATGCATGTCGTTAGAGATAAAGATTCATTCCTAATATATTATGATCTGAAAGCATTACCTGCATTAGAGGATATGCTTAGTTCGAGAATTAAAATGTATAAGTTGGTATATTACCATCATAAAAACGTATTGTTAGCTGAAATAACTCGTAGAATGATTTATGAGGCAATTCGTCTATCAGATCAGAAAAAAGATCATAGGTATAAAAGAATGCTGGTTGACGATATTGTTAATACTCTTATATCATATCCATGGAAAGTAACAGATAATCTATTAATAGATATAGCAGAATACTTATTAAATAATGCTACTCGGCACTCAAAAGCATATTACTATGCTGAAGCCTTCTTGAATAGACAGCTCTTACCGATGACCATATTTAAAAGAGAGGAGGACCTCTATCACTTTATAGCAACAATCCTTAATGGAAATATTAAATTGTCAAAGTACAGATTATTGATTAACAATTTAGTTAAGGACATAAATAAACTTGAGGATTATATTCATAAAGAAAGTAATGGAGAAATTGAATTACTTACAGCTTCTATAAAGTATCATGGAGTATCGCCAAAAGACATATTGATCAAGGTTGGCGATACATTAGTTAATATGTCTAAATTAAGTCATTATATAAAATGGCTTGATAAATACTATACTGGATATAAACATGTATACATGTATATTTATACTTTGGATCAAGAGAAAATGATTAAATATAAGAGAGATCCTGTGGAAAGGAAAAAGATAGTTAATAAAGTTCTCAAGTTAATACGGAATTTTATTCTCAATAGTCTTTTCGATAAACTATCTATGTAATAGGATTAATGACGAGGTGGAAAAACTCTTCTTACGCACCATCATGGTAATTGTTGTTACAATTATGCATTAGTACTAGATTGTATAATAGGGAGAGTTGATCCTATTAAAGAATTAATTTAAGGGCAAGCCTAAGTAATAGGAATATAGGATCTCTTATCTAAATACGGGCATAATTCTGTTGAATGTATACGCGATGGAAGGACGAGATGATTCCTTAAGAATCGAACATTGAGAGGATTTAAATTACCAAATTATAGTATGGTACTTCGGGGATTGTTGGAGGGGGCAATACATTGGTCGGGATGGAAGGATATTATAAAAGAGTCATCGGACTGATCCTTGGTCCTTTGTTGTTCGTATTTTTAATTTTAGCACCACCTCTTAGAGATCCGATAACTGGTGAATTAATGAATCAAATTGCTCCTTGGGCACCTGGTGCCGCTTTGGGGCTAATGTTATGGACTGTTATTTGGTGGCTTACTGAAGCTATTCCACTGGGGTTGACGTCGCTATTGACAGCTATAATTGCATGTGCTCTTGTAGGGTATGAATATAGAGCGTTTGGCTATGCGGAAGCTAGTTTGGGTGTTTCAGATATAGTGAGGACATTCTTTGATAAAACAATCTGGGTTTTCTTTGGCGGCTTCGTATTAGGTTGGGGAATGCAACAGTCTGGTTTTGCACGTAGAGTCTCTAGAAAAATCGCATTATTTTTCGCTAGAATATCAAGTAATGCCTACTGGGCAATAGCAGGTACATGGATTACAGTATGGTTCTTATCAATGTGGATGTCAAATACATCAGCTACAGCTGTTGCATTCTCAATTCTATTGGGTATTTTAGCCACATCCCCGTGGATTAATGAAAAGCAAGCTGAGATAGCAATGATATTCTTAGCTTTCTCGGCATCACTAGGAGGTATCGCGACAATAATTGGAACTCCACCAAACTTAATAGCGACGGCTTTTCTAGCGGAACGCGGTATTGCTGATATAGGATTTGTCGATTGGTTGCGCTATGGTATGCCGGTGTCGGTCATTACTTTTATAATACTACTTGGTTTAGGTAGGGTGTTTTTCGGCAAAAGCACCGTAGATGTTCAAAGTCTGCGAGCAAGTCTTGTAAGAGGAGAATCCAAAATGTCTATAGAAGAAAAGTGGTATATCGTAGTATTCACAATTACTGCGTCTCTATGGGTTTTGAGGGGGATTGCAAAGATCTTAGGATGGAGTATTGTCACTAAAATATTACCGCATGACGCTATACCGGCAATGATATGTGCTGTATTGCTATTCAGTGTACCCAAGTCTCTCAAACCATACAAACCCCTATTCGATTGGAGGGAAGGATTGAGAGGGATAGACTGGGATACACTTTTCCTTTTTGCTGGTGGATTGGTGATGGGCAATATGCTCTTCAAATCAGGAGCTGGATTATGGTTAGGTAAGAATGTAGTCAGTATATCTGGAACAAGGATTGAAGGGATAATATTAGGAGGCGGGCTCCTTACTTGGATCTTAACTCAGTTTGCCTCAAACACAGCAGCGACTAACATGATGGCCCCAATCTTAATATCGCTATGTGAGGTAGCCGGTTTCGCAAAAGCAATAGTTATTAATGTTGTAGTGTTTGCAGCTATTTCGGCATCACTTGCATTCCTGCTACCTGTTTCAACACCGCCAAATGCAGTGGTATTCGCTTCAGGAAAGGTCAGAATACATCGTATGTTACTTTATGGTTTAATCGTGTCAGCTATTATGTTGCCTGCTACATTTATGTTATTGTGGATTATTCTTTCCCTTTAAAATCATATTACCTTGTATAATACAAAAGCTGGATCGTTTTTTATATTATAAAATGAAGAATCAAATATATTGGCTCTTAGGGCAAATAAATTATGGTAAAATTTATGAATGAGGTAATGAACTAATATGCTGTATATAAGCCTCATAATACCGTGTAGGTTTAGGAAAGTTCCGTAAAGTACTTGTAGCTGTGTTAAATAATTTATTGATTTGTTTACAAGAAATGTTGCAAACTCTTGTAGAAGAATTCAAGGCAGTAAGGACCTATTGCTCAAAAAGGCCTTTAAATATAACTCAGCTAGCAACATTACGGACAATTTAAAAGTTTCTAGGTATTAAATTCATTTAATACCTACTTAATCCAGTAATAAAATCTAGATGGTTATTATATCACTATTTTATTGTATAGAGACGAAGCCTCTTTAATCTTTTCAAGGCATATAGTTTTTCTTTATTTCCTAGTTTTGCTTGCTTTATTATATCTTCTAATGTAATAATTACTTTCTCAGCATTATCTCTCTTCACAGGATAAGGTATGCCATCTTTTCCGCCAATAGCATAGGCATATTTGAATGGGTCATAAGGCGTATTAACTGGATCTTTCCAGCTTGGAGGCTCATTATAGATGAGATCGCTTATTAACGCTAATGCTCTAAGAGTTGAGGCGCCTATTCCCCTAATTAATAATAGCTCTTTAAGATTTGATGGATATACGTCATATACTTTCTTTAGTTTTTCCAATAGCTCCTTAGGTATAGGTAATGGCTTGTAGTAAACGATCTTATCGGCTTTTTTAATTTCCACTATACCTGTTTTCGTAGGCGTTATGTATTCTTGCAAACTCCTTTGCTTATTGACAATACGGATTAGACTAGTATATTGATCGATTATGTTCTCCGGTCTTTCTCTTACAAGATCAAGTATTGTCTTCTGTGTTCCCATGGACTCTCTAGAAACAAGATTTAATACGCTATTGCCATGATTATATCCCGCGATCGCTTTATGCGGATCAATGAAATATGTTGTATCTCTGATCCAATGATATCTACGAGCCATTTTTATAGAGGGATTCATACCTTGTTGTACTATAGACCAATAACCTCTCTCCGAAACAAATATTGTATGATGATATAAGCTATACCCATCTTGAACCATTGTTGAATCTATTTTTGCTATTAATCTAGAGGATTCAACCAGCTCTTTTTCTGCATTAGTGCTTAGCCCAAGCATATCTATAGCCTTAGGTACTTCACTTGGTACATTTCTAGCTCGTTCACCTTTGCCGCCTAGTATAAGAATTCCTAATTCTGGATGCTTCCATGTAATTTCCTTTAATATACCAGTAGTTACCGTTGTAGCGCCGCTACTATCCCAATCCATACCAATAATGTTATTGAATGCTTGAAACCATAGGGGATTAGAGAATCTTTCGACAACCTTGTCCGGGCCAAATTCTTCAACCATGATCTCGAGTATAGCCTTGGCTAGCCTCTTCATAATACGGGCAAGCCACTGAGGCACATGGCCGTCATGCAGTGGTAAGTCAGCTATGCCTTCCAGAGACATTGATCTCTCCATAATAATTCTATATCTATTCCCGCTTATATAGAATTGAATATATAAAAAGGAAACATTATTCAAGATATTATTGATGATGAATTACTCCCGGGATAGACCTTGATTAAAGAGGGATGATGCCAACTTACCCAGCTGAATATTATGTTTATAAAATCACTTATATTCTGTATATATTAATATCTAATTTAGAGATTAGTTGGCGGTGTACATTATTTTGGAGAAAACATCTAGATTACCAGGTTTTTATAAACTTGATCCTGAAGAAAGACTTAGAATAGTTGCTGAATGGGCTGGTTTAACTGATGAGGAGATAGAGCTTCTTAAAAACTATGGTAACTTGGGTAAGGATCTAGCCAATGCCATGATCGAAAATGTTATCGGTGGAATGACATATCCCTTTGCTGTTGCCACAAACTTCCGTATAAACGGTAAAGACTACCTTGTTCCCATGGTTATTGAGGAATCTAGTGTTGTTGCTGCAGCCAGTCATGCTGCTAAAATGCTTCGTGAAGGAGATGGCATTATATCGAAGGCGAGCGATCCGATAATGATTGGCCAAATTCATCTGGTTAAAGTGGATTCGCCACACTATAAAGCTGCCTTAATCCTTAATCGCAAGGATGAGATTTTAGAACATGCTAATCAACAGGATCCTATACTGGTTAAGCTAGGTGGTGGTGCTAAGGACTTAATTGTACGTGTTTTTGAGAATACACCAATAGGACCTACTATTATAGTTCATTTACTAGTTGATGTAAGAGATGCTATGGGAGCTAATGCAGTGAATACTATGGCTGAATCAATAGCTCCATTGCTTGAGAAAATAACTGGTGGTCAAGCTAGACTTAGGATTATAAGTAATAATGCGGTGTATAGAATTGTTAGATCATGGGCTCGAACTAGACCCGAAAATGTCGGCGGGCCTGAGGTAGCTAAGAGGATTTATGAAGCATCGGTACTTGCTGAAATAGATCCGTTTAGAGCAGCTACCCATAATAAAGGTATACTTAATGGAGTTATAGCTGTTGCATTAGCTACTGGCCAGGATCATCGTGCTATAGAAGCTGGTGCCCATGCTTATGCAGCTAGAAGTGGAAAATATGGTCCATTAAGTATATGGAGAGTTGATGAAGAGGGCTATCTTACGGGCTATCTGGAAATGCCTTTACAAATAGGCATTGTAGGTGGAGCTACTAAGGTTCACCCAATATCTCGTATTGCTTTAAAGATACTTGGTGTTAAAACAGCAAATGAATTAGCAGAAATCATGGGTGCGGTAGGATTAGCACAGAATCTTGCAGCATTGAGAGCACTAGTTACAGAGGGAATACAGAGAGGACATATGAAATTGCATGCTAGAAACCTGGCTATAATGGCTGGCGCTACTGGAGATCTAATTGATAAAGTTGCTGAAGAAATGATTAAGGCGGGACGCATAAGATTCGATTATGCTAAAGAACTAGTTGAAAAGTTAAGTAAGGAAAAATAGTTAACCAAGATAATTTTAAAAGCTATAATATTTTTTAATTTCATACAATAAGATATAGCTTCTCTTTGAAACCATTAAAGTATATATTAATCTAAAGATAACTAAAAGAATTAAACATGAGGTGATATAATAGTGGTCGTGGTAAACCCAGAATTGATCAAGCAATTTATGGATAGAGATCCTTGGATAAAGAAAGCATATGAAGTCTTGACAAGCGATCCAGAAGTACAGGAACTATGGATAATGAGTAATGTTATGGCTGTTAAAAGGCTTAAATATAATGACCATGGCCCGATCCATGCGCAAATTGCTGCAGGCGCATCATTAATGCTATATGATTTATTAGTAAATAATGGTGTAAAGCCTACATTATTAAAAGATGGTGTTGTAGATGATATAAAGTATACTTGGCTCATACCTTTATACGGCGCATTACTCCATGACATAGGCAATTCGATACATAGAGATCTACATGAAAAACTTGGTTCAATACTAGCTAAGCCATTGATAGAAAAAGCTCTTAGAAAACTAATTGATGACCATAGGTTAAGGATAAGACTTAGGCAAGAAATTATGCATAGTATACATTGTACTGCCTATGACGTTGAATGTCTAACTATTGAAGCTGGATGTGTTAAGGTAGGTGATGGGCTTGACATGGCTGAAGGAAGAGCACGCGTACCATATAGAATGGGGCAAGTAAATATCCATAGTGTGTCAGCATTGTCCATTAAAAGAGTAGAAGTTGTAAATGGCTCAAGAACTCCGATAAAAATCATTGTATATATGAATGAACTAGCTGGAGTATTTCAAGTGGACGAGGTTTTAATGCCTAAACTTAAAACAACACCATTAAAAGATCTTGTTGAAGTAGGAGTCATTGTTGACGGTAAGGAGCTAAAGACTTACAGTCCATAATTCCCATTTTGATCGGAGATTATTAATGTGTAATTAAATTTATAACTATATTGTTTAATAGCGAATATGTTAATAAATAAATTATTGATATAATTCAATGTAGAAGGGGTCACCGTTAGGGTTACTTTATGGAGTGTGGTGCTATATCATGGATATTAGAGGTTACGTATTTGTGACGGGAGGGGCAGGATTTATCGGTAGTTGGACTGTTGAAAAACTAATTTCCAAAGGATATAGAGTAGTTGTTCTAGATAATCTATCTTATGGATCTATTGATAACCTATCAAAAGTTCTAAATGACATAATCTTTATTAATGGAGATATAAGAGATAATGAGCTTCTTGAAAAATTGTTTAAGGAATATAGATTTTATGGCGTGATACACTTAGCGGCTCTTATAAGTGTTGATGAAGTATCTCAGAAACCTTATAAAGGGTATAGCATTAACGTTTATGGAACATTCAATTTACTTGAAATGAGTAGAAAATATGATGTAAAAAGATTCGTATATGCATCAAGTGCGGCTGTTTACGGAGATCCACAATTTTTACCCATAAACGAGGATCATCCCCTACGTCCTAAAAGTCTCTATGGAGCAACGAAATTGGCTGGAGAGGCGCTTGTAAATAGTTACTCACACAATTATGGTTTATCAACTATTTCTTTAAGATACTTTAACGTATATGGTCCGAGGATGAAATCAGGGCCTTATTCGGGCGTTGTATATGTCTTTATACATAATATAATGAATAATAAGCCATTAACAATATATGGTGATGGTCTACAGACAAGAGATTTTATATATGTAGAAGACGTAGCTGAGGCTAATTTAATAGCATTAGAGTCTAGTGTTACTGGATCTTGTAATATTGGTAGTGGAAGTAATATATCAATAAAGGACTTAGCATATAGGATCTTAAGGCTTATGGGGAGAGAGGATTTAGAGATAGTCTATGATGAGCCTAGGAGAGGGGATATTAGACATAGTCTTGCAGATATAAGTAAGGCTATTAAATTATTAGGTTGGAAGCCTAGGACAAGCTTTGAAGAAGGATTAAAAAGAACTATAAAATATTATATTGTAAGAAAAGAATTTATGTAAAATTATCTTCCTCTCTTCCTAATTAGTACTAGAGACACTGAGACAGCTACTATAACTAAAATTAATACTCCAACTATTATCATGGTATTATCTGAGGCTGGTGAAGTAGTTAGTGTTTCACTAGACGTCTTAGTTGATGGTGAAGTAGTTGTCGGGCTAGTCTCTGTAGTAGTTGTTAATAGGCTCCTCCATAGCTCAAGCATTTCGGTACTTGTATAAACCTCGGCTACATCAGGGTCTGTAGTTGGGGAATAGACATACCATTTTGTAGAGTTTGTAAAGAATAATACTGTATTCTCGATAATTTTATAGTTTACAATAGTAGCTCCATTGTTCGCCATTAATACAATATAATATGTCTTACCATTAATTTCGTACTTAAGTCTAATAGGAATATTCACTGGATTACCGTGTATATCGGTCTTATTATTTATTATAATTGATGCTGTTTCATTTAATTCATTAATTACTATTTCACCATTAACAGATACTGGATAATATTCGTAAGTACCGTTCGAATAGAGGATAAATACTATATAGTGATACTCACCTAGGACAACGTCTGTGGCATTTTCTATAACAGCAGGCCAATTATATAATGGTGCTCCTGCACCGCCTGTTATAATATACTCGACATGTCCTTTCTTAGCAACAGCATATCCGTGCCAATGACCCTGTAGTACAAGCTTTATATTTGATCTATTACTTATAATTGCTTCTAGATCATGTTCTCTACCGTCTCCTAATTCGTTAATATTATGTCCGACATATGGATATAGAGGCCTATGGAACACAAATATTATGGATCTATCAGTTGTATTTAAGACATAATATACCTGTTCAAGAAATCTATCCTTAGGATATCTATCGCTATTAACAACTGAGATCCTCCAACCAGGTATGTCATCAACATAATAGTATTCTGGACCAATAACGCTCTTCCAATAACTTAGTTTTCTATAGTTTAGATCATGGTTTCCGAGAGCCATCCATACATTCTCTAAGCCTTTTAACGACTCAGCGAATATATCCATTTGTTCCTCTTTACCTACTCCAGTATGATCGCCTGTACCTATAACAGCTATGGGATTGATTACCTTAGTCTCGTTAATAATATCGTAGTAAACTGGTGGAGGATAAAGATCTTGTACATTTGGAGGCCTATTGTCTCCAAAAACTACTATAGGATACCATGGAAGATTATCTGGTATAGGAACCCTAGATTCCTCAAATATACTATCACCATTACTTACTGGAATATATATGATCGTTATCATTAAAATTAATGTAGCTATTAACATGTATCTCCAAAACATAATATTTCATCTCCTAAACTATATTCATTAAACCATTATGAATTAGATTAGATTGAAATCCCTAATATAGATATCATTAAGGAATTATATTATGCCGGGAATATACTTATCTTCATGAGCTCTTCTTCCATGTATTTTCTCCATAGATTCTATAATTAATTCAACAGCTCTTTTACCACTTAAAACCAATGGCGTAACATCAGGATAGGGTTGAAAGCTGTTTCTTGATTGTAGGTCTTTCAAGGTCTCTGTAGGTTTCTTCTTGTCTTTAGTGCTATGAGGTATGCTGATGCCGTATGTCTATCTAGTCCATATCTCCTCATAACGTATTCGTGGTCTTTGGAGTGTGTCGTTCCCTTGGGATTAACTGTTACTACATGTAGTCCATAGAGTGGTGCTTTCCACACAATTCTCTCTATGATTGAGTTCCTGAATATCGAGATTCTGTAGTTGTAGTTCTTTGTTCCTCTATCACCATTCTTTATCCAGTAGTACCGTAGATAGCCTAAAACCTCGGGGTTCTCGACTGCTACAACAGAAGCTCCGTGAGAATAAGCGTTCCTGAGAATACTGTGTATTGCTTCTCCTATGATGCTCCAAGCCCTCTTTCTCGGGCATCCTCTACTCGTTATTTGCGGAAATCTAACAGTATGTTTCCAGACTATGTCTCCATCTCTATTAATAACGACAAGGTTGAGCCTATCTACATTAACATCAACACCAGCTATATTATCACCTAAGGGTTTATCATATCTCTTCATGACTTCTAGGTAAAAGTTGTATTTCACCATAACCTGTATTTCGCCATAGAGATGCTCTAGCCTCTCACCATAGTCTGTGATGTAGATTCTAGCGGGATAGCCTATCTCTTTCTTGAGAGCTTTATCAACTAATGCCTTAACTAGCCTAATGTAGCCTTTTGGTACGACTGGCTCAATAATTATCCTTCTACTCGATTTATCCCTATCGAAAACCAGTACCTTTACCTTATCATAGTCTACAAATTGTATGTTTAGGTTTCCTTTCGCCCAAGGCTCTGCCTCACTCTGGAACAATAGCCAATGCTTAGGCTCTAATTTAGTGATATCTACCTTTAATGCTTTAGCACTTTGAAGAGAAGCATGAATAAGTGTAGAGATTCCATCTACATACCTACGATTAGGGATTATATCGTAACACAGTCTTCTGCCCACCTTAATGAAATCATATTGAGATAGATATGCAAGCGATGGGTTTAGTTTGATTGCTTCAAGTAGTCTATGAGCGCATAGCTTACATAACCAAGCAGTCCAGTAAATGAGCTTAGCATCCACTCCTGTAACATGAAAAGGTAACCTAAGCGTAATATACTCAGCCACACTTTTGCTCATAGGGGTATATCCCGATAAAAATATAAACCCTAGGCTACTTATAAATTTGCTGGTGACCCCAGATTCCCGATACCCGCTCCTCGGTGGGCAGGGAGGGGGTCTGAGGAAACCGTGATGAACCGACCTACGGAGACCTAAAAAGACCGTAGGCGGGGAACGGTTCTATAGAGAATCCGGTTAAAACATAGCCTCCTAAGTCATATATTCTTGATAAAATCTTTGTATAGAACTCATTGCTATCAACAAGATATACTTCATCAACTTTCTTAATCATCCTTAACCCGAGATCCTTAATTAATAGATCATGTAAATTCTTAGAAATAATAACATAACCCCAAATACCACCATAATAAATATATGGCGAAATACAAGGCTCTTCTTAATAAGAATAGTTTTAAATCCTCTTCTAGATGCCTCATAGGTAGCCATTAATCCAGCGTAACTACCTCCTATAACTATTATGTCGGCAGAAGAAATTCTTGATAATAGATCATGCATTCCCTGCATATAATCCATAATCATCATCTCCTGCCATGGAATAATTCAATGACATTCCAGGATATGGCGATAATTCTTAAAACCCATAATCCAATTAATATTCCTATGCTCAATTTCTAATCACTGGCTTTAATACCTAATACTATTTTCTCTCGATATCTGATAATAAATTATGATATTTAGATTTTCAATTAATGCCATATCCAATAGTAGAAAGAATTGATTGTGGAACCGAGCAACAAGCTTCTATAACTCTTAAATCGTATTTGTTAATTAATCTTCTTGGAGGATGGACTATCCTATTAACTATTTTATTCTTGATCAAGATTTCATCAACAACGTATCTTAAGGGCCAGGGCCTCATACATCCTAGAGCTATTTCTCCATTCAATCTTCTCCTACCATAACATATAATATCAAGTATATCACTAGTTTTTGGAGGCTTTGCATAGGCCATGGGAGTATTCTTCGTAGGGGTGAATATTAGAAAAACAGTTAAGTATGGATCATAATTACTTAGGAGATCGATAGCCATGTATTCCCAGTCTATGATTCCATGTTTCAGGCCTAATGGTATATGTGGAACTATGTAGTCTGGACCGTAATTGACTAGAGCCTCGTATCCCTTAATGTAGTCATCAGCGTCTTTGTCTAGGTGTTTAATGTCCTTAATCACTCTATTGTCAAGAATGAATTCATAGTCTACTATATCTATCTTTGAATATCGAATATTTGAAGCCAATTTACGATCAACTATTCCTATATGTAGATTTATGATTAGTTTAAAATCGTTTTTAATATCTTTTATAATGGGAAGATATGGTTCTATAGGTAACTTGCCTTCTCTTGTGAATCCACCACTTATTAACATACCCATTGCTCCATTCTTCCAATAATATCTAGCCAAATCATATAATTCCTTTGGAGAAAAAACGTGATCCATGGATTTAAGGTAATATCCCATGCAATAACTACAATTAAGCCAGCATTTAGAGCCGGTAATACTTATACTTGGGAACTTCTTACCTGGTATAAAAACTAAAGGTTTATCCATAAATTATTGTTCACCTTTAATCTTTAATAATTCATATTTTAGGTCAGGAATATGATTTTTCACATGGTCTATAGAATAGTAGTTATAGAAGGGTCCTTTTGGATTTTCATTATAATATGGTCTATTACAGTACGGGCATCCCAAGGTCAAAAATATTTTTAGGTATTCATTAATATTCTCTAAAATAGTTTCAATAATTCTCTTCTTCACAAATAGCCTTCCATTATCTATATAGACGATATCTGGTGGACTATAGCCTTCGTTGAGATAATGTATAAGGATCTGTATGGCTCTATAATAGCTTATATCAGGTCTTTTTAATCGTAGCATTAATCCTTTTACTGGGGTATATGAGAACAGGGCAATATTTGCACCCAGCCTAATTAGTCTATGAATCAGATTAACTGTTTCCGATGGAGTCTCCCCTAATCCGATTATCAGATGAATAGTTACATGTTTTCTACCAAAAACATATATGGCCTTCTTTATAAAGTCCATATAAATGTTCCATGTATATGGTTTATTCATTTCCTTGAAAACTTTTGGAGACATGGCATCTAATCCTATTCCAAGATGATCCACGCCGAGCTCCTTCAATATGTGAAGATACTTTATAGATATAGGGGTTGTAGCAACGCTTATAGGTATCTCTATATCGTTAAAGCGAAAATACTTTATTACATTGATTATTTCCTCTATAAATCCTTTCTTCATAATTGACTGTATACATATCCTCTTTATCCAAGATCTATTAGCTAATATGCTATTGATCAATTTGTCTAAGGATATAGTGTGCCATGTAACTCTTGATAAAAACTTCTTATCAACAATGTTTGTTATGCTCTGTGGACAGAACTTACACTTTGCCAGACAACCATTTTCACTATATTGTAATAAGTATATAGTCTCCATTGGAAAAGGCATCCTTAAATCTATAAGTCCGAGTTTTGCAAGTGTAGCTATAGATGCTCTTATGACATATTTGCTAGAGTTCATAAGCCATAAGCTCCAGCTAAGTCATTCTACCTGGAATATTGATACTTGTTAAAGGTAATTATTTATTGCTTTTCAAGGTATTAGTAACTTAGATGAACTGATTTATTAGGGATCTATAAATGGTTTGGAGATTGATAATTGGAGAGGGAAGTATTTATTGGAATATGGCTATTGATGAGGCAATGCTAGTTTTACACGATAAAGGATTGATCCCGAATACTCTCAGGATATACGTTATGAAGCCAAGCG
The DNA here is from genome assembly GCA_964531225.1 of uncultured Desulfurococcaceae archaeon. GTDB lineage: Archaea > Thermoproteota > Thermoprotei_A > Sulfolobales > Desulfurococcaceae > CAZHDB01. The sequence continues at coordinate 137,788 of CAZHDB010000001.1, forward strand.
GTGTAACATTCGGTTATTTCCAGAGGGTAGACGATGCTATTAATCTTGAATTCCTTAGATCAAAGAATATAGACTATACTCGTAGGATTACAGGTGGGGGAGCAGTATATCATGACATGAATGGTGAAATAACATATTCTATTGTTGCAAAAATAGACAATATTTCACGGGATATTCTTGAAAGTTATAAAATCATCTGCCAAGGAATAGTCTATGCTATTGAAGAGTTCGGGTTAAAGGCCGAATATAAACCTATTAACGATGTATTAGTCAATGGTAAAAAGATTTCTGGAAGTGCACAAGCAAGGAAAAAACAAAGCCTTCTACAACATGGAACCCTAATGTACAATACAGATCTAGATATTCTATCTAATGTAATAAAGATACCTAAGGAGAAAATGCAAGCACATGGTATTAGAAGTATAAGAGATAGAGTAACAACGCTTTCTATAGAATTAGGATATAATCCCGGATACAAACATATCGTACAATCTCTAATTAGCGGCTTTAGAAAAGCATTGAGTATAGAGTTTAAACATCAAGAACTAACTCCTATGGAAATAACATACGCTAAAAAGTTAGTCAATAAATACAGATCGAAAGAATGGATTTTCAAGAGGTAATGATAAATTGGTTTATAAGAGTGGAATAAAGAGGGTAAAAGGCGGTAAAACCTTAAAAATAGATCTGGATGTGGAGTCAGGTATAATAAAAGATATAATAATAAGCGGAGATTTCTTCGCATATCCTATGGAAGCTGTTGATGAGCTAGAGAATATGTTGAAGGGTGCTAGTGTATCTAATGCTATAGAGATTATTAATTGTTTTCGAGATCGAATAGTGTTCATCGGATTAACTATCGATGATATAATAGATTTACTTAGAAAAATACTGTTTCTATAAAAATGATGGACAGGTATACATATATTAATGCACTTATTATTTTTCTTGATTTGGGGCGGTAATTATTGAGTATAGAATATAGCTTATCTAGGTTGTTCAAGTACTCTGACCCTAATATGGTACTTAATATGTTTAAGCCTTATATTAATCAGTGTATTAGTGAAATTGATGTACGATATGCTTATGGCCATGTATTGGCTGAAGACATTTATTCACCTATTGATAGACCGTTCCTAGATATTTCTCATGTAGATGGATACGCTATTAGGAGTATTGATACTAAAGGAGCCTCTTCTAGAAATCCTATCAAGCTAAAGGTAGTTAAAGGTATAGATCCAAGGAATGCCCATAACTATATCCTTAGAGGGGGTGAAGCAGTATTTGTTGAGACAGCGTATCCATTACCTAGAGGGGCTGATGCTGTAGTTCCAGTTGAATCTGTTAGAAGAGAAGGGGACTTGATCTATGTTTATAGAGAGATTAAGAGCGGCTCAGATGTCTTTAGAAAGGGAACCGATTTTAAGAAGGGAGAAAAGATCGCATCTATGGGAGACTATATTAATCCAAGTATTCAAAAGGCATTAATGGATCTTGGGATAAAGTATGTTAAAGTATTCTGTAGACCTAAAATAGCCATTATAGGTGTAGGAAGTGAATTAACTGATGAAATAGTTCCTCCATCAACGTCTAAGATAACATCTTCTTCTTCATACTTCCTAAAACATATACTTGAATACTATGGAGCTAAAATAGCCTACATGGGTTTAGTGAAGGATGATCCTAATGAACTTATTTCCTTTATAAATTATCTATTAAGGAAGAGAATAGATCTAATAATAACCATTGGAGGCGTTTCCATGGGGCCTAGGGATTTTACATGGATCACAATCTATCAATACTATAGGCCAAAAATATTCTTCAGAGGCCTCAAGACTCATCCAGGAAGATCAACTAGCGGTGCATTAGTTGAAGGAATACCAATAATAAACCTACCGGGCTTACCTCAATCAACGTTATCGGGAACCCTATTCATTATATTACCTATTATAAACTATATGTATGGCCGTGGATTCCATGTAAAGTTACCATTTATTGATGTAGAGATCGAGGATGATTATGTAATTGATAAATATATTGGGTTCTATAGGCTTAGATTTCTTAGAATAAACTATAGTGAAGTTAAAGCAAAGATTATACGTGGCCTTGGATCATATCATGTATCAATATTCACTAGATCAGATGCCTTTACCATAATTAAACCTGGAATAAAGAAAATATCCAAGGGTGAAAAAATAAGGGCATATTATTTAGAACCTATTTATAAATTTAATAATACTACAACCTATATTTGATCTTAAATATTCATTTTATGGTGTAAATCTGGCTTATTGGAAAATAGTTTTTAGGCCATATATAATTGGTTGATAGCTTAATATTTATTCGGTTCAATAATATGGTAAGTAGTATTTTCCTCGTAAAAATATATGCTGTATGGCTTATGTTTCAATAATTTTTTATGCCACGCCACATTATTTTAGGCTTTAGGTGTCTAAGGTGATATTGAGAGGATTGAGACTAATATTGTTTGATCTCGATGGTACGTTAGTAGATAGTGAAGATGCTATTGTAGAGAGTTTTAGAAAAGCTAGTGAATTGACTGGTGTCAAGATCGATCTTAATAAATTAAGGAGTCTTCTTGGACGCCCATTAATGGATGTTGTTAAAGGATCATTGGTTAAAGATGTTGATGAAAAGAAGTTGATGGAATATATTAGAATAAAAAGAATGATAATGAATGAAATATGGAGAGATAGAGTAAAATTATTCCCTGATGTTATACCAACGTTAAGGGAGCTAAAGAATAGGGGATACATTCTTGGAGTAGCTTCATCAAGTACTATAAGTAGAGTTAAGGAATTTTTAGAACATTTCGGAATACTACACTATTTTGATGTCATTTCAGGTGTTATAGAAGGTAAGATATTTGGTAAACCAAGACCAGATACAATTCTTTATGCCGTAAAGAAAATCAATGTTGAGCCATCTAAAGTACTATATATAGGTGACATGGAAGTTGATTGTATTGCTGCAATTAATGCTCGAGTAAGGTTTATTAGATTAGCTAGAAAAGTAAATGATCACTGGAGATGTAAGCCAATATTAACAATTAGATCCTTATTAGAATTATTAAATATCCTTGCATAAAATACTTGTATTGAACTCATAAATCATAACATGATTCATTTAATGTAATTCATCAACTCTCGATCATTATTAGCTGGAATAATTGTTTCAGTAAACTTGTTGGGCAAATCAATCATCTGTTCACAAATCTTAATCTATTTCCAAGATCCAAAGGACAAATCCTTTGTGCCGAACTATTTGTACAAGTTCTATTTAGTAAATTTTATCTTAGGTATGAATACAATCTTGTGTTCCATTTTCTAAGATCTTCTTTATTATTGAGTTTTATTTATTCTAGCAAGCTATTTCATTAATATACTTTGATAAGTGGTTTGGAGGATTCGATTCTGATCATTCTGTTTTACCCGATTTAATATATAAATATAGTGTATCTAATTTGTAATCAAATTAAAAGCCCTAGTGATTAAATCTTTTATTCGTGAAAAGTCATAATATGGTGGTATAAAGGTGGTTGTATTATCTCCGGAGGATCTATCAAAGATATTTAGTATACCGTTGGAGGAACTAGACTGTGCTGGTTTAAGATTAACATTATCTGAGGTATATCGTTTAAACTCTCCTGGAAAGATCGGTATTAATTATAAGGAACTTCCTAAATATGTTGAGGTCAAGCCCGTTAATAATAATACGTTTTATTTAGAAAACGGAGCCTATCTTGTAAGGTATAATGAATATATACATGTACCTTCAGATACTATAGCATTGGCTATACAGAGATCGAGTTTATTGAGAATGGGTGCTTCACTCTATACTGCTGTGTGGGATCCTGGTTATGAGGGAAGAGGCTCTGGTTTGCTGGTGGTTCATAATAGGAATGGCATATATATTGAAAAGGGTGCGCAAATAGCTCAGCTCGTATTTATTAAGATGAGTAGATCAACTAAGAAATTATATCGGGGCAGTTATTTTAGAGAAAAATAGATTTACTTATCTTCAAGACTATGTATGAATTCGTTTATATGTTCTTTTATAGGGGCTATTTCATCCTTCCATGGTTTAAGTAGTTCCCATGCCTTATCCGGATTTTCGGCTATTTTAGTAAGTATTTTAAGCATATTGCAATATTCTTCATCAGCTCCATCTATAGTCCTACAAATACTCATAGGATCTAGCTCATATTCTAATGGTTCTACTATATTGGCTTCCATATCAACAAGGGGCAATCCGTAATAAATTGGATTGATCCCGTTTATATACAAGGCCATTGAAACTGCATTAATCTCTTCACTACATGGCTCTGTATCCAGCCATAATTTTAAGATCTCATAATCTCCTTCAATAGATCTCGATACTAAATAACCGTAGTCTAGATCCTTTAACCTATATGAAATTATTTTAGGCAATGTATCAAGCAATAATCTCATGGGATCGGAGGTTATAGTGTAATTAGATAATTGTAATATTGCTTCCTTAATCGAATCATCATAGATCTTGTATAGACCCATTTTATATACAGCAGTATATGAGAGAACACCTTCACTAATTACACCTGTAGGAATAATACTCTTACCCAGTATTTCATGTATTATCCCTGATACGGTCCATCTAGGATCCTCTTTATTATAATAAACTATGGCCCTTCTATTGTCCAATAACTTATGCGTCGTTAAATACAATATTAAAAACCATGAATATGTTCTATATGGTTTAGTAACTATTATTTGATCGAGTTTTTCCAAACCCTTTTCAATAAACACTCTTATATCCTCTTTTAGATGAGCTCTAAAATAATTAATTATAAATCTCTTTTCTTCCTCTTCAATGCCGGCAAGCTTTAAGCCCAATTCGCTACTAACATAACCCATTCATAGCACCTATTTAATCTATCCTTGAGAGATTATTATCTACCAATACTAGTTAATTAAGGATTATGCTTGTATGGATAAGAAGGGATCTAGCGAGGATATTATCTATGCTATTTATGAAGCCTTGACACAATAGTATAAACTATACTATTGATCTCTGATGTATTAACTAGTTTTTCAGGAGGTCTCTTGCCTTTATATTTGGCTGGAATAGGATCACTACAATACATGGCCTCGCTGAGTTCTCCCCTAATAATTGCTGGTGGAAGAATAGCTGCTGCTCTAGTTTCTCCCTTCCTTACAGTTTCGATATTAGTAATAATTGTATATGGAAATAATCCTTCAGCTTTGGTAATGTATAGTTTTTCAGCTCTTGGATGCCGAATTACATTAACTATTTCTACACCTTCTATATCGACTGCATAAAATGGCTTATTATCTTCACCAAGCATTAACCTATATTTCAAGCCATATATTATTCGTAGACAGTATCTTACCATAGCTAGGTTATATGGATCAGGATTAAACTTCTGTATGAGTTGTTTATCAAGTAAATGCCTAGCTAGTTCTATAGAATAATTCTGAAGGTCCTTTATCTCATTTGTTTTAGAAAGATTCTTTAGCGGCAAATAACTATATTTGATCTTCATTAGACACGATCTTGTATCTCTTATGATATTATAGACTTTATTCCAGTTGATTGGAAGATTGAGTCTATGGTATTTAACGATATCTTCTAATTTATTTAAGGCATCCTCGGCAACCAGTATTCTAAAATCCTTTGCAGTATTCAATGGAACAATCACCATGAAGTTCATGATGCTGTCAAGGATATATTGACAATAAACTCTCTGTAACTAGTTCTATATATATACAATTATATATAGTAGCCTAGGGGAATTTAAGAGGTTGAATATATTGAAAGGCTTAGATCTTAAAATAATAGGTTCTTTATTACTCATAATAGGAATATTATTTGCTATCCTTATTATTTCAGAGATGTATTTACCGCCTTCTCCTAAGACCCCTATTACACAAAAACCATTAACAGGAAATGGTTCATTGATGATACCTTTAGATAATGTTGGAGACGTAGTGTTATTTAGTACTAGAGAGGATCTAATGAGTTATCTTGTACAATCCAGGAATGTTATGGAGAAGTTAATGAACGTATTTAATATACCTACTATGACACGTACTGATCTCTTACTTGTGGAAACATTAGCTCCTGAAGCTAAGGTTGGTGCACAAGTTTTTGGACAAACAGCTTCCGCTGTTGAGGGAAGATATTATTCAATGACTAATGTCCAAGTTCAAGGAATAGATGAAGCTGACATAGTTAAGACTGATGGTACATACATATACTTGCTCAAAAAAGTATATGAAGAAAATACATTATGGTCTAGAATATATGTTATAAAAGCTTATCCGCCGGAGGAAGCTGATATTGTTAATGTAATAGAGATACCGAATATTACTGTATCAGGTATATATGTATATAATGAGCTACTCATAGCCATTGGTTCGAGAATACAATATAATATTGTTAGGGAGTATAGAACAGTTGAGATTGATGAATCTATTGTAGGATCGATTGCTATTGAGCATCCTTATAACATTGAGCAAACCAAACTATTGATTTATAACGTGTCAAGTGGTACTCCAGCATTAGTATTCAATACAACTATTGATGGCTGGGAAATAGGTTCTAGACTATATAATGGTACTCTCTACATTATTACTTCATTGCCTGTCTATGATTATGAGGGCGAAATAATTATACCTACAATAAATGGTAGAGAAATAGCAGCCAATCGAATTATAGCTCCTAAGGATGATATGCCTGAGAAATATGTCATAGTATATAGACTAGATCTAGATCGATTTATGGAAGCATTCAATGCATTTATACTAGAAGATGCATCGGACATATACATGTCATATACTAGTCTATACATAATGCATAGATCAGCTTATGCCGAACGTATTGTTGGATTAACTTCAAGTATTGGTGGAGAAATATCTCTTGAGACACTTAATGAAACAATTATAGGTATTATAAACAATGAATCCATGCCTATGCCTCAAAGAATTGAGATGATTATAGAGGTATTAGAAGAAAGAATAGGTAACGAGACAACCACCACTATTATGATTGAACCAGTTATTACTGTAGCGCCTAGAGTATTTTGGGAAGAAGAGACTATAATATATAGGTTTGCAATAAATGATCTCAATATGACATATATCGGAAAAGCCAATGTACCAGGATATACACTAGATCCATTTTCATATAGCGAATATAACAATCTATTCTATATAGCAACACATGTATGGTCAAATGATTCAAACTCGATATATGTAGTAAATATTACTACTATGGAAATTATTGGTAAACTAGAGAATATTGAGCCGGGAATGGACATATATGCAGCTAGGTTTATGGGTACAAGAGCATACCTTATTACATATCGTAGAAGGGATCCATTAATAGTTATTGATCTAAGTAATCCCTATGAGCCAATTTTCCTAGGTAAGCTATTAATGCCTGGATATAGTGAGTATCTACATCCACTTTCTGATACAATATTGCTTGGTATAGGGTTTACCGATGATATGTCAGCTTTAAAGATTGAGACCTATGATGTATCTGATCCGGAGAATCCAAGGATTATATCCACAATAA
>CAZHDB010000002.1:0-119685 GCA_964531225.1 uncultured Desulfurococcaceae archaeon
TTTATATCTTTGTTTTATATTTTTTAATATTGTCTTAAAATTTGAATTTTTATTCGAAAATATAAATTATATATAAAATAATTAGTACCTGACTAAATTATAGATAGTGTTTATTGAGATTCAAATCCTGTTCTATATACTGTACCAGGTTCTATATGTGTTTCAGGTTGTACTATTGATTTTGGATATAATATTGTTCCTGCACCCAGTTTTACATTATAACCTATAATTGCTCCAAGCTTTAATACTGTTTTCTTAATTGATTGTGGATATACAAGGTGTTCTCTAAGACGAGGAGGTGTTTCTTCGCTTGGAATCACGTTTAATGTAACAACGTGGCTTCCTATACTAGTATTTTCTCCAATAACACTATCGCCTAGATAACAAAAACTATCAACAACTATATGGGGCTGTAGATTAGAGTTTTTAACTTCGGTATAGGCACCTATTCGAATACGTTCTTCAAGGCTTGTGTAATGCCTTACAAAACTATGTGCACCGATAAAACTATTTCTCCCAATATATGCAGGACCCTTAATTACTGCATAATGATCTATGTAGACTCCATTTTCAATAATTACCGGTGGCTTTATCAATGCATTATTCTCGATCTCTACATTGTCGGCTATATGTAGTCCATGTATTCTATCAAGTAGTAATCTGGAAGCTTCAAGCAGATCGGCTGGATATCCTATATCAATCCATAAACCACTCCAATGAACAGCAATAACCTTACGATCACTAGCTATTTTGGCGAGGGCTTCTGGTAAACTAAGCCCTCTTTCAAGATAATCAATGATCCATGTAGGAAGTATATATACGCCTCCAATAGTATACGCTGGACGCTCAATTTCCTCAATATTAGTCGGTTTTTCAATAACCTTCTTAACTAATCCGCTAAGATCAATAGTTACAACGCCATATGTATACGCAAAACGTTCCTCAAGAGGAATAGTCAGGATCGCTGCAGTAGGCTCAACACTATAGAATACATCAACAAGACTAGATAATGCCTTGGAGTCAAATATTAGATCTCCATATACTAATAAGAAGTAATCAACATCATTAAGTTCTTTAGATGCAGAAATAATAGCAGCTTCAATACCATATCCCTGTTGCTTAACGCCAATAACACGCCTCCTACTATGCTTTAAAGCCTCCTTTAAAACATCCTCATAACTATATACCAAAACAACATCTTGGCGAAGAACATGTTCAATGGCATGGATAGGATAATAGATTATAGGCTTACCCAATACGCGAAGAGTATGCTTACTCCTACCAGAAGGTACGAGAACACTAATCCTCTTGGGCTCGCCTCCAGCAAGTACAACGGGTCTCAAGGCATCACCTAATAATATTACCAACTAATATGATATAAGAATCTAACTAATAGCAATAAAGAAATAATCCGTTTTTGACGATCCTCAATACAAGGATTATAGTTGGAATCCTTGTTTAGTTCAATCATAATATGTTTTTATATAACTTATACTTTTAACTTTATACTCGGGCAGCTCATTATTCTACTGTAACTGTCTTTGCAAGATTACGTGGTTTATCTGGATCGTATCCTCTCTGCACAGCTGTATAATATGCTAATAACTGCATTATAGGCGTGTGTGTTATTGGCGTTAGTATCCAATGGGTACGTGGTATTGGAAACATATAGTCAAGCTGATCTGCTAGACTAGTATCTTCTGGGGCGACTCCAATAGCTACTGCACCTCTTGCCTTCATCTCCTGAATATTGCCGAGTAATAGCTTTTCTAGGTAATCATCTGAAGGTATAGTAAATATTACTGGGTATCCTTTTGTGACCAGCGCTATTGGACCATGTTTACTTTCTCCTGCTGGATAGGCTTCTGCATGGATGTATGCAATCTCTTTAAGCTTTAAAGCACCTTCCATGGCAACTGGAACACCTATACCACGGCTTAAATAATATGCATTATCCTTTCTACTAAGCCATTCTGCTAGTTTCCTAGCCTGATCCTCGGTATATGCTATAATGTTTGAAACGATTTTGGGTGCCTTAAGTAATTCATCCTTAAGTTCTTTAGCCTCAGAACTTGTTAGAGATCCCATGGCCTCGCCATGCTCCACTGCAAGCCATGCAAGAGCTATTGTTTGAGTAGTAAAGGTCTTGGTAGCAGCAACGCCTATTTCAGGCCCTGCCCTAGTATACAATGCTATATCACTTTCACGTGGGATGGCTGAATCAATTACATTCGATAAAGCAATTATACGTGCATCATGTTCTTTAAAGGCACGGAGAGCCATGAGCGAATCAATAGTTTCTCCACTTTGACTAATAACAATTAATACATCACGGCTATTAGCAGCTTTTTCATAAACATGATACTCACTAGCTATAAACGGTATAACCGGTACACCCACGATCTTGTATGTTAATAAGCTATAGTATAATCCTGCATGAAAACTAGTGCCTGCAGCTGTAACATATATTCTATGTGCGTCAAGTAACAATTTAACAGCTTCTTGAAAACCAACTTCCTTTCTAATACCATACAATGTATCTTTTAAAGCTCGAGGCTGTTCATGTATTTCCTTAATCATGAAGTGTGGATAACCCGCTTTAGTAGCATCCTCAATACTCCATTCAATAAATCTAATTCTATGCTTCCAATCAACCATGGCCCCCGTTAAGAGATTTTCTAGATGTATTTCCCTAGGAGATACAAATCCAGCCTCATGATCATGTACAACTATGGCCTTTCTCGTATATTCTAGAAAAGCTGGTATATCGCTAGCTACAATATTGTATCCATCACCAACTCCTATTATTAATGGACTATCTTTTCTTGCAAAAAAGATCTTGTCAGGTTCAATACTAGATATCATGACAATTGCATAACTACCCTCTAAAAGTCTAATGGCTTGTTTAAATGCCTCATATAAGCTAGTAGTACTTTTATAAAATTCTTCTATAAGATGAGGTATCACTTCCGTATCTGTCTCGCTACGGAATACATGACCACGTTCAATCAACATTCTCTTGAGTTCACGATAGTTCTGTATAATACCATTATGGGCAACCGCTATCCGTCTACTACAATCGGTATGTGGATGGGCATTAACATCATTAGGTGCACCATGTGTTGCCCAGCGTGTATGACCTATAATAGTTGAACCATCAACTTTGGAGAATCCAAGTTTAACTTCAAGTTCGGATATTTTCCCCTTTCCTTTCAAAACAATAATTCTACCGCTAGAAATACATGCTATACCGGCACTATCGTATCCACGGTATTCTAGCCTTAACAAACCCTTATACGTCATAACAGCTGGTTTCTCTGGGGTCTTATTCATTAAGCATGTAAGTCCAATAATACCGCACAATTAGAGCTCCCCAAATACACTATATACTATAAATAAATGTAAAACTTGGTCTTATATAAGCAGTCTTTAAATAATTCTTGCATGACTATTTTAATTAAGTCTTTATTATTAGTATATCATAGACTAGAACACTTTAAATAATGCTTAACCATTCCTATTTTATGGTGGATAATTTATGGAAAAATTTTTGGTCATAAAAATTACTGGTAAGGCCTTTAATAATGATAATTATGAATTAATAAAAAGTTACATAGAGATCTTTAAGGATCTTATTAATAGAAATTATAAATTAGCTATAATAGCAGGTGGAGGAATGTTGGCAAGGAGGTATATAAACTTAGCACGTAATCTAGGTGTAAATAATAATTACATTCTAGACATTATCGGAATATGGTCTAGTAGATTAAATGCCTTATTACTTGCTTCAGCTCTATATCCATATTCCTATCCCCTACCTATAAAAGATCTTGAAACACTTAGAAGGGTTTTACCTTATTACAAAGCGTTCTTATTAGGCGGATTAATGCCTGGTCAATCAACGGCGGCTGTAGCTCTTGAAACAGCGGAGGCCTTAGGAGTTGATATGGTAATAGACTTAGCGGCAATAGATCATGTTTATACAAGTGATCCTAAAAAAGATCCTAATGCAAAACCATTAAAGGAAATAACATCACTAGAGTTAAGAAGATACATGGAAACAGGTACATTACCTGGAGAATACAGGTTACTAGATAATCATGCCGTAGATATAATGGAAAGGAGCGGCATAAAGATCTATATATTGTATTATAGGAGTCCTAGGAAGATACTAGATATAGTTGATAGAGGAGAAAATCCCGGAACAGTAATAAAGCCTGTAACAAAAGAATAAAAACACCTAATAATAAACATTCAATAATAGAAGCGGGGGTGCCCGAGCCTGGTCCAAGGGGGCGGACTCAAGAGATTTCGGCGGAACAATAGCTCTTCGCCGCCGTTGGGGGATCCGCTGGCGTAGGCCGGCGTGGGTTCAAATCCCACCCCCCGCACCATTTTAGATCGTTACTGGTAAGTAATTGAACCCCAATAGTGTTAAGAAACCAACTAGTGGTACTGTTATGTTATCGTCTATGATACCCGGTATTTCGAAGTGTTCAACTATACTTGACAGGATTCCCGCAACTGCTCCAGGTAATCCTATTACTGCAGCACCTATTGGCACCGTTACAGCCAGCATTGCCAGGTTTCCGTACCATGATTTAGTTCTTTTACCGTACATCATATTCCGAACTAAACCTGTTACTGCATCTCCAAAAGCCATGAACGCTACTGGTACAACGCCATACCAGTATGCCTGCTGATTCATTCCAAATATTATCCAAGATGCCGCTATAACTGTCCCCCACATAATACAGAAGTTAACCTCATACATGTTATCTTCTACTTGAAACCAATACATTAGCTTACCAGTTTTATGAGGTATATATGTTAATACAGCTAGGACCATGGCTAGTGTAAATGGGAGTAATGGGGTCTCAAAAAGAAATGGTACAAGTAGCGCTACAAGGCCTCCGGCAAGCATATGTATTATCTTACGATTATAATATATGATCTTATTTTCTTTAATGCCCCGTTTTTTAGCCCATTTATAAAAAGTTAAGGTTAATGGTTGCACCACTATCATAACCCAAATAAATAATATAATCGTCCATATAATTTCCCACATACTAATCATTATCCGATACACCAGAACACAGCATTATCATAATGGTAAGAAGAGACTGTAGTATAAAAAATTTAACAATCGAACTAGTCCAAAGACTCATGATATAGACTACTGTCTATATAATAGATAGTATAGATAGTATTAATATTTACTATGAGTCTTAACTAGTAAAAATCTTTATAACATCTGATATACTATCCTATTGTTAGAAAAATAGTTTAGTACAATTAACGATCATAATAAAATGTACCTAATAGTTCTGTATAAAGGAGGTGAAGAATATGGTTTCTAAGGTTTCAGACGATGAACTAAGAAAGGCACTTGAAGATAAACAAAAGACTAGACCTGAGATAGATGAGAAGCAAAAGTGGGTCAATAGAATGCTTAGAAGCGCTAAACATCATCACAAGATTTGTCCATACTACGATAAGAAGACTATGCTATGTTTTCTAACTCTGGGCTCAAAATGTGATCGTGATGGAAGATTCGATAATTGTCCGGTATTCAAGTCATTTCTTGAAAGGAAATACGAAGAATATAAATCCAAGGGCTTGCCTCTACCGATGGACTTTGCAGATATAACTATAGCTATTATTTAGATTTCTTCAAATATTTTTAATAAGTATACTTTTCCATAGGATATAACAAGCTATAGGTGGTATTATAAATGAGTAAAGAAACTAATGGAAATAAGGAATTTAGAATTAGAGATCTGGATAAGATATGGATGGAATATGATAAACAAAATGATATACTATACATAAATTTTGGCTATGATATAGAGGATGCCGATGAGGAGTTTTTATCAGGACAAGACATTGTCGTTAGGATAAAAGGCGGAAGAGTAGTAAGCATAATGGTTATGAACTTTAGCGAGAAAGCAGGGATCATGGTGTATTAAATTTCAATTGGAAGCTGGCTCCTATCACTATAATGTACAACATAATGTTTAGGCTTGAGAACATCAATTAGATACTTAAACGCCTTCCAAGGATCACTTTTTTCACCGCAAGTATATACGTCGACTGTAGCATAGTTATTTAAGGGCCATGTATGAATCGCTATATGACTTTCAACGACAAGTGCAATAACTGATATACCACCATGCTCTCCACCAACTGTCCATGATTTAATTTCCAAGATCTTTGCATTAGCTACTTCCGCAGCTTTTTTAACAGCTTCAACTAGTAAGTCCTTATTTTCGAGAACAATTCTAGGACATCCATAAAGATCCGCATAAACATGCCTTCCAACTACAGGTGCAGGCACTATTAATCACCTCTATAGTATCTCTTTTAGGAAGTCATTTACTTTACCGCCAACGTTGCTTATAACTTTAACCCCTGACTCCTCAATAGCTAGTCTTAACTCGGTATTTATAGATTTGCAGACTAATATAGCGGGGTTATATTTTTCTAAAAAATCTTCCAAGTCATCAATTCTTGTAGGTTTTTCCAAGATATTCTTAGAATTAGTATCTAAATCTACCAATAGAACTTTATCTCCTCTATCAATATCTGCTATCAAGTATTCCTTCTCTTTACTTTTTACTATAATTGCCATTATATACATCTATTGATCACCTGTACTTCCATTTCATAAACACATTAAATACCTACTTATATCTATCTATAATAGAAAAATGGGATACTATGGTGCTTTATGGAGCTTGCTTAAGGTAAATAAATATAGGGCTAGGGAAATTGGAAAGATACTTAAAGAAATATTTAATGAGAACAACTTAAATGCTATTATTGAAATGGATCCTCAATATAAGGCTTTGAGGAAGATCTATTTGTCTACAAGAGATAAGGGTTTATCAGTTATCATTACTATTGCGAACTCCTTAATTAGTTATCAATTAAGTGGAAAGGGTGAAGATTATTGGAATGAAGTAGGCAACTTCTTCGCTAAAACTGAAATATCAGATTATAATAGATTATACGACCTATTTACAGATTTTCTCATAAAACATACCAAATATAATAGAATACAGATACGGAATAAGCTTAGGAGATTAAGGATTTTTCTTACCTCAAGAATTATTGACATGTTGTATACTAGTCCATGCTTGTATAGTATTGATCAATATATGCTTTTGAAAATGCTATCAGTGATTATGAAACAGCCAATGTATGCTAAAACTATTGTTTTTTCCATCAAAATGTATTATTATGGGGCACACATTATGTGTGAAAATACGGTACCTGATCCTAGGATTCCAATGCCTATTGATAGAAGGGTTGCTTATATATCATTTACTAGCGGACTTATTGAAACATCTGATAAAATCCGTCTGGAAGATTTAAGAAATTTAGTACACAAGTTTATGCAAAGCAGATATAGGCACGACATTATTGAAGCATGGTTTATATTGTCTAAATACTCAGGTATTCCCTGTATATTGTTAGATACTATAGTATGGCTCATGGGTAGATATATTAGTCCATTTAAGAAAATCGATGAAATGGCTAAGGAATTCATTAGTGATTATGGTCTAATCCTCTCTCTTGATTCTATTCGAGAGATCTTTGCCCAATTTGCCTATGCTTTTGCCTCCCATAGCTGAGCCTCCGATAGAATTGATTACTGGTAAGGTCCAATTGCCAAATATTATCCATATAATACCTGTTATCCCTGCAAACACGTTACTGAGACCCATAGCTATCCATAACCATTCAATACCTAATCCCATGATAACTGATAAATAGTATCCAATACCTATTCTAATAACCCATAATCTAATCAGTCCGATAAGTGATGGTGGTAGAGTATGGCCGGAGCCATTACCTACACTCATAGATATGAAGAATGCTCCAAAGAATGGTATTGATAAAGCGAATATCTCAATAAGTTTGGAAGCCATTGATGAAATTAATGGATCGTTTGTAAATAAGGATACAAGTGGGTCTCTAAAACTGATAACAATAACTACGCCAATAATTGTCAGGGCTAAAACCATCATTAAAGCCTTATAAACAGCTTTTCTAGCACGTTCATAGTATCCGGCTCCAAGGCTCTGTCCAACCATAATAGATACTGCTTGACTAAATCCCCATAGGATCGCATCGGATAAATTAATAACTACGAGGCCTATGGCAAATGCTGCAGCCGCCTCGACACCAAATCCATTGACGATTATTTGTAATATAGTGAATGAAGCCACGTTTGCTGCACGAAGAATCATTACAGGTCCACCAATCCTCAGGCTAGCTAATAACCATTGTTTATCAAACTTGAGTCCTGTAAAAACTATTCTTATTCCTCGATAACCCTTAAATAATAGATACATACCAACGGAAGTGGTTATTATGCGTGATATAACTGTAGCCAATGCTGCACCTGTCACACCCATAGGCTCTATTCCAAATACTATCCCGGCGAATTCAATCTTAAAGCCGAAGATCAGTAATGGGTCTAAAAAGATATTCATTAATGCTGATACTGACTGTAGTATAGTAGGTGTGCGTGTATCACCTACGGCTTGTAATATAGTTGTGAACGCGAATGATATCATACCAAATGGTACGCCAATACTAATTATACCTGCATATTCAACACTCCATTCATAGATCTCCGGGGGCACATGCATTATGTATAGTAGAATATACTCCTTAAGACTATAGAATACCAGTCCAATAATTACTCCTAGAAAGATAAGGAAGAAATACAGATTGCTAGCTACGTGATCTGCTTCATCATATTTCTTGGCACCAACATATTGTGATATAAGAGCTATGTTAGCTATAGATATCCCCATACCTATTGTAAAAGTTAGAAATAGTAATGGCCATATCTGGCGAGGTACGGCTAAAGCTATATCTTGTAGTCGGCTAAGCCATATAGAATCAATTATGTTATATGAAACTTGCACTAACTGGTTAACTAATGGTGGTAGGCCTAGCCATAATAAAGCAGAAATAATAGATCCTTTGAGGATTTTTTCACGGTATTTTGTATATTCCCTAGACATTATCGTAACACCTAATTATTTCATGTCCGTAGATTTTACTTGTTAGGTGGTATATATTGATTATAGACTGTACATGCCACTCAGGCGAATCGATTACTAAATGTATAAATAAAGTGGTTTTATTACCTATCGGAAGCCTGGAGTATCATGGCCCCTATCTTCCACTAGCTGTTGATGCATTAATTACTGATAGACTTATTAGAAAATATTTAAAAGAGGGAGTTATCGAAGAAGTGATAAACTCTAGTGAAAAATGCCTCATCCTATTACCGCCATTATATTATGGATATTCACCTGAATGGACTAATTATGAAGGCACTATTAGTTTAGATAGGGAACTATTCCAATGGCTTATTGTCCATATTTACCTATCTGTATCAAGCATAAATGGTTTTAAGGGATTGATCATAGTTAATGGGCATGGTGGAAATACTTCTCTTCTTGAAGCAATAGCTAGGGACATCACATATAATTATGGAGGTAGGATCGGGGTAATTGATATTTGGAGAATTGCAAGTAGATTAGGACTTAAGTATTGCCATGCATGTCCCTTTGAAATCGAGCTTGCTAAGGAACTGGGAATAAATACTATTGGAAAAGGGGCTTTGAATAAAGCTAATTTAAGAGCTGATGTAGAAGATGGTATTTATCTTTATGATAGAAAAGAGGCTTTAGGCTATGAAGGTATTTTACCTAAGCTTGATTTGTTTATTAAAGAATTTTACATATCCATGAATAAATTATTAGGTATATTTCTTGAAAATAATAAATAAAGCACTAACTATATAGTGTTTGAATGATTAATTAAAACTAATGTAAGGAGATGATTATATTGTCTGAAAAAGGCTCAACCAAATCCTTATCTATTGAGACAAAGGTTATTGAAGAACCCTTTAAAACTATGGAGCGACGAGGGTATAGATGGTTCGGTATATTAACTGTAGATATAGATGGTAAACCAGTTAATCTTTTAATGACAGGTACTATTGCTCAATGGTTTAGCCGTGGTGAACGAGTAAGAGTTATGTTAAAAGATGAACCTAAGAGAGTAGGTACTACATGGATTCTCGGACAAAATGATTATGAGCTCTATAGGATATGGCGTGGAGAGGAAATCAAAGTATGGCCTCCATGGAGGAAAGAGTTTAGGCTTGCCAGAAAAGATCCTCTTGAGACGAAGACTGTCTATGAATATGTTGTTATAGCTCGTGAAGCGGTATCAGAAGAGGACTACATGGAGATTGTCGGTTTAGAACAATACCATTATGCTAGTAAAGAAGAACTAGTGGCTATATGGAGATGCCCAGTATGCGGATCATATTATGAAGCGAATGTCCAGCCATTATGTCCAGAGCATAAAGTACCTATGAAGTTGCAAGAGATCAGAGGTAGTTTACCAAGCAGTCGTTTCCTGATTATAGAGCTTGCTAATAGGAGACCTTTTGAACCTAGGATTGTAGCTTATGTACGTGTTGATACACCGATACCTTTGATGAATCGTCGTCTACCAGATGGTAAAATTGAAAAAATGATACGGGAAAAGGTTTTTCCACGTGATTGGTTTCATCCCACATACTGGCCTACCGCGTTAGAGGAGAAAAAACCCATTATAGCAAGGTATCGTGAACTAGTAAGGATATATCGTAGCCGTAAATTAGCAAGGGCAATAGTTGGTGAAGAGGTTTCAGAAAAAGCTTTAAAAATAGCTAATACTGCAGCTGCTCGTATAGCTCGTGTTGTTGTTCATCCTGATTATCGTGGCGATGGACTAGGATATACAGCTGTACAATTAGCAATTGAATGGATACGTGAAAGGCGGGTACCAGAGATGAAGAGAAATAAACATATAATCGAAACAATTGCTATGATGGCTCGTTATAATCCATTCTTTGAAAAGGCTGGCTTTAAATATATGTGGGATACTGGTAGTGGTAGACCCGTTCTAATGTATCCCTTAACTGATGAAGCTGAAAAATACATTCAAAAATATCTTGAGACAGATTCTATAGGAATGATGCATAAAGGTAAGTTGTATAGAAGTAGCTATGGTGTTGTAGATAAATTATCAAAACCCATAAAAATAGTTGGTCTTACTAAAGTATTTTCGAGTGAATTAGACATCAATAGATTATCACCTATGCTCCGCGATATACTTGTAGCATTTGGTGTTGAAAGGAGAGTAATCGAGAAATATGTGTTGAAGGATGTTAATCTAGTTATTGAGCCGGGCAGTATAGTTGCTGTTGTAGGTGCTAGTGGTGCTGGTAAGACGACATTATTGAGAATGATTATTGGAGCTATAGATCGTAATAAGGAGGTCGATCCCATGTATAAACCTACATTAGGCAAAATATACATATCTGAAAATACTAGGCTTGCTTATCTACTTCCTGGAGAGCATGAACCTAAATATGGTTCTGAAACACTATTAGAACATGTATATTCAAAGATAAAAGATCACGTAGCCGCTGTTGAAGTACTAAATATGGTCGGTTTAAGCGATGCGGTATTCTATAGAGCACGATTCACTGAGCTATCAACTGGGCAGAAAGAACGAGCTAAATTAGCTAGTTTGTTAGCTGAAAAACCGAATCTCCTCATTATCGATGAGTTTACTGCCCATCTTGATTCTTTAACAGCACAACGTGTTGCTAGAAAAATAGGTGTTCTAGCTAGAAAGGCTGGTATAACATTGATAGTAGCAACTAATAGGGCAGAAGTATTAGAAGCTCTAAATCCAGATAAAATAGTATATGTGGGTTATGGGACCGCCTCAGAGGTGAAGAAGGGGTGAAGAGTGTATATATGGAGATAGATCCTACTGACTATTACGTGTTGCATCCTAGACCAGCGTATCTAATAGTAACACGTAAACCTAATGGAGGATTTAATGTCATGGCCGCGTCATGGGTTTCACCAATTAGTGAAGAACCACCTTTAGTAGCTTTGGCTATCGGCAAGGAATCATATACTCATGAATTAATTAAGGAGACAAAAGAGTTTACAATAAACTTTGTTGGGGAAGAACATATTGATTTGGTCTATAAAGCTGGAACATTAAGTGGACGTAAAGTTGATAAGTGGAAGCTCCTGGGACTAGAACCTATAGAGTCTAAAGTGATTTCTGTCCCGGGTATTAGAGGGTGTTATGGATTCCTTGAGTGTCAATTAGAGAAAGTAATTGAAGCTGGAGAATGTTCTTTATTTATAGCACGCATAGTTGCAGGCCATGTTAAAAGCGATTTATATACAAGATATGGGTGGGATCTTAAGAAGGCTAAGATACTATTGCATCTTAGAGGTAGGGCTTTTGTAACTCCAGGAAAACTTGTACTCGCTAAGAAATGAATGTAGTGTTATGAGCTTTGCTAGAGTAAATAATCTTTATATCATTGATACTTATTTGTATAAAGATTTAACTCATTATTTAAGCCCAGAATATATTCTCCCCTATTAGAAGTCCTTTGTATGTGGGCTTCTTAAATGAAAATAACGTCTATATGTGAAAAGTATGTAAACGAGGATACATAATATAATAAAGAGAACAGGTAACTCAAACATAATAATTAGTATGGAGAATCCGAAAATCGATAAGTAAAGGATATATTGATGATAGGTGATTAAATTGAAAAGGATTGTTCTAGTAACTGCTAGTAAGCGACGGATAGATTTACTAAAGAATTTAGGAATAGATCCTATAATCATTCAACCTAAGAATACATTTGAACGTCAAATAGGAACCCCAGAAGAAATTGTTATTGAAAATGCTCGTCATAAAATAAGATCTGTACTTGGAAATAAGTATATTCCTCGCGATGCGATACTTATTGCTGCCGATACTATTATTGTTGATTCTGAAAATAGGATCTATGGTAAGCCTAGATCTGTAGAACATGCTGCAAAAATGCTTAAGAAATTACGTGGTAAATGGCATCGTGTAATAACGGGGGTCGTTGTATTAGATCTAATGGATCATAGTATTGATGAATTTACTGTAGTGACACATGTTAAGATGAGAAATTTCAGTAATGAAGAATTGAAATTGTACCTAGCAAGTCTTGAAGGACTTGATAAAGCTGGTGCATATGCATTGCAGGGACTTGGTAGCCTACTTATTGAAGAAATAAGAGGCGATCCATATAATGTAATAGGTTTACCTCTATCGCGCTTACATGAAGTCCTCC
This sequence comes from uncultured Desulfurococcaceae archaeon, assembly GCA_964531225.1. Taxonomy (GTDB): domain Archaea; phylum Thermoproteota; class Thermoprotei_A; order Sulfolobales; family Desulfurococcaceae; genus CAZHDB01. The sequence goes on from CAZHDB010000002.1 coordinate 13,226, forward strand.
TTAAACATGGTGTAAATTTACTTGGGATCGGGGTTTTGAAGAGAATTGCCGGGACCCCTTGATCTGTATACAATACTTATATATCGTCCAGACTCTTTTAGTGTGTGGCATCACGATTTAATTAAAGAGAGGCTTAATTGGTATTATAGGGTTATGAGAGATGAGAAACCTGCTAAATTCATTATAGCTAAACATGTACCGATAGATACTGATCCATATCATGAGGGATCAATTAAAGAGTTATGGAGTGTGCACAAGAAGGCAGAAAAAGAATTTCAAAAAATATTTAATGCGATCCGTGAAGGCAAGCTATCAATTAATGAATTGGAAAAGCCTAAGTACAGCTTCTTAGATGTTAAGATCGCTATTGCAAGAAAAATACTTGAATCGTGTTCATTGTGTGAGAGAAGGTGTGGTGTAAATCGTCTGAAAGGGGAAGCGGGAGTATGTCATATGGATAAGGACTGTATAGTACATAGTTACTTCCATCATATGGGTGAAGAGGCGCCTCTAGTGCCTAGTGGAACAATATTTTATGGGGGCTGTAATTTAAAGTGTAGATTTTGCCAAAATTATGACATAAGCCAAGTATATCCTAGGCATGGTATTAGGGTTAACTCACGTTCTCTAGCTAAGATTCAAGAAGAGTTAAGGAGAACGGGTGCCAGGAATATTAATCATGTTGGGGGCGATCCCACTCCCCATATACCATTTATTCTTGAGAGTTTTCGTTACCTTGAAGTTAATGTGCCCCAGCTATGGAATAGCAACATGTATTTAACAATAGAGTCTATGGAACTATTAAAAGATGTTATAGACATATGGCTCCCAGACTTTAAGTACGGTAATAACGAGTGTGCTAAGAGATTATCGCTTGTACCGAGATATTTTGAAGTAGTTACTAGAAATCTAGAAATAGCATATAATAATGGGGACATGATCATACGGCATCTAGTACTACCGAACCATATAGATTGTTGTACAAAGCCTATTCTTGAATGGATAGCTAAGCATACACCTAAGGCTATAGTAAATATAATGGATCAATATAGGCCTGAACACATTGTAGCCCGTCAACCGGATAAATATCCAGATATAAATAGAAGATTAACACATAAGGAAATTGATACAGCCTATAAAATAGCTAAGGAGCTTGGATTTACAGTTAATGTGACTGATCTATGGATTAGGCCCTAGCTTAAATTATATACTTCTTTCGTAATAATGTATTCATAGACTGTAATCTTATGAGGTGCTGTGTATAGCTTGGAGTTCCTGGGAAACATTAGTGAATACTGGTTTCATGATTATTGGAGAGTTCTTGTTATAGAATTGAGTGATCGATTAATCATATCTGTCGATGTATATAGGGATACTTGGCTATGGAACACGGATTCTATAGAGTGTATTGATGACAAAAATTACTGCATACTTTACTACAAAGTTTCCAAGGATGAATTAAATAAAGTATTTGGTGAATTGTCAAAATATTTTATCGATGCAGAAATCGTTGGTATTAAAGCTAAGGATCGATTTGAAACTGTTAATGTACGCTACAAGGTTTCTGGTGATAAGAAACTGACGTATAATGATATATCGGAATTATTTTATAAGTCGTGGATATTAATTGGATGCGTCTTCAGGGATGTAGAGGATATAGAATGTAAAGATTAGCCATAATCTCTTCTTAACTAAGATTTATGGTAAACAATTTTAAGGATATTCATAATTCTTCAATATCGACTAGTAGAGGTTATGTGGTGATACCTGTTTGTCGATACAGTTTAAGCCAAGGATTAAAGAAAAACGCTGGAGTATAGATGAGGAAGAAAAACTATATAGACTTTGGGAGGAAGAGGGTCTATATAAATTTATATTTAGTGAAGATGATCCTAGGGATATTATATCTATAGATACACCTCCTCCTTATGCAAGTGGTAAATGGCATGTTGGTGGAGCAGCTCATTATGCACAGATAGATATGGTTGCTAGATATTTTCGGATGAAGGGGTATAATGTATTAGTACCATTTTATACCGATCGTAATGGATTACCTGTTGAAGTACAAGTGGAAAAGGCATACGGTGTAAATCCTCACGAGATTGCAAGTACTCCAGAAGGTAGAGAGAAATTTCTAGAACTATGCCGTGAATTCCTCGATCATGCTGAAAGAGAGATCGTTAAGATATGGAGGAAAATGGGATGTAGCTTTGATTATTGGAGAAACGGCTCTGATTCTCCGGAGTATCGAAGAATTACGCAGGCTACTTTTATAGAACTTTATAAAAGAGGGTTAATCTATGAAGCTGAGAGACCAGTTAATTGGTGTCCACGCTGTCGTACAACACTTGCTGATGCAGAACTAGAGCATAAGGAGGTTATGGGCTACTTATATTATGTTAAGTTCCGTGTTAAGGAGACTGGTGAAGATGTCATTATAGCTACTACGAGGCCTGAAATGATCCGTTCATGTGCAGCACTTGTATATCATCCAGATGATCAGAGGTATAAGAGGCTTGAAGGACTTCATGCAATTGCACCAATCTATGGGCATGAAATGATCATTACTGGGTACCAAGAAGTTAATCCAGAGTTTGGTACTGGATTGGTTATGGTATGTAGCTATGGTGATCAGGCTGATGTTAAGATGTTTCGCGAACTAGGCCTTAAGCCAAAGATAATCATAGGTAAAGATGGTAGAATGCTTAAGGAGGCTGGACCACTTGCTGGTCTACGAGTTGATGAAGCTAGAGAGAAAATGGCGATGCTTCTTGAGGCCAATGGATTGCTAGTTAAAAAGGAAAAGATTAAACATAGTATACCTGTTTGCTGGAGGTGTAAAACACCAATACAGATCATACATACTAGAGAGTGGTTCTTGAAACAACTAGAGTTTAAGGAGAAGCTTAAGGACCTAATCTATAGAATGGACTTTAGGCCTGAAATGCATCGCAGGAAACTCTTAGACTGGATCGATAGTTTGTCAACTGATTGGCCTATTAGTAGAGATAGATATTATGCAACGGAAGTACCTATATGGAGATGCCGTAGATGTGGTGCAGTACTTCTGCCTGAGCCTGGTAAATACCATAGGCCATGGATCGATCCTGCTCCATGGGATAAATGTCCAGTATGTGGAGCTCCTAAGGAGGAGCTTATTGGTGAGAAGAAAGTCTTTGATACATGGTTTGATAGCAGTATATCAGTATTGTATGTAACTGGTTATATGAGGGATGAGAAGCTATTTAGGAAAGCCTTTAAGTATACCATGAGGCCTCAAGGCCAGGACATTATACGTACATGGCTATACTATACCATACTACGTGTATACCAATTACTTGGTAAACCAGCGTTTAAATGGGTACGTATAACTGGTATGGGATTAGATGAGAAGGGCGAGGCTATGCATAAGAGTAAGGGTAATGTTATTGATCCAGAGCCTTATCTCGAGAAATATGGTGCTGATGCATTTCGTTTCTGGAGTGCAGCGGCCAGTAAACTTGGCTATGACTATCGTTTCTCAGAGCAAATGATACGTACAGGCCTACTATTTGCTACAAAGCTATGGAATATAGCTCGTTTTATATCAGCATTTCCAATGCCCGATAAGGAACCGGTTAATCTAAGACCTATTGATAAAGCTACACTAGCTAAACTTGCAAGGGTTCTTGAGAAAATAGATAAGGCATATAGTGGTCTAGATGTCTATGAACCTATTAATGAGATATACCAGTTTACATGGAACTACTTTGCATCTCACTACATAGAACTTGTTAAGGCACGTGCATATAATAGGGACAATAAGTATTCTAGAGAGGAACAAGAGGCTGCATGGTACACGCTATACAGTGTATTAGACAATATATTGCGTGCATTAGCTCCAATAATGCCATTCGTAACAGATGGTATATACCGTAGATTATACGGTAAAACGGTCCATAAGGAGAGATTTCCTGAGCCTAAGAAGGAATGGCTTGAATGGAGCCCCGATCTTGCTGAAAAAGTTATTGAGGTAAACTCTGCTATTTGGAGCTATAAGAAGAAACACAATATAAGGTTTAGAGAGCCATTACCCGGTAAACTATATGTCCCAGAATATTTAGCCCCAGTATTAAACGAGATCATTGATCTACATAGACTTGACAAGGTAGAACTATACAAGGACAAGACCCCAGCTGGAGAGGATCTTGGTGCAGGTCTTGTCCTTGTAAAATAATGAATCTTTAGCTATATACCATATTAATTTCCTTACATCAATAATTTTACATAGCTGTAGCTGTTACATCATAAAGAGAAAATATATGATAAAATATTATTTAACAGTTATTGTTTAAAAAATGATTACATTACTATGTGATATACACTTTCATTGATGTCTATCTTATATTGCTTCGAGTTATCCTGATAGAATTATTTTGATTGTTAAAACTCCCTCGAAACCATTTGGAGCACTAACTGTTATTATAAAGTTTTTAGATTTGCTGTTTACTATTTGTTGGGGGAGTGAAGGCTCTATTTTTACTACTTCTAGATCTGAAGGCTCAATCTCTATTTTAGTAATATTAATAATCTCTGGTCCTGAAAAGGTAAAGTATGAGATCGATAATTCTATTTCAGCTTCTCCGTATTGTTCGCCGAATGGTGGAAAAGCATATGCAGTAACGTCATCTGAGTATGGTCCTATAACCTCAATATTAACTGTCTTGATATTTATTGGTTTAAGTTTAGGAATTTTTATTAAATCATAGCTACTATGTAGTTCCTTCCCACTCTTTGTAATAAATGTTATTTCAGCTTTTCCATAGCCCAGACTGTCAGGAATCCCAGGTTTAACTTTATTTATTGGTACATCCCAACTATAGCCAATGAATTTTCCTCCAAAAATTTTATGCTCATAGATCTGGAAATCCTTTGCCGTCACATTTCTTTTCTCGTTATATAATATATTCCCTTTGTTATCAATTATGCTAAATTCGATTACACCATCAGCGGCTATATCGGCTTGCTTTTCATCCTTTAACATTAAGTATATTGTATAATATTCATTGGCCTCAGGATCACCTGCTACCATAAATAATCCTATTTTATTAGGTTCCCCTGTTCGAACCGATTCAATTCCTTGGAATACACTAAAGATTAGCCCTATCGTAAACAGTGCTGCGAAAACCGCTACTATGATAATGATTGCAATAAGAACCTTATTGCTTATACATCTCACAACTATTCCCCAAAGATTTATATTGTGTATCAGGAAAAAAAATAACGGATTAAACTAGAATAAGCTGTATTATACAACTATTTATCTTTCTATAGATAATACATTTACTTATTCTAATTAACAGGCAATATTTTTGTGAGTACTTAGGATCTTTATGTCAGTAATTAATAAATTATAATAGCTTCATTTCCTAATTATTCTTCTAAAACCCCATGCAAACCTCTTAATAACATGTTTAAAAGGGGGGTACCCTGGGTGAGGATGTACCCTGCCTTTTCTAATAGCTTCAAGTACGGCTTCAACACTGTAATCATCAACCTCTATAACAGTATAGGCTGAACCAATATACTCAAGTATATGTGCATCACTATTAGCTAGTCCCGGTAATCCAAGTATCTTAGCAGCCTTTATAGCCTTCTTATTAGATCCGTGAGATGCACTAGCATTCCATATCTCTAATGCATCCCAGCCATTAAACTCATAAATCATATCACCTATTCCTAGACGAAATATATCGAATGGATGAGCTGGTACAACAAGACAATTCTCTTCATGAGCTCGATCTATTAGTTCCGGCAATGTAAACGGTATATCTGGCTCTTCAATACAATAAACTAATACATCACCATATTGAGTTCTAACCTCATTACCTATAATAATGATCGGTGCACCCTCAATTCCTGATGCGACTTTCCTCGCCATTAATGATCCTCGAAAACTATTATGATCCGTAATAGATATTATATTAAGTCCTTTATTCATAGCCGCATAAAGTATCTCTGTAGGACTAGCTCTACCATCACTTATAGTGGAATGTATATGCATATCAGCAACTAATCGCGGCATATACATTCCCTCACATCCTTCATTTCTTCCATAATTACCAAGTCATTTATTATAAATTTCTAACTACTAATAGATTTGTAGAGTAGTATCTATAGAGGTCTGCGTGGTATTGGTGAGATTAATTATTGACTACGAAAAATGCGATCTATGCGGATTATGTATAGAGTATTGTCCGGCATTAGTATTTTATGTTAGAGGAGGTAAGTTATATGCTAGAGAAGAAGATTGTATAGAATGTTATGGATGTATACCGTTATGTCCGGAAAAGGCAATAAGGATAGAGCTTAATGATCCTTAATAATAGGGCTGTAGTTCTGTGCGGCAATAAGGACATCTGTATTTTACACGCTTGGCATCGGCCGCGCAGAAGAAACTATTACATTTAGAACATATATATGCATCTCCGCTTTCAACTGCATCGAATAGATCTAGCTCTTTCTTACATATACTACACTTGACTGTAGTCCAACCTCTGTGGCCTGGAACATTAATTCCCTTGAGCAATCCTATAGTCATATCTTATTCACCCTTAGTACTTCTTACCTCTATATTCTAAGTTACTTGATGCTTTATAACTTTTTTATAAGCCTATCTATGTTAGCTTAGGGTTCAATATTAAATGGAGAAATCATTAATCCTTAGTTAGCTTATAATATAGATAAAATGAGAATATAGTCGGTTTAAGCTATGGTGTAGGGTCTTGAGTCAATTAATGATTGCAGTAACAGCTGATGTGCATAGTCCGAGATATTTAGACTTGTATTCTAAGACTCTTAAAGCACTAAATGTAAAACCGGATCTATTTATATGGGCTGGTGATATGGTTAATAGAAATGATATAGGCTCGCTAAAGCCTGTCATAGATATAACATATAATGTATTTAGCGATGTAGAGATCATTAGTATTTTTGGTAATGAGGAATATAGAGGTTATGAGGAAAGATATAAGAAGAGTTATCCGAGGATTAAATGGGTTAATGATGAATATATAATTCTTGAGAGAAAAGGTCTAAGAATAGGGATCATAGGTACACGAGGAGCACTTGACAAACCGACTCCTTGGCAAACAAAGAATATACAAGGTATTGAAGAGTACTATAGAAATTTACCATCAAAAATTAAAGAATTAGCTTTAAGCATACGAAATAAAGTTGATCAATTGATACTAGTATCTCATTATGGTGTTACATATAGAAATCTTCATGGGGAACCACGTAGAATATGGCCTTACTTAGCATCAAGGGCCATGGAGAAAATAATTGATCCAAGGCTATTTAATATAGTAATTCATGGGCATGCACATAACGGTGTTTACGAGAAGATATTGGTTAATAAGGTTCCAGTATATAATGTAAGTTTACCTGCAAGGAAGAAGATCATATTGATAAAGATCAGTTCTGGAATACTTAGTTTCTTAAAATAGATATGCGTTGGAGAGCATATTTATTTATGAAAGGTATTGACATATGTATATGTATCCATAATTAAGTAGTGTAGGCTATGACGGTGATCATTTGGCTGGCGGACTACCTATTGATATCGAAGGTATAAGGCTTAGGAGAGTACCTAAGGCAACGATATTATTGATTATTATAAACGTCATCATATTCTTTATAACCAATGCTTCACCGTCAACATTAGTGCCGTATGCATTAACTCCAGATGACGTCTATCAAGAGTTAGGTGCCATTCCAATAGCTATTATACGTGGTGAAAGGCTATGGACACTATTTACCTCGATGTTCTTACATGGAGATTTATATCATTTAATCGGCAATATGTTATTTCTATACTTCTTTGGATTATATGTTGAAAATGCAATGGGTAGTGGTAGATACCTGGTATTTTATATAGTATCTGGTCTTGCTGCTCATTTGTTTCATTTATTGAGTATAATGGCTATCCCTAAGGAGTGGTTACTTACAAATTATGGTTATACACCATGGGTGGTTCCTGCTATTGGTGCATCAGGCGCTATAAGCGGTATCATGGGTGCATATCTTATATACTATCCACATTCAAGACTAACACTTGTTTACTTCTTTGTATTTCTACCAATATTTATACCTCTACCAGCATGGATGTATATATTATTCTGGTTCATAACACAATTGGCACTAGGTCTATTAGTACTAGCAGGCTATACATATTCATCAATAGCATTTTGGGCTCATATAGGAGGCTTCATAGCAGGAGTAGCGCTGGCTCCATACTTCCTAGACCCAAGGATTAAGAAACGGATAAGAGATAAAATACTATTGGAAGAGGAAGGCTTCATAATATATCCATATGAGTATTACTTAGAGTAGGAATGATAAAGTACATTTAAACTATGTACTGGGAAATTTTAGGCCTCGAAAGTAATTAATTAATAATGAAAATGAGAATGTTTGTCGGGTTTACATATACTAAAAATATATGCATAAATCGGATAAACTAATCAATGGGTGAGGACTATAAAATAAAACAATGCTACTTATATGTATCAAGTGCTATGATTATAATGTTATGATATTTTATTATATCCTCCAATTAATATTTCCCATGCAATTAATTGTAAATGAGACAATATGCTCATTAATTTATTATAGTCACATACAGAATTTTATTGTTTGAAACGGAAACATTTAATAATATTATTCATGAATGTAAATGATAATTTTTAGATAAAACTATATTCTCATTCCTTCGTAAATTGCTAATTGTAGTACGGCTATAAGAAGAGGTACATACTCATCGTAACAATAGCCTTGTTTTCTAAGCTTAAGGTCTAATTGGAAGAGGATCTTACTACCTTCCTTGGAAGCCATTAATCCTTCCTCAAATGCTTTGTTAATCATCTCTTTAGCCCATCCTGGGAATCTATTTCCTATAATATCCAGATATAATGCTATGGCTGTATTATTCCCATCACGATATTTCTTATAATAATCCATAGCCTTCTTTACAAGATCAAATAGTATAGTTTCTCTATAAGATGATGCCAGAAAACCGGGCCATCTACTACCAAGTATGCGGAATGCTTCATCGAGTGATACTTCCTCAACAAGTGCTTGTGAATATGTTAATCCAGAATTACGTAGATGATCACTCATTTTACTTCTACCAATACTGTTAAGAGCGTTCATAAACTCTTTAACGTCACTCCATCGAGTACCTCCTATGAATAACGATAAAGCCTTCTTAAGATCACCTGACTCCCTAACGATGCTATCTGGCTCAACATAGGATAGTATAAGTGCATTAGTTATTGTAGGCACAATAACGTCAGGATAAGGATTATAGCTTGTCCACCTATACGCTTCTCTTAAAGCTTTACCAAATAGTTTTCCAAGGTTTAATCCTGTAGCTGCTAATTCACCTCTTCTAACACGTTTACCAAGTTCAATGGCTTTTATTATATACTCTGTAATGCCTATACATGAAGACATCATGTGTGGTGCAGAAGAATCTATTCTTAGCCTATGGACACTACCAGGCTTTATGTAGGAGTATGTAGCTATATGGCAACCTTCAAGAAGTGCTCTTGAAATATCATGTACCACTGTTTCGGCACCCATGAATACTATTATTTATCCGCAGATATTTAATGGTGGTGCTAGAGTATAGTTTATGGGTGGTGTAGAGAACTGGATAGAACCGTTCTTTTGGAATACTTTGTTAGGGTAATGATTTCATTATTATCAATTATAACTGTATTTATGTGTCTATACGTTCTAAGTATTTCATTTACTGAATCCATTATTATATCAATCTTATACGTTACAGCGATAATTTCCTCATCAAGATATAGAATTAGAGCATTAAATAACCTATTTATAAATATAGGTGGTGGTTTAGCTCCTCTAGTAATGGCTATTGCGCAAACAATACTATTGATCCACGTTATTAAATTGTATGAATATGTTTTACTGCTGATACTATCTATCTTTATAGTATATTTGTCAAGCAAGTATATTCCTGGTAAGGGTATTGGAATACCACTTATTTTACCAATAGTAGCAATAGCAGCTCTTGTATGTCTCTACATAGAATTAATGGATCTACCAATACTATATTCAATGCCTACTGCCTATACAGTTGCGGTCTATAGTACGCTAATCGGAGCTGATACACTAAAAGCCTTAGAACTAATCAGGAAGAACATAAAACTAGAGATCGGTGGAGAAAAACTACTTGACCTCATAGTAATATCATCATCAATAACGCCGCCAATAACGATAGCACTATTAATAATAGGAAACCAATAAAAGCGGTCTAGGACAATTACTATAAATGAGTACAGCCCAGACACTCCCGAATGGGGGGCTATTATAATGGATGAAGGGCTGTCTCCCGGCCATTTATAATATCTTTAAATATTAAATAATTATAGTTATAGAAGACTTTAATTTAATTCTGTTAAAGACATGTTTGTAGATAAAAATAGTTAATTATAAAATATATATCATGGCTAATCACTATCTAGGTGATTACTGTCTTGAGTATATTCAGTGATTTAGACGATCTTGATTTAGAGATCCTTAGATTATTACAGATCAATGCTAGACTTAGTTATAGAAAGATCGCTGAAAGATTAGGTGTTAGTCCGGCAACAATACTTGTTAGATTGCGAAGGCTCAAGAAAAAAGGTATTGTAAAAGGATTTACTGTAGAGATTGATCCATATAAGCTTGGCTATCAGTCACTAGCATATATGTTGTTAAAAGTTGATCCTAGAAAATTGCGTAGGGTTATCTCCCGTCTTATGAAGGAGCCGTATATAGTAGAGATCTATGAAGTAACTGGAGATTATCATTTGTTGGTTAAGCTTTGGGCTAGAGATCCAGCTGATCTGGCTAACATAATTGATCGGATAAGGCTTATTGATGGTGTAAACGATACGAATACACTATATGTACTAAAGATAAATAAAGAGAGTAAAAATCCTATATAATTCAGTGTGAGAGCTCGCGTTCACAGCCATGTATTGATTGGCTCACACGGTTTGCTTTTCATCATCTACGATATGTTTTCTCCAAATACTCTATTATGTACTCTGCTGCATTAACACCTGTAGCCGCCCATAAACCTTTCCATAAGGGCGATGCATTGGCTTCAACGATATAGTAATTGTTATCGTGATCAACAATAATGTCTACACCAGTATAGTCTAGTCCAAGGACTTCTGCAGTTTTAATAGCAAGTTCAAAAGCGTCTGGATAATCTTTCTCACTTATAGCAACACCACGTGCACCTTGGGCAATATTTGTCTTCCAACCACGATCAATAACACGCTTCATAGCAGCAATAACTCTATTGCCAACAACAAAAACACGTATATCATAGCCTGGTTTCTCAATATATCTTTGGATATAGGTTGGTTGTTTAAATGTATGAAGGCTACGGCTAAACTGATATGCTGCATCCGGGTTATCAACTAGTACAGAACCTAGGCCAAGACTGCCAATAATTGGTTTAAATACAGCCTTGCCAAAATCCATGAGAGCCCGCATAGCTGTATGGGGATTTTCGGTAACTATGGTTTCTGGTACAGGTAGTCCAGCAAGGTGTAGTCTTAACAGACTAAGCCATTTATCACGTGCCAGCAGCATTTCAATAGGCTTATTAATTACAATAACACCTTTTCTTCTCAAAGCCTCAAGAACACCTATACGTTTTAGTAATTGTTCAACACTGAGTGTTGATCCGAAACTACGTACAATTACTGCGTCAACATTTAGCTCCTTACCCTGATAACCTATGGAAATACCGGATCTAACGATGCCAGCATCAAGGCCCTGGACTCTATAATACTTTGCTTCATGTCCACGCTTTCTAGCAGCTTCAAGAAGCATCTCAGCACTCCATGTAGGATTACTAGAATAATGTATTACAGCTATTCTCGTAAAACATCACCTTCTAGGATAAGTGTGGTTAAGAGAGCTTTATATAGTGTTTAGACAAGATACTTCGATAAGCCATAGGCTATTCCTAGGAGGAGGATCGTTAGAGTTAGTGTATAGAGGCTTGATGCAAGAATATTTTCTCCTCCAATTAGTATACCTGTAACCGAACCTAATAATACTGCAACAATTGATATCACTATAGCTGCTACTCCATCGCTTCTCCTAATATATGGTCTTGTGATAATAATTGTTATCAACAGTAAGAAGAATACTATAGAGCCTAATCCATACATAAGGGCTTCTTGGCTAAATCCGTAAGATACATATGCTGATAGTATATATAGCATTATTATTGAGAAAATCAGTACTTTTCTTGCTAAAGATATCCTGGCCAATCCTTGTAGCCTCCGTCTAAGTTTCTGCCGGATATAAGAATCTAGTATTTAGGAAATAAGGATTATTGTATCATGTATAGTGCTAACATGATTACGTATACCGGGATCTCCAATGGATCGAGATTAAATCTAAGCTCTAAAACTCTAGCACCTCTGATCATTGCTTTAAATCTTTTTTCTTTAACAACATAATCCTCGACACTACTAGTTAGGAACAGGATATTATCATTACTACTTGGTTCAAGCATGTTAATTGGAATATACGACGCCCTAATACCTCTATTTCTTAAAGCTTTGATCAATACATAGCTAGTTGGTTCTAGAAAACCAGTTGATGAAACAATAATTTCTTTAGTATTCAGTATATCCGCGATCACATCTCTATAATTAGCAATTAATTCTTCAAGCACTATAGAGAAGCCCTCATCAACGAATTTCCTCAATCTATATACTCTCTTGCTACTTACATTATACAATCTTAAGCCAGTATAATGTGCTATGAGTACTTCATATAAACTGCACTCGATCTCCGATGGAGGACAGGGAACAACAATCTTATCGGCTCCACGTAATAACGCATCAATTGTTTCCGGGGGTTTTGGCGTAATGATGTATATCTTCCCGCCAGTCCATCTTGATGCATCCCCTAAACGTATAAGTGATGGATCATCAGGTTTTGTATTAAAAAATATAGTTGTTGTTTTTTCACGGTAAATTAATCTATAAAGAGCGATGGTATCTGAATCTTGTAGTACTGGCTGTTTACTTGGGTTTAATGTTGTTATTAGCCAGTATAGAGTTGATGCTGCAGCGTATCCTAAACCTGTATAAGCTATAATTAATTCTCCACTACTAGATTCTATGAACTTGACTAGTTTTTTACAAGCCTCTGAAGCCCACTTTTCAGCATTTAATACCTTGTATACTAATGTATCTAGACTAGAGCCGCTTCTAGAGCCTTGCAACAACTACACTTCCCTACATCAGGCTCTTCTGGAATCCTCTTAATAATCTCCGGTAATAGTTTACGGGCTTTTTCAGTATTTTCTCTCATAACACGTACAACTTCTTCAGCAGTAACCGGCTTTTCAGCCCACACATCATAGTCTGTAACCATTGCTACAGTAGCATAACATAGTTCGGCTTCGCATGCAAGAACAACTTCTGGCACAAGAGTCATTCCAATAATATCAGCTTTAAAGACGTCCTTCCAGATACGGCTTTCGGCTCGAGTAGAAAATCTAGGTCCTTCTATACAAACATATGTGCCGCCATAATGTAGTGTTAATCCATCAACGTCCTTTGCAGCATCTGCAATGATTTCACGAAGATGTTCACAGAAGGGATCAGCCACACTTACATGGCACACAACGCCTCCTTCAAAAAAAGTAGACGCTCGAATACCTTTAGTCATATCAATAAATTGATCTGGTAATACGAAGTCGCCCGGCTTATAATCCCATCTAAGGCTACCAACTGCAGAAAATGCTATAACCCATTTAACGCCTATACTCTTTAAAGCCCATATGTTTGCACGATAATTTATACGATGAGGAGGTATCTTATGTCCTCGACCATGTCTCGGTAAAAACGCTATCTTCCTCCCCATAAGCTCTCCAACAATAATATTATCACTTGGAGCACCATAGGGTGTATAGATCTTATACTCTTCAATATTCTTTAAACCAGGTATCTCATATAATCCACTACCACCAATAATCCCTATTTCGGCCCTTGTTTTAGGCTTTACAAGAACCATGTGCCAGCCCCCCTATCCAGAGATACAATCTTCAATAATGATATGCTTTGTATTTAAGTATATATAAGTAATGGAATCTAGAACATTGGCTATAGCTAAATTATATAATTCCATAAAGAACTATAGCATAGGGGTGCCCAATGGACGAATGCTATAGCATAGTTATCGGCATAGGAATATTGATAATACTGCTTATATTAAAGCTCCCACTATGGATGGTGTTTCTACTTGTTGCGTCTACAATATCAATACTTGTTGGAGGAATAGATTTTCTTATTCATATCATATTTAGTGTTTCAACGGACCCTATGACTATAGACCTTGTTGTAATAATGTATCTTATAGCTATTTTTGTATCTCTTTATAAAGTAACCGGATTTATAGATAGATTAAGCAAGGAATTAACATCGTTACTTAAAAAAACCGTCATAGTCTTATCTTTCGTACCAGCTATACTTGGACTTCTACCCGTACCTGGAGGAGCGTTAATGTCTATGCCTATCGTTGATAAGGTTGGTGACTATATCGGTTTAGATAAAGCCAGAAAATTGTTTTTTAATGTATGGTTTAGACATGTAATATTCATTGTTTACCCATTAAGTACAGTATTAGTATTGACATCGACAATAACAAATATCGATATATGGGTATTAATTATTAGACAAACACCAATAGCACTATTAATGACCATAATAGGATATGTAATTGGCCTCTATACAGGAGGCTATAGAGATCATTTAGGCTCCTTAGGGGAAAAGAATGCTGATAAAAGGCTTCTTATAAAAGTCTTTTTGCCTATAATGTCTTCAATAGCTATAGCAATAACTACTTCTCGATTTTTAGATTACAAGCCTCAATTGCCTATAAACAGATTATCTATGGTTCTTGGCATATCAATAGGTATTACTATGTTAGTTCTTTTCTCTAGAATAAGTCTAAAAAATTTATTAAGGTTTTAATAATGAAGAGGTCGCTTGAACTAGCTATTATAGGCTATGGGGCTATGATGTTGCGTGGTGTGTTTACTTCAACAGATTTATCATGTTTTATAAACTATATTCCATCATTTATACCCATTCAATTAATTGCTATATTATTACCAATGGTTTTCTCAATTATATCAGGTCTACCTACAAGCGGCATAGCCATATCTGTTCCTATAATACAAAACTTAACCATGATTTCTCCATCTCTAGCCTCGCTAATTTATGTCTCAGCCTTCATTGGATACCTTGGATCACCTTTACATTTATGTTATGTTTATTCAGCCGAATACTTAGGTTTAAGCCTTATAAAAGGTTACAAATATATGATACCAGCTTGTATTATTACAATTGTATTTTCTACAATTATATTATCCTTTTTATGATATTTAAAATTCTGTCTAATTCAATATTATAATATCTTTTTATTTTGAACTAAAGTTTTGCAACTAATTTATAATTTAATACACATTTTATTATTGGTCATATTTTTCATATGAATTAATTTTTATATTATATCACAAGTAGATAACCTATATTGATTAGTAATCTATTAAATAGCACTGATAACTATCACAGGAGTAATTAAAGGTATTGAATTGATTAAATATTGTATAGAAAAGCTTTATTATCCTATATTAATCGGTAATTAGGATATACTTGTCCCGTGTATCATCATATTTTATAATTCCTTTCTCTTCAAGTATGCGTAATGCTTCTCGATAATATCTTTCACCTACATCTATATCGTACCATTCATGGAATCCCTTGATTATTTCTTTATAACTCCATTCCTTCTTACCTGTTTCCTTATATGTTTCTGTCATCATACGTTTAATGAATTCATATGTATCTTCAAGACGCGTCCATGGGTATTGGAACCATGTCCAATCTTTAACCTCTATAGTATAGTAGTCTGGCTTGATCTTTGCAATAGGGCTAATCCATTGTAGTGTAGCAATTTTTAGTTCAGCTGGTTTCCAGTTCTCCAATATATAATTCTTAGCGAGTATAAGGCTCTCACCCGTATCACATATATCATCTACAACTAATACTTTATGTCCACTTAAATCGATCTTATATGGGTACTTGATAATAGCACGCTCCTCCTTCTTCGCAGCTTCAGTCCAATGCTGGCTTTGAATACTAACTAAGTTCTCAACATCAAGAAAATCGCATAGAAGACGAGCAGGTACATAACCTCCACGGGCAAGGGCGACAATAATATCTGGTTTATAACCGTCTCTTCTAATTTTATTAGCTAGTTCCCAAGCCCAATTAACGATATCTTCCCAGGAAACGAGTTTAACTGGTATCCTAGGCATATACTCCACCAAAAGAAATAGATGCTATACTAACAAAAAAACTTAATCACTCCAAAAGCTCCAATATAACATAAAACATTATCCATAGGGAAAAATAAATCTTCAACTAATCTAAAAAGCTATAAAGATAAGATACGGATTCCCTTAGAAAACTCTTATAACCCTATCAAAATCAAATAACATAAGGTAGAAGCGGGGGTGCCCGAGCCTGGTCAAAGGGGTCGGGCTTAGGACCCGATGGCGTAGGCCTGCGTGGGTTCAAATCCCACCCCCCGCACCATGAATTCAGTTTTTCTGAATTCTTTAGATAGAGACTAAGTTTTATAATAAGATCTGGATAGGAAGATTTATTAATGATATCTAGTAAATTTGTAGGCAAGAATAAATTAGCAACGGTAATGGTTGTGTATAGGCAATGAATATATATAAGTTCCTTGTTATTCTCCTAATAACTATATTCTCAATAACCCTAATACCATCTTCGTTAGCAATTGCGCAGGTATATGATGTCCATATATTAGATAATGGATACTTTAAGGTTACAGTGGAAATTAGTGAGGATTCTGTTGGAGCATTTACTGTCGCCACGAGTAGTAATCATCCTTATCCAAACCAGGATGTACTGTATGGAGGTGTTGATGAAGATCCTTGGTCTAGTGCCCTATCAATATCTCTTCCACAATTTGATAAAACATATTCTACAAGGGCAGGCCAGTATACTCCTAATGGATTTACTTTAGAATATCTATCAAACTTAAACTATACGATTTCTACTGGCGATAATTTTGTGAGAATAGAGTGGATGTTGCCGGAGAATATATTATTTGTTGAAGAAATCTATCTTTATGGATCCACTTTAGATGATAGTTTTGTTGAACAAAGGGTTCGTGTTGTGAACTATAATAATTATCCAGTTGATGTATGGATAATGTTTATGTGGGACTTAATGATTGATGGAGAAGACGGATCTGTTATTAGATTCTGGAATCAGAATGGCCCAGTTACTGATTGGCTTGAATATGCTACTTATGTAGGAGATTTCTCAAATATTGATTTCTGGCAAACAACGAATGATAACTTAGACCCATTATTCTATATATGGGGGTCTATTAAGCTTCCCCAGGGAGCTACGGAGCCAACGGGCTTTATATATGACGATTGGGATATCTTAGAAGAACATGCGTGGAACTATACTGTTGATACCACTAATTACGTTAAAGGCGATGATACAGCTGTTGCTTACTTATTTGTTGATACAGTCCCTGCATCTAGTGAAAGAGTATATAGGCAATTTATACTTGCTGTTTCTGGTTTAGAGGAGCAGCCTCCAGAGATCATTACGACAACATTCACTACCAGCGAAACTTCGCCGATATGTACTCCAGAAACAACAACTGTTACAGAAACATATACTGAAACAGAAACGTATACATATACTACAACAGAGACACAGGTGTTTACGGAGACGTATACAGAAACTGAGACGGAAGGATATACGACGACTAGAACAGTTACGGATACTCTTACTAAGACTGTTACAGCTAATGAAACGGTAATCTATGGCTTAACACTAACTCCTACGCTGATTTTAGCGCTATTAGGAGGTTCAGTAGTGTTCTTTGTGCTATTCTTAATAATGCTGATCCTATTTATAACGAAGAAATAGTTTTAGATTAAGTATAATTATTTTTTAGAGTTTTACTCTCCCATACCTTTTCAGAATTAAGATATACAAATGTTATGAAGGCTATAGATATTGTTGAGTATACGGTTAATCCTATGTCGAACAATGTAGTCATAAAATAATTGATTTAAAGCAACTGATAAAGTAACTATGGCTACACCTATATTTGTAAGCATATTAGTATATGTTATAGCTAATTCTTTTTCGAAGGCTTAAATATTCTATTTCCAATCATTGGCAGTGATGATAATGAATATAATACCAGCAGGTCAATCGCTATAATACCATATAAACTATTCCATAATTGGTCTACTCATCGCCATACTTATCGGCTAAATACGAAAAGAATAGGCTAAGCATTAATTCAAGATATCCTGCATAGCTCCAGTAGAGCCTTACAAGATCACGGTTAAAACTAATATATTTCTTGCATATGCTAATAAGTTGTCTAGGGATAATCTATTTACTCTAACTATGACAATGGCTATTGATAAGAGATCAGATAATCACTATTTAATTGGATTTTTTCTAGTATATTAAAATAATAGTATAGAAGTATGCAGGAAGAATATTTGCCTATGAGGTTATTAGGTTTTGAAGGGTCTTCACATGCATGAAGTCACGTATCAAGACTATATATCGTATATTAGTAAGCATAGGGAAATAGTTATAGAGGATCAAGTGATATCTTTAGATCCCATTGATGTTATTAGACTGGAGCCTCGAGAAAACGAATTACCACCAATATCAACAACTGTTTGGAGTTTTCCAAAACGTGGAGCATGGGCTACTCATCGAGGAAACTATCGTGGTAATTGGGCACCACAGATTCCAAGGGCTCTTATATTGATGTTTAGTGAACCTGGTAATGTCGTACTGGATCAAATGATTGGAAGCGGTACTACATGTATTGAGGCTAGGCTTTTAGGTAGGAATTGTATAGGTGTAGATATTAATTATAGTGCAGTCATATTAACACTTCATAGATTATATTATTTAGAGAAAGTTGCAATAGAAAGGTTTAAAGACGATCCGATAGCCTCAAATATCGCTAATACATGGAGTAAAATATATCATGGCGATGCTCGTAATCTAGATCTTATAGAAGATGAATCTATAGATTTAATAGCAACACATCCACCATACTTCAACATTATACGTTATAGTGCTAGGAAGGAAAGAGTAGAAGGTGATTTATCTAGAACTAGGAGGTTAGAGGAATATTTACGGTATATGAAGGAGATTGCTAGGGAAGCATACCGTGTACTAAAACCTGGCGGATATTGCGCTATACTCATAGGTGATACGAGGATACGTAGGCATTACGTCCCAATATCGCATTACGTACTTGATGTATTTCTTGATACTGGTTTTATATTGAAGGAGGAAGTAATTAAGATACAGCATAAAATGAAGACAACGAGGGAGGTATGGAGTAAGGTTAGGAGGAGAGATTTTCTATTAATATATCATGAGAAATTGTTCATATTTCGAAAACCCGGTACAAAGGAGAAGAAGTCTAAATTCAGATATAGTGTTAAACAAGACTTTCTAAAGATCGATTTATAGTTTATAGTATTTAGCATATAGGCTAAATAGATTTACTAAGTGCTTCGTAAAACTAGAAGCTGATGGACACACACGTATACACTTCATACAACTATTGCACTTATCGGGTTCAATGTCTTTTATTGTAATGGCCCTCCTAGAACACGTTATTTCACATAAACTACATCCATAACATCTGCTGATCATATATATTATTGGAGCTACCCTTTCAATAATACTCTTTATCTTCTTTTCATCCTTAATGCAAAGTTCTATCTTTCCATTTCCAAAAACTCTAACTTTATCATCTTCAAAAATGATTTCAACATAGCCATTTTTCTTAACGCCGTTTAAACCAGTTATTTTCAAAAACCTCAAATATTTATCAAGATCAATTGTGACTATATTGCGAAGATAGAGCGTTTTACATAAACCATATTCTAGGTCTGCTTCTACAGAAATTGAAGCGACATCGGACATTATCTTTACTAGAAAATCAGTTGATTTAAGTCCAAGCCTCTTGATAAAAACTTTGATCTCTCCGGGATAATTGAATCTCCATCTCCAAAAGCCGTAATCGACCCATTCCCTAGGCAATCCATGTTCACGTGCATAACCATAGAGATAGTTGTACCATTTCTTCCATAGCTTCTTATGAGTTTTATGTACAGCATCTATTTCTGCTAGACGACTTGTAGGACATAAATAACAACCAATTCTCTCATAGCCCATCATATATAGTGGATTAATGGGTAGATTACGGTAGAGGAGATACATGAAAACCTCGAGACTAGTCCAGTTCTGGATAGGAGCTGCAAGGTAATCAAATGCAGTAGAACCACTAGGTGCTAGACGTCCGGCTAATAAACGTGCTGTACCTTCGTATCTTCTCTGTCCAACAATGCTTACAATTCTGTGGAATTTCTTCTTTAAAACTCGTGCTAGAAAGCTAAATTTAATGATTTTACAACACCATCTATAATCGCGGGCCGGGGGCCCATATGTATCGAGTGCCTTCCAAAAAGTATTATCAGCATCTATCCTGATTAATTCAAGGCCAAGTTTATCGACTAGTTTCTCTATAGTTTCTATAGTCTCTGGGAACTCTAGACCCGTATCAAGGAATAATGCCTTCTTATAGCCGGCTAATACACTTAATTGTGCAGCAGCAGTACTATCCTTACCTCCACTAATATTAATTAATACGGTTCCATACTGATCAATGCCTTTTAAGAAATCAATAGCTTCTTCTTCAATAGCGTTAAGGTAATCTATATTCACCTTTAAAGCATCTGTAATTTCACGCTTTAATGGGTTGAAATACATTTTGTCAGATAGTCTGTATAATTTAACAACTCTTACCCTACCATTATCGATAAGCTTCCCCAATCCATATAAAGGCCTATTTTTTATTTTTAATGGAACCCACCTAGTATTATTTGGAAGTTCACCATAATAATCACTTGGATATAATAAGTCATTTACTCCTACACTCCTAGAAACCATTATATAGGGTGCCAGCTCTTCATCGACTAGCAATTTAATACCGTAATACATTGGTTTAAAAACCCATTTACGGTTAAGAATGTCATATTCTCGAATACCAATACTATACCCTGAAATAATAACTTCATCAGCTGCATCAATTCCCTGAACTTTATTAAGCAAAATAAATGGTTTAGAGCTAAATAATCTATCTGCAAATGCTTTACCATAGTCATGTTTAACTGCATTATAGAGAATTTTATGATCATTTTTAAATGCAGGCCTTACGTCTCCTGGAGGTACGAGTTTAAGCCTATATAATCTACCATAACTTTTTTCATTATAGTGGAAAACTGGTATTCCAAGCTCAAAAGACCAATAAATCCTTGGGACTATGCTTCGAAATAATTTTGTAGCCTTTTCTCCCTTAACTCTTTTACCCATAGATTCTAACCATTTAGAGATTTTATATTCAGCTATAACTTAATATTCGCTATTTCTATTTTTTGCATACAATAAGTTAAATCAACTATTATTTTTATAATACGCCGACTATATACTAGGTTAGAAACGCAGATAAATCAACTACTTGGTATAGGTGTGGTAAAATTGTATAGGATAGGCAGAGTTTTTATGTTCCGTATACCGGAAGATAATGATCTTCTTGAGTATATCAATAAATTCGCTTTAGAAAATAATATTAATATGGCATGGGTTAATGTTATAGGGGCTCTCAGAGATATCGAATTAGGATATTATGATGTATCTACCGGGAAATATGTTGTCAATAAGTTTGATGGCTTCTATGAACTAATTGCTGGGGTAGGAAACGTTAGTTTAAAAGAGAATAAACCTTTTACGCATTTACATGTAGTAATAGGCGATCGTGAAGGAAAGGCATATGCGGGTCATTTAGTTAAAGCAAAAGTCTATGTAGCTGAACTGCTAATAATCGAGATTCTTGGAGAACCAAAACTAATAAGAGAACACGTCGCAAGGAACCTATGGCTCTGGAAGCCCGTTAAATAATAGATCTGTAAATCTAACTTAGGATGATCTTCTATATGATAGACAAGTTAAAGTTAAAATAATTATTTCTAGCTTTCTTTAATATTGGCATTGCTATATTGAATAAATGCATGAGTTCAGCATAGATAAAATTATCGGTAAGAGAAGACAGATATTATCCTTCAAGCATCCTCATTTTGGATTAATAAATCGAGTTTGTAGATAAGGTTGTATATTTACGATTATTTAAGTGTGTGATTTAAAGTAGATAAATTAATTCTGAAAGATCTTTGATACAAGGTTGTGGATCAGTTGCTCGGCATTGACTTCTCCATCCATAGTATATTGTAGGTAATCCAGCTTTACTTGCAGGATCGATATCGTACCTGATAGAATCACCTATATGAATGATCATATCACTATCTATATCAAGTAAGTCTAATAATTCCATGTAGAAGCGTGGATCGTTTTTAGGGATTCCTACAAGCTGTGTACTAAATACAAAATCAAATAAATGTGTAGCATCATTCAGCTCAAGTATTTTTAATACTAGATCATGGGCTCCTGTACCCGTTGTTAAAATTATTTTATAACCTTTTCCTTTCAATTGCTTTAATACCCACCTATGATTACTGGGCATTGTAAACCATTTAGCTCTAAGTTCTATGAATAATTCGTAAACACGATCAAGAAGCTTGTGATCAGCCTTGACACCTATTTTATAGAGATACTTAGCAAGAACGTATCTGTGCCATAATTCTCTTTGTGGTCCACGCTTCCATAAATCTTCCCAAAGACTCTGGTAAAGACTCCAATAACTACTATATTCTTTAACATTATAACCTAAACTGTTAAGAAAATTATTGATTTCACGAAGCACTTTTTCAACAGGTATCCATGGCACCTTAGGGTCGCAACCTGGTTCCCAAAATATAGTACATGCCGAGTCAATACTAATGGTCCTTAGCTTTATTTTATCCATGGTTTTTACACGACCCGGGCTTAACTATTATACGATAGTATTTCTAATTAAGTATATAATGCTATCACCTACAAGTGACAATATCTGGTTATGAATTAGTTCTTCTTTTTCTTATGTATAACACTATTGGTAATAAAATGGGTAACACTAATACAGTTAATGTTTCATGAGTTAATCTACCAAGATCATTGGGATCGAAGAAATAGCCCTCCTTAATCTTTTCATCTATTAATAACCATATAGCTGTTATCAATAGAAATGCAAGTAATTTCAATAATATTGATTCAAAAAACGTTAGACCATCCCAAACAGTAAATCCATAAGTTAAGAATAAAGGTGCTCTTTTCTTCCACTGTTTTACTAAATGTACCTTTATGTACTTCCATATAGAGTCCATGGAGACGTGTCCCTATTTAATATTTTTATGAAATAGTAATCCTAGTATATGATACATTGTAGTGTTAAGCAAAAAATTTTATCCCCAATACTTTATTTAGGCTTTCTATAAATTAATTTATGAGATCAATGGCAACGTATATTTTGGGCTTCAATAGGATTCATCATATCAATGGATAATGGATTAAAGAAATAAGGGGCTATTTTAAATATAATATCTTCTGAAACAAAGCATCGAGGCAAGGCATCTTGAAGCTTAAATGTCCCAAATGCGGATTTATTTTTGACGTTAGTTATTCAAGGGCAGTATCGTGTGCTGGTTGCCCATCGGCTACGTTCGGTAACTGTGGATACGTTAGATGCCCTCGATGTGGTCATGAATTTCCCTATAGGCCTCGATTCTTCTAAATTTTATGAGAGTGCTTCATAATGGATTTAGGAAAACCTGATCCTAATGGATACTATGTACTTATATTTAATAGAAAAGTACTTGATGAAATTAAGAGTATCAACGGGATCTTAGTAGAGGAATATGGTGATATAATTATTGTTAGATTAAAGAGCAGAGCATTAGCTAAAAGGCTATTAGTAAAGTATCGTAATTGTTTGGCTAATTTATGAGACTATTATAATACTAGTGTCATATACTTCTGTGCGCGGATCATTTTAGCTTTTGCCTTTATCTCGATCTCTTCAACAATATGGACAGGGGGTTTCAACAATTCTACATAGCCCTTTTCAGCCGCGTCTTTAAGGTATTTTTCAGATTTATTACTACGAGAGATTAATACTGTGAATCCTGGAAATTGTTCGCTAACGCCTGCTGATAAATCAGAAAATATGCCTGTATAATCTGGACATACGAGGCATCCGAGTTGCATATACGGTATTGCTTCGCTTAGGATAATCTTCTTTTCTTTATTGTCATATTTAATAACGAGTGTATCGCCTACTATATGGATACCACTTACTTGATCTGGATTAATTCCGTATAGTCTATGGAGACTACTTAGGAAAGCTTCTGTAGCAAAAGTTCCTATACAGAATAAACTTACTATGAAATGTATTTTACCACTAAAATCTGTCTCTAATACCGGAAATAACTTCATTTGCCATAGGAATTGGGCTTGACAAGGTAGTCCAACCATGGCAACTTTTTTTAATACTTTCATCACTAAGTGTTTCTTTTAATTTTAATGTAAAGGGTAAGACACTCCATTTCGTTCCTGCAGCTTCTAGTAATTCCTCACGACTGCGGGCAACAACGATCTCTCCAGTTATACCCTGGTTCTACGTGCAGTCACAATAGCATCAACCACATTATTCTCAATCATGTAAAGTAGTAATGCTGTAACGGCTCCGCCACTACCGATCCTAGGTCTTCTAATACTTTCATCGCTTGCTCTAGCTAAATATATATTTTTATATTCTCCAAGAGGCTTATCTATTGGTATCGGATAAGCCATTATATTAGATCACCTCCTTTTTAAGAACATGCTTTTGAATAAGAACTTGTGTGAATAGGGGGCATCTAATACAACAAGTACCACATCTAATACATTTTTTCAACAATGAGATCTGGATTGCGATCGATCATTTGAAGAGCGTTTGTTGGACAAGAAATAATACAAGCACCACAGCTAATACATAAACCAGTCAAAACAATCGTATCCAGTAGATCGAATCCACTCAATTTCTTAGCTTTAGCAACACTAGCAAATAAATGTAGGAAATGTCCGCGGCCGCTCTTTATACTATTAATTAGTGCAATAAATAAGTTAGGAGCTGGTGGACAACCCGGTATTGCATAGTCTACATTAACAATAGCTGATATAGGTTGAAACGTACGGTGTTCAGGCCTTGGTTCCTGGCCTCCTCTACAGAATAATAGTGTTATACCGCCAACACTAGCGCATGAGCCATAAGCTATTAATGTATTAACTTTTGAACGAATTCTTCTTAGAGTATTTACATCTTCAGGTTCATTAATACATATGGGGCCCGTTATAACAGCTATATCATATTCCATATCAATATCTATTTCCCTGAGGTGATGTGTATATAACTCAGCCATGTTTCTAAGCTCGGGATAGACTCTTAATATAGATAATGGGCAGCCTTCGCATCCACCAAGATCATATACCAATATTTTAGGTTTCTCTCCCATATACTTTACACCTTAATTATATGTGTAGCACACGGAATGCACGGATCATATATCCGGGGTATTGTACTAGCTATAAATGCCGGCAAATTCTTTGCTGAAGACTCTATATAGGGTATATTGAACATTGTTGGCACTATTATCTTATAACTAGAAACTCTTCCTTCACTATCTAATTCAACAAAATGTATTAGTGTTCCTCGTGGTGCCTCATACACACCTACTCCACGTCCTCTCTTAAAAACAATAGATCTGCTCTTGGATGGTTCATTAGAATCAACTTGTTCTAAAAGTTCCATGATACGAAGTAAAGATAGTTCTACTTCAAGCATTCTAGCATACTGTAGTCCCCATAGACTATTATCTTGAAATTCACGATACACCATAAGTCTGGATCTAGGTCCAACTTCTACAGCATTATTGCCATAAAGAGCTACTAAACTCGTTGTCTTAGAAACTTCTTTAGGTAGGTTATTACCCCTATATTTTTCGTAATGTATAGTGTTTAATTTCTGTAAATTGATGTTATATTTATCACCATAGAATAGATGTGAGGCTAAAGGTTTAGTATCGTACGTCTTAGCCTTTAAAATCTCTATTTTTCTATTCTGCTTATTTTCATCAGTCAATATCTTCATAATATTACGGTATTTCTCTAAAATATTTGATATATTCTTTAATTGTTCTGATATTGTTTTTTTTTCAGCAGGTGTTTTACCAAATCCACCAATAACAATATATGGAGGATGAGTAGGCGAGCCCCCAATGCGTGTAATTATATCATTTATCTTATTCAATAACTTTATCTCTTCAATCAAGAGGTCTTCAAGGTATTCTTTACGTATAATATCCGGTGTGATGAGAATTAAATGAATTAAATGACTTTGCACCCTATTAAGTAGTCCAAGAATCTCACGTAAGAGTCTACCATTAGCTGGCGGACTTATTCCTAGAACATCTTCAAAAGCTTCAACAGCTGCTATTCCATGAGCTGTGTGACATAATCCACAAATCCTCATAACAGCTTCAACTACAAATAAGGGATTCTTACCACGGACTATACGTTCAAATCCTCTACTGGCGCACGAGATATAAAATAAGCATCTAGAATACGCTCACTATCTACAAATACTAAATATTTAGCTTCTCCACCTAACCTAGCAAGTTCGAAAACAGCTTCCTTTAAACTATTTCCCATAATCCATTAACCCTTAATATCATATCGTATACAGTAAATATAAATCTTATATGCGTTGTATATACAAAGAAACTTTCATATATTCAGGGTCATGAAAACGGCATCGTTAATCAGAAAGATAAAGATTACTATGCAAAGCCAATGTGTTTTACCCTGTATGTATATTTTATTTAATCACATTTACGTTCATGAATAATATATTCATAGTATTGTTAAAAACTAAAGAAATTAATATATTTCATAGAAAACTGTATAATATTATTAATTACTGATATTAAAAATATTAATAAATTATTTATGAAAAAATGAATTACTTTTATGAAGCTAAAAATTATTATATTTATAAAATTAAATGGGAATATAGTGCACTGAACATGATAAACAGGGATCGTAGCTTCTAACTATTGCCTCTATGTTATGCAATACATCTTCATTTATAGTCGAAGATATGCTAATTACTTTTTTAACATACATGCTTATATATTCTTCAAGATCGCTTATGAATTGCACCGTTGGCGTAATTATATTAGCATATTTCACTTTATTATTTTCAATAGTATATTCATGTATTAGTACTCCTCGTGGAGCTTCAACAACACCTATTCCATGAAACACATCATCTTTGATCTTATATTCTACACTATATGGTCTTGGTTCATATCTTTCAAGTAATTCTATAGACGATGATAGTAATTGTATTACTTCAATATACTGTGCAAGTATATTGTCAAAGGGACTATATGATGGGAGATTAAGATTTAGTATATCTAATGCCTCTAGTGCCTCCTTCGAAAGGTTCTTGCTGTTATTATTTAATCTAGCTAGTGCTCCAACAAAATAAGGTTCGTTATTGGATAATAAGGTCTTTTTAGCCGTTGAATAACTAACACTGATTTCCTTTATTCCCTTTATCAAATTATTCTCAGTAAATATTGGATTATTGTTTAGGGCTATTAGGCCGTGATATAGTGAATAACATTCTTTATTATATAATGACATGTAATTAGCTTTCCTGTCAACATAAAGTCTTTCTCTAATACCTTTCTTTTCTATAATTTCTGAAAGGGTATATGCAAAGTTTTTGAGATAATCTTTTGTCTTCTCTAATTGTTCACTGTAATTCTCAATATCTTTTCTTGGAGGAAGCCATGTAAAGCCCCATGGCACAACATTTCTTCCATGAATACTGTTCCCGATAAGTGTTTTAACAATTCTTCTAACAAGATCCCTCATTCTTATGAGTTCTAGAACATGTTGCTTCATTAATGGCTGGAATTCCAGAAAAGACTGGGTATTAACAATGTCTGGCAAGGAAAGGAAAATTATGTGAATCAAGTGACTATCAATCGTATTTAATTGAAGCAATAGGCTACGTACCATGGTAATGTTTTCTGGAAGATCGATTTTAAGAGCATTAGATAGTGCCTTTGCTGAGGCAATGATATGGGCTACACTGCATAATCCACATATTCTAGAAGTTAACATTGGCACATCAGATACATCTGTTCCCTTTACGAATGATTCGAAGAGCCTAATACCTTCAGTTACTTTAAATAATACCTTAACGTCTCCAGTACTTGTTACATTTACTTCTATACCGCCATGGCCTTCAATTCTTGGAATTTCTTTTATTTCTACCTTCATATTATATCACCCTCTCTCAAGGAAGTCATTCACGTAGATCACCTAATAGCATATGTAGCTTCCTACGTAATATGTCAGGATCGATCTCGATCTCTTTAATTGCCTTTTCAAAAATATCTGTGTCAGCTTCTGTAGCTGGACCCCGGCAACCCCAGCATGGGGAAGAGTATAGTGGGCATTGGGCTCCACAACCCATCATAGTCAAGGGTCCTAGGCAGAGCTTCCCTTCTTCTAGTAGACATGGTATATTTTTCTGCCTACACTCATAACAAACTAGTTTGTCTGGGTATCTGATTTTCTTACCCAGTAGTATATTTGTCAATATTTTATAGGCCTCATCAGGATCAGGTGGGCAACCAGGAATGAAGTAATCTACCTTAATAGCTTTTGTAAGTGATTTTGGCTCTATATGGGGTTCTGCAGGAATATTGTCCTTGTATATTTGTTTTAACTCTGTATCCTTAACTAATTTTTTTAAATTATTTACGAATAATATGTAAGAACAAGAACCGTATGCTATAACTAGTTTTGAATTTTCTCTTATTTTCTTAGCTTTTTCAAGTTCATGTTTCGTCATAATAGATCCCTCGACCAATGCGATGTCGGATTCGACGATACCGGTATAACCTATTATTCTTGATGATACTATTTCAAATCTATCAAGGAGATCGGGATGATTAACTAAAAGATCTATTAGCGTTGATGAACATCCTTCGCAGCCTGTAAATATATAGTGGGCGAGTTTGAGTTTTCTCAAGCTATATCACCTAATTGTAATTGGTCGGCTCTGAATACGGGGCCATCGCGACATACGTAATATCCACTATCAAGTAAGCATGCACCACATTTACCTATTCCACATTGCATTCTTCTTTCAAGAGAAAAGAATATGTTCTTCTTCGGAATGCCTCTTTTAAGAAGATCCAGATATCCGTAATAGAGCATGACTGGCGGGCCACATAATACAAATATTGTTTCCTTCTCATCAAAGGTAATCTTATCTATTAGTTTAGTAACGACCCCTACTTCGCCCCTCCATGTTTCATCCGGTTTATCGACTGTTAAATAGACATCAATTCTTTCTGCCCATGTATCTAGATCACGTTTACGCGGGATATGTTTAGGTGTTCTAGCACCATAGAGTAGCTTTATGGAGCCATAGTCTCTATATGAGTTGTAGAAGTACCATAATAGTGATGATACTCCAAATAAGCCTGTGCCTCCAGCAATTATGACTATATCCTTTTTCTTCCATTCTTCAACAGGAAAGCCGTTCCCATAAGGTCCACGTATGCCAACATAACTTCCTTTCTCTAATCTATGTAGGGCACTTGTTACATCGCCTACGCGTCTAACTGATACCTCTATGTATTTAGTAATATAGGGCGAGGATGCTATAGCAAATGGAGCCTCTCCATATCCGAAGACCGAGACCATGACAAACATTCCAGGTTTAAAATTGCTAAACTCCTTAGGCCTCTCTAATCTAAATGTTTTAATTTCGAAAGTTTCATCAATTATATCAAGAATCTTAGTAATAAATGGTTGATATACTATCACTTTTTACCACCTAATACATCAAGTGGATGTATATCTAATGGACAATTCATAACACATCTACCGCAACCTACACATCCAGGCAGGCTATACCATTGCGGAATTATAACAAACTTATGGAGATATCTAAACCTAAAGCGATCTTTCTTAGAAGATCTAAATACTACATCCCCAGCCACTGTAGTAAAGGACTTAAATATACAGGAATTCCATGTTCTAATCCTTGTCCCAGCCAATGGATCCAATGAACTAATGTGATCGACTATATCGAAACATACACATGTAGGACAAGATGCTAGACAAGAGCCGCATAGTAAGCATTTACTGGAGTAATCGTTCCATACCTCATCATTAACTTTATGAAATAACTCTATAGTATTAGGGATCGTGTATTTCTCATTAATTGGAACAGTATCTGCTTTGTCTAGACTTAGTTCCTGTAATATTTTTCTGCCTTTTTCGCTCATAGCTTTTACATAATATCTATCATTTTTCTCAACTATCCACATATCTCCTGAACCATCCCATGGGATTCGCGTCCCTAATTCCTCACAAAAGCAGTATTCATCGCTTTTTAAGCAGTCATGTATTATAATGAATGAATTCATTCTCCTTATAGAATATAATGTATCTTCTGGAGGATTCAATAGTATCTTATCAAGAATAACTATAGAATTCGCATCGCATGGATGTATGCCAAAGAAGCATATGTTTGCATTTATAACAGGCTCTGGATTTACTATAGGTTTTCCATTCACGTAACTCCATTTAAGTATGCGCTCGTTAGGGGGTTGTAAGAAATGTCTTGGATTATTTATCGTCCTTATATAGTTGAGGTCCACTTCATTGAACTCTTGGACATATTCGAGTACATGGTATCCTCTCTCTTTAACCGGTGCTATAATTCTGTATCCTTTACTTTTTAACAAGTTAAATAGTTCTTCCAGTAAGCTTTCTCCTCCTATATACCAACTGTCGTCATACATGTTACATAACCATCGATCTTATTTTATAACAGTAATTTTCGAATACTTAAACCACTCATATATTTATGATATAGTATAAACAAAAAAATGTATCGTCACCAATGATATCGTATTCGAAAACTCTTAAATTCTCCACGGTACGGCTCCCACTCAACTACTACTCTTTCTACACGGGCAGCTGGTGGTCCGCGGTGAGCCCATTGTATTAATTCTTCAACTTTATCCTTTGGCCCTTCTACAACAGCTTCAACACTACCATCAGGTAAATTCCTAACCCATCCCTTTACACCAAGCCTATCTGCAACTTCCTTCATAGTTGCTCGGAAAAAGACACCCTGAACCAGCCCATAAATTCTCAAGTGAGCCCTAACCATCTCAGTCAAATTAGTCACCGTTCTATAAACTATTCATAATAGCATAATATAAGAGATTTAAATCCCTTATCGCCAGATAATTATTTGATAGAGATGAGGTATTCTCACGGAATCCGAAATCCATTAGCGAGATGTGGATGGCCGCAGCCAACTGACTATCTTAAACAGCCGTATTCTTATAATCCATATACTCGATAAATTAAAGAATATCTAAATTGGCAAGTTGCTTTATTTATTGTTGACGCTTTTCATGAAATATTGATGAATACTAGATAGTAAGGCTAAATTTACTCGGGATAAGGCATTTAAAATTAACTGAAACAAGTATGTCTTCAAAGGATGTATTATTACCCTACTTTATTCGTTATGGCATTTAGTATGAACGCTATATATGGATATAGGTTTACCTCCGCCTTGGACATAAAAGGATCGTTGTTTGATTATCGGGGAAGTATTTAAGCGATAAGTATACTATAGTGAATGAACATATTTCATAGTGTTATGAAAGGTGTTCTTGGATGGGAGGTATATTTGGATTCATATGTAGGGATAAAATAAAATCTGAAATTTTACGGGAGGGCCTTAAAAGGCTTTACTATAGAGGATATGACGGTTTAGGGATAGCATACATAGACGAAAATAATAGACTAATAGTTAAAAAAGAACCAGGCCATCCTGACAAAGCTTGGGAAAAACTAGGTATTCCTGAAGTAATTCCGTCCAATATTGTTTTGGGGCATGTTAGGTATGCAAATAGGGGGTGGCCAAATAAGAATAATACACATCCCTTACTGGATTGTACAGGGAAAATAGCTACAGTAGGTGATGGAGCATTACTGAATTATGAAAAGCATCGTGAGATCCTTAGATCTGCTGGTCACAAGTTCGTTTCTACAACTGATTTTGAAATTTTACCCCACTACCTTGAAGAATATACTAGAAATAATATCTTGGAAGGACTGAGAAACATAGCTAATACGATCAAGGGAATATATGCTGCAGTATTTCTTATTGAAGGCCATTCAGAATTTTATGCCATAAAACATGGCCAACCACTCGTGATAGGTACAAGGGAGGATCAGTCATGCATATTTGTCTCAAGCGATCTACCAAGCCTTTATGGTTTTGCTGAACAGGCTATAGTTTTAGATGATAATCAAATAGCTATTATTAGGTTAAATGAAATTCTCGTAATTAATGCGGAAACAGGAGAAATAGTTGAAGAGTTGCCACGTAAAAGAATAAAATACCAGCCCGGTGTAGTAGATAAGGCTGGTTATCCGCATTTCATGTTAAAAGAAATCTATGAAATACCGTATGCTCTACGGCAGACTCTTATAACACTTTTAGAGAAATACTTAAGTTTAGCATCAATGATCATTCATGGTGCTAGTAATGTTTTCATAATAGGTAATGGTACTAGTCTTCATGCAGGATATACGTCGGCCTATTATTTCTCGGATTTAGCCGGAGTTAATGTCGAGGTCATAAGTGCTGCTGAATTTCCATATTATGCATTGGGTAGAGTCAAGACCGGTACAGTAATTATAGCAATTAGTCAAAGCGGTGAAACAAGTGATGTGATCTATAGTATCAAGCAGGCTAAACAAAGAGGAGCAGTAATCCTTGGAATTACAAATGTTGTTGGTTCACAGCTTACTCTTGAATCCAATGTATACCTACCAATTGGTGCTGGGCCTGAAATAGCTGTTCCTGCTACAAAAACTTTTACGTCAACACTAGCAACCTTACTTATACTTGCAGCATACACAGGAGTTTATTCGGGTAAATTAGATAGATCTGACCTGGGAATAATTTATGATGAGGTAAGAACGCTGTCTCGGAAATTACAAGAAAATATTAAAAGAATAGATCATGAGGCAAAGACTATAATTGATGATAATAAAATTAATTGGTCAAATATCTATGTTTCAAGTAGTGGAATAAACTATCCGATAGCGCTTGAAGGAGCATTAAAACTAAAGGAGACAGCAATAGTCCATAGTGAAGGATTACAATTAGGAGAACTTAGACATGGCCCTGCCGTATTGATAAAACATGGATTCCCAGTGATCATTATAGAACCCTACGAAAAGGATGCTAGGGAGCTACATGAAAAAGTCGTTATGGAGATTAAGAATAAATATGGAGTTATAATAGAGATTGCATCGAGATATAAAGAATACTATAATAAAAATTTGATAAAAAGTATAGAGACGATCAAAGAATTATCACCAATATCCAACATCATACCGCTTCAATTATTAGCTTATAGACTGGGTGTGAAACTTGATAGACCAATCGATACACCCCCAGGACTTGTTAAAGCGGTAACTACATAGAATGTATTTTCTCCTACTATATTATTCAAATGCTATGAACCGATCCTTCGGAACTTTTTAGTACATTAAGAACAAATATATAGGAGGTGATGGCATGTCCTATAAGTTCCCAAAGGACTTCCTCTTCGGCTATTCTTATTCTGGATTCTAATTTGTAACAAGATTGGAAAGAAGTAGTCTGACTTCATTTTCTTCTATGGAAACGATATACTAAACTAACATATACTTACTTGATCCTGGGACAATAATATAGTTTCAGCATTGCCAATGTATTCCCGGAAATAGTCGTGAAACTTTATGAAGAATTAAGGAAGGGAAATCCAGCTAAAGCTAAAGAGATCCAGGATAGTACTTTAAAAAATTAGAATAGCAATCCAAAAGATTCCCATACATGGCAAATGTTAAAGGAGTATTAAAGCTCAGAGAAATGGACCTTGGCGACCTTAGAAGCCTCTTGAATCACTAGATGAAAGGGCTTAAAGGAACTTGAAAAAGACTAAAAGAACTTGATCTCCTATAATTTTTCATTTAATTCTTGGAAATGATAAGGAAACATAACTAAATTACCTAAAATATCCCTCATACATGTTTTAAAATAGTATAATAAGATCGAGTTTTTGATACTTAAATATCAATAACCAATAATCATTTTATTACCCACATATGTTTTTACCACAAACAACTCACAAACCAAACACCACACAAAAACAATATCTATCTAAAAATAAAATGGTGGCGGGGCCCCCAAAATGATAGCGGGGGGTGGATTTGAACCACCGACCTCGGGGTCTTTTAGAGCGGTGGCCCGGTCGCTGTTTTTATTATTCTTATATTTCCGCTTTTAAATCTTATCTTATGTTTGTTAAATAATCCCGAATACTGGACATTATTTTTGGTTTTATTCCTTGTTGTACTGTCTCAATCTCTAGGATTTTTGATAGTTCTTCTGAACATTTTGTAGTTAGTTTAATCATTATTCTCTTATTATTGATTATGGGTTTTGGCTTAAATTCAGCATTTAGCCAAATATGCTTCACTTTTACGAAATCGTCTTTACCTATATATACAACTAATACTTTACTTGTTCTTGGAGGTTTTCTAAAATCGATATATACACTTTTTGCAATACTTAGTAACTGTCTTAATTCTTCGATAGAGAAGCCACAAATGTAATTTTTGGAGTAATTTGAGAAATACAATTTAAGCTTTTTATGCCTTGATGGATGATATACTAGTCTCTGGAGCTTTGTAAGAAAACTATAGTTACTAATCGTGAAAAACCTTTCACGCTTTTTAGGAGTATACTCACTTGCTTTTATATACCCATTATTATGAAGGTAATCAAGGATTCTATGTATCAATTGGCCTTTTAACGTTTTTATTTCATAAGATACGGAAATATATGACTTACCTATATGGCCGTCTCCATCTATTATTCCTGCAAATAAAGCACATAATTCATCTTTATCGAGTCTTGATAAAACAGAAACGGGGTCTTGTAGCATTTTTCTGATATACTGGTGCATATCCTTTCGTATACTATTTACTTCTTTGGGCGATTTACGAATCAAGACACGTACTCTATAAAAAAGTGTTTGTTTAACTTTTCTACGTTTCACCATAACCTTGATAATGATCCCATCGCTCAATTGTAAAAAGAGTATTAACAACTGCTATTGCTGTATCAAGGGCAAGACCGGTAAACAACAAAATAGCTTTATTTTTCCTCAGTGTATGACTGAATTCTCCATCGGTAATCAGGAGACCTATAGTTTTCCAAAAATGGAGTCTTTTTAAATTAGGGCTTAAATTAAGTTTATGAGAGATTGTAATACGGTCGTTTTCATTAAGATTAGACAATAGCTCCTTCACAAGATCAAGGTTCGTTAAATATTTTGTTTTCATTAACATCTTTCCTCTTCATTTTCATTATATAGAATAAGCACTTATAAAGTGGAGCATGTCAATACCTTGGCTAATTTGGAGAATACTATACTGTGATGATTATACTTAATGAATGAGATTAGAAGGAATATGTAGGGCGGCCGAGCCACCGCTCTTATGAGCTTCGCGGGACGGGGGTTTTTGGACCGCCCGTGCCTCCCGCGGGCTACCTGGCTGCCCTACCCCGCTGTTTTGCCCCGCCAGTATTATTATGGATTGTTTTGGTGGTTATAAAGTTTTATTTGTCTGTGATTATTTCTTTTGTTTTAATGTTTATTAGTTGTGGTGTATTGGATTGTTTATAGGTGTTATTCTTGGTTTTTGTTATTGGCTTGAATTATTGGCCTAGGTATATGCCTATTTATTTCTGGTCTGATTACAGGGGCGATGAGATCCAGAAGGATCTCGAGATAATCAGGGATCTCGGTGTTAATAGTCTGAGAATTTTTCTTTTGACAAAAGTCTTTATGGATCAGGGCTGTAATGTTAATGAGGAAGCTCTTAATCTACTAAAGGATTTCATGAATAAATGCCATAGATATGGCTTAAGGATATATTTAACGCTTCTAGTGGGTCATATGTCTGGAATGAACTTTGATATTACTGGTAAATCAATCTATGATGAAGAATCCATAGCTTGTATTGAGAAATTTGCTTATCAGCTGGCTTCTAGAATAAAAGATCACCCTGCATTGGAAGCATATGTACTAAGTAATGAAATAACTGTTTACGAGAAGCCTCCAAGTAGGGAAAAATATAGGCATTTTCTTAAGAGGCTTTACAACGCTATAAGAAAAGCTGATTCTATACACAAAATAACTAGTGGTAGCGGCCTCTTCTATCCATGGCATGTAGGTGCGGAACCAGAAACAGAAGCTGGGATTATGGAT
The DNA here is from genome assembly GCA_964531225.1 of uncultured Desulfurococcaceae archaeon. Classification (GTDB taxonomy): domain Archaea; phylum Thermoproteota; class Thermoprotei_A; order Sulfolobales; family Desulfurococcaceae; genus CAZHDB01. Next base: position 49,842 of record CAZHDB010000002.1, read on the forward strand.
TATCTTGCACCACATATGTATAACTATGACTACGATATAATGAGGCATAGCCTCGCCTATATATTTAAGTTAAAGCATTCTATATCGATGGAGAAGCCCGTCATATATGAGGAAATAGGTTATTCAAGCCACCAGTATGGCGATCATGGACAATTTCTCTTTCTTAGAGCAATAACCTATAGCATACTTGCCAATGGTGCTCAAGGCCTAATGATCTGGTGTTTTAGTGATTTCAATAGAGAAGAATTATCACCATATAATGATCACCCTCATGAGTTAGGCTTTGGAATTATAAGGTATGATGGAACACCTAAGTCTGCAGCAAACATTGTAAAGGAAATTACAATCCTAGATAAAGAATATAGATTATCAGAGTATAAAGCCAGGGAAGATCCCATAGGAATACTTGTACCAAAATATATGTACAAAGATATCCCGTTCGTAAACATGATAATAGAGAAAGTAGATGAAGATGCAACAATAAAGATACTACAACAGTCATTTACAATGCTTAAAATGGCCGGATACAATCCTATAGTTGTAAACGAAGATAATTTTGATAAAAAAGGCATTAAGGCATTAATAATACCATCAATACCCTTACTAAAGGCATCAACATGGAGAAAGCTATTAGAACTAGTCGAGAATGGATTAACACTATACTATAGTGCAGCAATATCACTTAAAGAACCCCATCATGCACCAACGCATCTATGGAGAGAGTTATTTGGTGTAGAGCCTGTACAGATTCCCGGATACATAATGCAGCCATCGAATGATATAATCATAGAGTTAAATGGCGATAAAATTATAATACCTGGACTTAAGGATCAGCCAAAATATACGGTACACATCGGAGTAAAAGTAAGACCTATAGATGCAGAAGTAATTGCAGAAAACAATAATGAGCCATTAATCCTTAGGAAGAAAATAGGGTTAGGCGAAGCAATTCTAGTGACTAAACCTATCGAATATCAATTAATTGAAATAATAAATGTAAATACTATGTACAAGCCGTATGAATTATATAGACACCTCCTATCACATAAGATAAAGCCTATGAACCTTAATAATCCTGTAATAGAAGTAATTAATGTATTTAAAGGATCTGATGAATTAATGTATCTTATTAATCATAGTTACAGTGAAGCACGCATAGATGACATAGAGGGAGAACCTATAATCATACATGGTGCTAGAAAGAACAGGGAATACATCATAGAACCACGCGGTGTAACAATAATAGCTAAGACGTAAAGGTCCCAGTCGCTCCACCTACATCATCTATTCAGTATGTCTCTGCCCGGTCATCCCTACTACTATTTTCCGGATATGGGTTTATTTGATTGTTTCCCTATATATTCCATTCGGGTGTTATATTGTTCGTTGAAAAGGATATTGATTATAGCCGTTTTATCCCAGAGGATGTTCTAGAAGATATATTGATGATTGAGAAGGAAAGGGCTTCCAAGGGAAAAAAGGAGAAGTATCCAAGTAGCCGTGATATTGTTGGTGCTGTTGTTAAAGCCGTTTCATATGCTCATGGCATACATCCGGATGATTTCCCCGATCTAGTCTATAGTATACTGAATGAACAAGGTTTTAGTACTAGGTTCGTAACCGTTAAGAGGATCTGGAGGACATATGAAAATCTTGTACGCCGTGGCATAATAAGAGATGTATTAGGTGTTATAGACTATGCCGAAGAGTAAACAGAGAAAAGGCACTACAGAGAATGGCAGGCTTTACCTAAAACTTAGAAGCGGTACATGGCTACTCATTAAAGGACATGGGACTACAACTCCGGCATCCGGAACACGGGTAGTTGGATTGATAGGTGAGAGTCTAGATGGGGAACCCATGGTAAGGAATGAAAAAATTGATACTATATACATTTCCGCCTTTAAGATAACGAGGTATCTATTAAAGATATTAGAAGAGGAAATTAAAGGTACTTTACTAGCTCTACCAGTAACCAAAGACACATATAAGATTGAAATATATGGTGCACCAAAGAATTACGTTAATAAACTTATTAAGCTAGCTGAGGAAATGAAGGCTTTAAAAATACCTAAGAAGAAGGTGTAGCTAAGTTCCTTACCTTCCTCTTAATAAGTACGAGCTCTCTATTAATAGATACATGGACCTGTTCTGCATCAATACGATAGCCGCATACTAAGCATCTATAATAACAATTAATTCTCCTTGCACCATTACTTAGTTTCTCGCTTTCAACAACAAGATACATAGGCTTACCACATTTCTTACAGTAAAATCCTTTACTGACTAAGCCCACCATATTTTAAACACCTCGCTAAAATTTTCACTACACCACTATCTCTGGATAGTGAAGAATATCTAGCAGCCCCCTAAAAAGTACTAGTTCAATAAATCCTAAGAGATATTAATAAGAAACATCAATAAATTCATTATCTAAAACTACAATAATATTGAATAGTTAATGCTACCTAGGCCCCGGGCTGATGAAAAATGGGGTTAAAGTATAGATTAAACAAGCTTATGGAGATCATGGATAAAAAAGGACTCGACACTATATTAATTACAAGGCCCGATAATATACAATATTATTTAGGTATAAAGACAATAGCAGATTCTATATTAATACTTCATGTCTCTAAAAAAGAAAATCCAATAGTTTACGTGCCTGTTCTGGAATACTATAGATTTAGAGATATTATTGGTAAGTATGTTGATGTGAAGGCTTTCTCGAAGACAATGAAGCTAGTTGATGGGGTTGTAATTGAGAAGAAAGTTGATGAGATATTGTCAGAAAAGGCTTCAAAATATAACAAAATAGGTACTGACCTAAGGGGTTCGCCCATAGCAATAACTGTTAAAGAAGCTCTAAAGGAAAAAGCCATAGACATTACAGAGGATATTATTGAGCAGAGAAGCATTAAAGAAGATGATGAAATTAAGAGCATACAAAAAGCTGTAGACGCTACTGTTAAGGGTATTAAAACGGCTATAGATAGTTTGCATAAAGATATTACAGAAGCATCTTTGGCAGGCATATTTGAGTATCGTGTAAGAATAGAGGGCAGTGAGGAACAAGCATTTCCGCCTTTAGTGTTATTTAAGCCAGGTAATAGCTATCCACATAATTTACCATCAACCAAGAAGCTAGGTAATAAAAATCTAGTATTAATTGATGTAGGTGTTAAGATTAATGGATATTGCAGCGATCTTACTAGGACTATTCCATGGGGCAATATTAAAAGAGAAGAGTACAAGGTAATAGAAGCAGTTAATGAGGCTATTGAAAATGTTGTTGATAAATCGGAACCTTATATGACTGGTGGTGAAATAGATCGCATAGCTAGGGAGACACTAGCAAGATATGGCTATGATAAATACTTTATACATGGACTTGGTCATGGTCTAGGAATAAATGTTCATGAACCTCCCTATTTAACCATAAAGTATGAGAAGAAAATAGTTCCTGGAATGGTATTTACAATAGAACCAGGTGTATATATACCCGGAAAGTTTGGTGTCAGGATCGAAGAAGATGCATTAATGACTAAAAAGGGCATAAAAATACTGTCAAGTAAACTGCCTAGAATATTATATCCTTGAAAAGATCATTAATATTAGACATAGCCATGTGACTTTAGATATATCAAGAATTTTTCAATAAACTCTCTTTTACCAGCTATAAGTGAATCAATTCTATATATGTTATCAACTCTAAAATCTATACTTGACCCGTCTATACTTACGACAGTATACCCTGCCTTAGTAACAAATCCTCCTGCTGCCGCTATATCTACATTACGTAGTTTACCCGTATCATTATAAAACATAGATACTCTTCCTAAACCTACATAGGTTAGTTCAAGAGACGCGGAACCTAGAATTCTTAGTCTAAAGCCCGGTTTATCATGCATAAAATTATCTAGTATTTTAAAGAATTTTGGATTATTGGTATATGCTACTATTGAACCCATGTTTTCTCTCGATCCTTGATAAGGCGTATTATCGATCCATATTTTATTGTTCGAGAAACTATAGATTTCTCCTAGAAATATATTAGCTATAGCTCCAGCAATTAATTTACTAAAGTAAGGCGTATTAATCGGAGCTATAGCCATTGATACTGCTGCAAACGGTATAAGGGATACAAAATTCATACTACCATCCAATGGATCCATTATGATTATATACTTCGGGTTATTTGTAATCTTAATAGTACCTGATTCTTCAGTAACTATTTTTACGGGGATCCTCTCATGCCTTACTAGATCTATAGCTATGTCCTCAGCTATACGATCAGCTTTTCTAGTCTGATCCCCGCTTGCACCAACACCCAGTACTTCATTCAATCCTTCTACTCCAGCTATATCTCTCATATATCCTGCGACTTCACCGACTATCTCTACTAATAATTTACGTAGCGTATTTGCGTCATATTCCTCCAAACCAGATCACCTTTCCCATACGAACTATCTTATTCTCTCCTGCAGTATATCTTGTTATGTAGTCAATAAGACTATCTAGAGCTTTAGAAACGGTTGTTAAAGGAACTCCCTCTACACCCATTACAGTTATTAAGACACTATTGGTACTCAGATCTATTGAAGACAATCTACTATCTCTTGACGGAAATATATGAATCACTTTCTCCTTATCAGCTAATAAGGGTCTTCCAGGAGGGATCTCTTTAACTAGATCGGAACCTATCGGATGAAATAAATCACCCGAGACACTTGATCTTATTGACAACGGAGGATCCAATTTATTAAGATCATATAATCCAACTGGCACTAAGTATTTAAGACTAATGAGATTACCTATATCAACAATCGTATTAATGCGTGGAAACTCATGTGTCCTTAAAACTCTTCTAAGTAAAGCTTCATGACTGGGCCTAGTTTTAGTCGGATCTATTTTTAGTCTCCATAGATAATCCCTGTATACTCTGATCATATAATGGTTTTTAATGTCATGAACATCGTACATTTCACTATAATCCTTTATAATTCTAAGTGCCTCTTCATATATTGTAGGACTTACCCTTGAATTAATCACATTACCCACTATAGCGTACTTAATATATGCTTTAACTGGATAGCTCCTTGTCGATTCATCAACTAATATAATTATTCTTTTTAGCCTCATTTTTATTATCACCCATACTATCATATTATCTAGATGTATCTAAGCAAGTTATGGTTAAATAAGATGTTTAATTCAAGTTATTCAAGAGACAATATTTAGTATTTTCAACAATATCGATACTATCAATATCCCAAAGTATGGCAGTAACAACAATCAGAAAGCATACTGAAGTTATCAATAACTATCTCAATAAACAATATATGCAAGGTCAAAGCCTTAAAGATTGTGAAATGATTAAGATTGTCTTGATAGGAATAGTCCTCGGGGTAGCTAGGGAGCCTAAGGAAATTATTGAAGATACAACGCATATTGGAAGTGAAAGTCTTTATTCTAGAACATTGAATATTAGAAATAGGATAGAAAAAAGAATGTATAGTACCCGAGGCCATAAAAATAATTGGCCTCGCGGTATCCGTATTATAAATAGTAGAATGAATGAGGCAGGTGGAAAGGAATGAGTGAAGAGGGCCCAACGTTAAATTTAACAGTAGTTAGAAGTAATTTCTTTATTCCACAACAGTCATGGGTTCTTAAACCTGGTGAATACATTCTTGGTAGGTTTCCAACTAACGATATAGTTATACCTGATCCCTATGTTTCACGTAGACATGCAAGAATTTTTTATAGTGATGGGAAGTGGTTTATAGAGGATCTAGGCAGCACTAATGGAACAATTGTAGATAATGAAGATATCCGTGGTAAAGGAACACAGGAATTAAAAGATGGGTCAGAGATTCTAGTTGGTCTAACGGTATTAAAGGCATCTTTAACAACATAATTTGTCTAGTCATATTTAATTAACGTTGCATCTTAGGAATATGGAGGATATGTAGATGTGAAGAAGTTTATAGTATATAGTGGTATCGATGAAGCGAGTAAGTCTTTTAGTGATCCTATTATATTCTCTAACATTATTCTTCGTGAGAAAAACACTATTTTGACTAGAAAGAAGTATAGAGACGCTTATGAACAACTAATTATTTATTCAATGAATGCACTACAGAAGGAAAGTATTGTTTATGCTAAGTTAACCGAGCTTAAGAATAGATGGGTTCTTCGAGTACTAATATATGGAGAGTTTTTGTTAGCTTGTATTTTAGAACATAAGAATTATAGATCTCCAATAATTGGACAGGCAGCTACCGATTATGTACTTAGGTCATTTTTATCGGAGAATCCAATAATAAAGCTAAGGGCTAGCGAGATTCCATTTAATGTACTACCGGATCAAATAAAGATCCATATTGAGAGGTGTACTGAAGAAAAGGGAAAGAATAAACCCCCTTATTACTGGGTTAATAGAATGTTGTATAATATTAAAATCGAGAGATTAATAACCGATAAGGGTGCATACATGTATGTTCTTGAAGGACACGACATATTTGGTAGAAAATACGCTATTAAAGTTCCTCGTGAGAGGTCTGGTGATGGGAAGCCTTTAGCTATAGGTGGTAATATAGAATCTCTTATGGATATTATGAGGGGTATTTTGAATACTCTTGAAATAGCTCTTAGTACTAGAGAAACCATTAGAAAAGTATTAGTAAGTCATGGGTATCGTGAAGAAATTGCAGACTATATACTAGTATATAGAGAATACATCCTTAGGCCTAAAGCTATAGTTCTATTACGTGATATGTATTCTGAAGAAGAATACTCAGAAATTCCTCCTATCATTATAGAAGACTATGCAGATAAAGGTGATCTAGAGGCACGTATTAGGCAGAAAAGGCTGGATAGCCGTGAATTAGCATTTATAGGTATACGTATGGCAGGAGCTCTTTCACTTACTCATATTAATAAATATATCCATATGGATGTAAAACCTCAAAACATATTACTTATAAGTAGTAAAAAAGAACCATATGGTTATAAGCCCGTATTGTCAGACTATGTTGGAATGCCTCATGTTCTTGAAAACACGACTGAATTAAAGAAAGCAACGCCTGAATATGCTGATCCCTTGGCATTGCTTAAGGGAAGTGTAACGTTTTCCTATGATCTATATAGTCTTGGGAATACATTATACTATGCATTTACTGGCACAAAAGTAGGGTCTAGACTATTACTTAATATGATTATACTTAAAAGGTACTATGGATTATCGACTCCGTTAAAAGTGTTTCTAGTGGATAACCCCGATCTTGTTCCACTAGCTCATAAATTGGAGGCTTTATTTGACAAGCATACTTCACTAACGCAGAAATCATCTATACCGGAACTTATAGCTACACTTAACGATTATATTAGGGATTTCGATCAAAAATATTTTGATAAAATGAGGAAATTACCGGATAGATTATATAATATTATTCTGAGGCTTTTGGAACTAAATGAAGAAAATCGATATTCTAACGCGATTGTATTATGGATAGATATGGTTAAAGCTTTAAAAGATATTGGATATACTGATTTGATTCCACATAATGCATTCTAGCATTAACAAGTTTTCGACTATTTTCTATGATCTCTATTTAATTTACTTCGAATAAGTCTTATCAGTATTTCAGCTTATCTTAAATAATTTACTTAACATTAGGATAGACATCTATAATTGTTTCTTCATCTATACTGATAGGAGAGTATATATTATAATGTTATATTTATACATGTATATAGATGGGAGAGACTGTAAGGGTGTGTATATAAAGTGGTTGAAAGAAGAAAGGTTCAAAGGACAGGATCGTCTTCATATATAGTTACTCTTCCTAAAGAGTGGATTGATAGTATTGGAGTTAGACCTGGAGATTATGTATTGATTTATGAACATGGGAATAAATTGATCATTACGCCTATATATACCGAGTCCCAGCAATTGACTAGTGAAGTAAAGATTTCATCGCCCGATGTAGGTATTGAAGAGATATTTCGTGTTGTTGTAGCACAGTATCTTGCAGGCTATAGCACTATATCCTTGACATTTAAAGAGAATATACCAGGCCTTGCAAGAAAAATTAGTGAATTAAAGAATCTTGCTCGCGTAAAGCTTGCTGGCATAGAAGTTGTAGATGAAACCTATAATACCCTTGTATTAAAAATTCTGCTTAATCTAGAAGAACTCCCATTAATGAGAGCAATACGTAGATTACATCTCATTGTCAATAATATGCTTAACGATGCTATAAGAGCCTTTCGAGATGGCAATAAGGGATTAGCTGAAGCTGTTATACAACGAGATGATGAAGCCGATAGGTTTCATTTTATGATAACCCGGCAGCTAGCCCTAGCCCTCCTAGATATTAGGATAATGCATAGTCTTGGAATAACAAGTCCTGTTGAAACAATAAACTACAGGATTCTTGCTAGGAATCTTGAAAGGATAGCCGATCATGCTGTGAATATTGCTCGTAGGGCACTTCAAAGACCTGAAAAGTGTAAATATTGTAATAATATATCCGATTTGGGCGAAAAAGCTATTGAATTATTCACTAAATCAATGGATAGTATATACAGGCTTAGTCGAAGAACGGCTGAAGAGACGATCAGAGAATCTGCTATATTAGTCAATAAATTACAGGAACTTTTATCAAATAAAATACTAAGAGATACTGAAATAACTGATTTGGAAAAAACGACTTTATCGATGGTCTATGATAGTCTTAGGAGGATTATAAGATACAGTAGCGGTATTGCAGAGGCAACATTAAATATTAAAGTTTCAAGAAACAACGTTGTAGAAATCAAGTGAGCATTAAAGCTTAACACCATTAATATATTTATCCAGAACAAATATTCCAAATCCTCTATATACGAATCTTTAAATAAACAAATATAACGGGAAAACTGAAGAGAACTATCCTATTCTTTTAACAAAACACCATAAACGATTCTCTTTTTAATTCCTTCCCAGTTTTTTCTTTTGGCAATCTTTTTCTGACTCTTTTCTATGTCATGTATGTAGGTTAATATAGCGTGCCTTATAATATCACTTCTACTCCTACCACTTTTTCTCGCTACACGGTCTATTTTTTCTATAAGTTCTTCGTCTGCTTTGAACGTTATAACTCGCATAGGCGTCTTGATCACCTATGTAGGATTCCTCTGGTAACTCTATATTATCAAATATTTTTATAGAGGGCTCTTTTTAGATAACTCTTGTTACTCTCTGTATTACTGTATTCTCTATTAAGGATCTGTACATATAAACGCTAGGTTTTTATAATATCTAGTATAGAGTCGTTATTAGGAGAATACATATGCCAACTCTACATTTATCTCTTCCAGAGGGCATTTATAGGGAACTTAAGAGATATTCTGAATCATTAGGTGTACAAATAACCGATCTTGTAAAGTTTATGATAAATAAAGGTCTTGATGAGTTAAGGGAAAAGTACGGCTACAATAAAGACGAGGAAATAATTAATACATTAAATGTTATCATGCATAACATAGAAAATATTGAGAGAAAACTTACATTACTTGAGTTAAGGATTAAAGAAAATGAGATAAAGATGAGGGAATTTATGGATTCTGTTGATAATAGAATATCTGATATAGAACTGATACTTCAAGAACTTCAAGGCCCTGTTATAGAGCCTGAGTTCATAGAAGCTAAACCCAGGGGAGCAAGAAAAATCCGTACAAGACAAATTTAATTACTGTATTAGAAGGAATAATTAAATAAGGACTTATTCCTAAAATTTCAAAATGTAGACCCCGGTGGCCCGTAGACGCCCCCGAGTACCGGGGGTATTGGATGAATTCGGGACGGGTCTACTCCCGGCCATTATAACAATTTATTAACAGTAGTCTTTGAGGAGTTTATTGAACTATATGAAAAAGAGTTGAATAATCATTTTTAATAGATCATGGAATGTGTATGAAATGATTTCCTATTTTTCTTCGATGGAATAATGTTTCTTTTAGTTTCAGGCTCAACATCTTTAAGTTCGAAATAGATTTGGTATTCATTTTCTCCAAGATCCCTTAATTTCTTTTCTCTTACAAAAGCTTCAACGAGTTCATCCGGAATATTATCTAATCTTCCAAAGACGTGGTTATATCCTTGTTGCTTAAGCCACTTAACGAGCTCTTCTTCAAGCCCAGCCTCTATAATTAGTTTTACAAGATCTCTCTTCTCAGAAGGTGAGAGCTTCACAATCATTTTCAAAACCCATCTACACCTACTTAGAAAAACCAGGTCTACAAGATATATTGTGTTGTTAGAGGTATAAAGGTTTTTGATTAATGAATTTATTATTAATAGATTCTATACCTAAGAATACCAACAATTCCTCCGAAGGTCTTTTTGATCCATGCTCCTTCAGGAATGTCTTCACTAAGATAAACTGGTTTAGCTCCATATTTCTTAGCTAATTCAGCCCATTCATGGGCATCTGGTCTATCTTCATCGATAATTAAGATCTTAACAGCGCCCATTTCCAGCGCTTTTTTAACTTCCTCCTCACCATAGATTATTAAGCCATCATCTTTAGCTAAGTGTAGTTTAAATTCTTCAACTGCTTTCAAAGCATCAACATACATTTGTTCTTTTAATATATCACTTGCTTTCATAACCATTTCACGTAAACCTGATTCGCCTTGATAAGCTACATCAATTAATTTTGGAAGCACAAGTTGTTTAAGTCTATAATCAAGATAATTGCCTTCTAAAAAGTCATACTTAGAATATGCTGGACCACCTATTAATATTGCCTTCAATTTACCCTGATTTAGATATGGTTCGAACTTTTCCTTAACATGATCAGCTACACGTTTATAGAACTCATGAACCATCTGCTCTATAATACGGTCAAAACGACGTTGACTCTGGCCTCCTCGATGATGCTTGCCTGGTATATAATCTTCTAATTCCTCCAACACCTCAAGTCTACTACCTTTAAGTAATCCTATAGTTGCAGCATCACGTTCTACAATTATTAGGCCAACTAAATTACTTTCAACCACCATCTCTTCAAGAAATTCTGTATGGAACTGTTTGTCAGTTCGATAGAAAAATACTGGTACCGGATCGGGGGGTGCAAACATTATACATATAAAGTCCCCTGTATCCATGTCTTCTCCACAAAATAATGCTAAACCTGTATCTGGTACCTTTGGTATCTTGCTGAGTCTATCCATAGCAGCTGATAACGCTCTTTGAACAGCATTGCGTGTCTTCTTTAACTTAATATTATCGGTAATAGCGTATTCTTGTCTCAATAAACTAAGTACATCACTAATGGGTCTTCCAGGAGGAATATATAGGCTAAGCAATACTGTTGCAGGCGCTTTCCATTTTTTAAGTTCCTGGATTATTGCCTTAAGTTGCCTACGATCGACTTTTAGTTTTTGAAGAGCTTCTTCACTATAGCTAAAAACTCATACCTCTACACCTTTTATTAATTAATGATACTCCATTAACCGTCCTATCTATACCTTACCTAGTAAATAATATATTGGATTTATATATTTATATGAAATTCTAAGTACAAGTATAAAGAAGAATGAATCAAGTTCAATAATCATAAGGATGAAAGTATATGTCTAAGGTATTGAAGACAAGTTATACTATACCCGATCCAGAAGTTATTAGGGAAGCAGTTAATACTATTTTAGAATGTAAATTAGTTGTAGGAACTACAGATACCTTATACGGTATTTTTGCTAATCCATTCCAATATAAATGCGTTGAAAGAGTTTACATGGTTAAAAGGAGAGTAGGGAAGCCTGTACCTCTTTTAGCCGATAGTATTGACTCGATAATTGAGCATGTCATCGTAGATAATAGGATCATTAAATTTCTAGAAATGTTAGGATATGGCCCAGTAACTATTATTCTAAAACTAGATCGTAAATCTAAGATAGCCGAGAATGTTCATTTAAAAACTTTTAAAGTGGGTTTTCGAATACCAGCATCACAATTAGTTCGATCAATTGCTAGGGAAGTAGGTGGATTAGTTACAGGTACTAGTGCTAATATTAGTGGTCTTAAACCTCCTAGAACAGTTAATGAGGCATTTAGTCAGCTTGGTGACTTAATCGATCTCTATATAGACTCAGGCTACTCACCATTGGGTATAGGTTCTACAGTAATAGACTTAACTGAAGGCTTCAAAGTTATACGTTATGGGGTAGTTAATCCCGAGGTCTTGAAAAAAATGTATGAAATGATATAATAGTTACTAAAGTCTAATGGTGTTTATTGTGGTCAGCGAGATAAAGCTTAGTACATGGAAAATTGCTATTACCTTATCGATAGTTATAGTCATAATAATTTTGTATACAATTTACTTCGGTATAGATCCAGCAATACTATTATCAATAGACCCGTTAATCCTCGCATTGGCTATAATAATATACACGCTATCATGGATTATATCGGGAATTAGATTAAAAATTATACATTTATCAGTAAGTGGTAAGGTCTTGGGTTTATTGGATTACTTATATGCTCGTTTACTAGGAGGACTTATTGCATATTTAACTCCATCAGCTATGGGAGGCGAACCTGCGAGAGCATACTATCTATCAAAGAAAACAGGTGATGATATAGCAACTGGATTCGCTGTAGCTATATATGAGTTATTTATTGATATAATCTTTATAAATGTGCTAGCAATCATTTATTCAATAAATTACTTACTCATGTCTTTACCTGTTATCCTGGTCTCGGCCTTCGTATTATTTACATGGACCACATTATTCCTGGGTGTAGTTTATAGGAATAAAATTATTGATAAACTCTTTCAATTTTTAATAAAGTTTCTACCCGAGACTATTAGAGAAAAGTACAATATCTTTACGGAGTCCATAAGGTTAATAACTAAATTCATAATTAGGCCACATAGAGTTGTAATGATTATTCTCAGTACTGTGGCCATGCATTTACTTACCGGGGCAGTAATTTACATAATCTCAATAGGATATGGAGGAACATCATTACTACAGGCATTTCAAGCATATTTATTTGCTTTAGCTCTTGGAGCATTGCCAAGTCCTGGAGGGGCATTTGCCGTAGAATACGGTTTAACAATAACCCTGAAACCCGCCGCTGTTGTCACTTCTAGGGTCTTAATGTATTTTTATACGGTAATAACGGGCCTGTATGTTCTAACAAGGATTAGGGATTAGGAATATAATTATCTATTTCTGGAAAAATAATTCTATTGCTATCGATATAGCACTACATTAGATGGCTAACGCTACACCATTACTATTTACTTAGTGGCTCATGTAGTATACAAATATGTATGCCATGAAATTAAAAAGTGAGAAATGATTCACATCAATATGATCATATACAATATTAGTAACTTTAAAGTTTATTAGCGATTATTTTAGCATGGATGGATTACTCAATATACCTCTTAATACAACCGAGCTTCATGTGCAATTCTTTTTCAATAATACATTATTTACTAAGTAGTTCATTGATGATTCATAATGTGCAGATAAACATTTTCTTTATTCCTCCTACCCCTATACCTTTAAATACACTTAATCTATAATGTAATGTTGCAATATAGGAGATGATTTAAGATCTAGTTTTCTAGAGAATCTCTTGAGCCCCTTTATTTAAATCTGTATTATAATTGTATTCGATTATTTGAGGTGTAGATGTATTGACTAAAGTAGTTTTAATTGTTCCATGTAATCCATGGGGATACATGGTGGAAGATATAGTATCATTTGCAGTAAAGATAGCGAGAAGCCATGGTATAAGTGTTACATATACTGTTCTTTATTCTGTTGATGAGAATAGAGCAATATTATCTATAAATAATAAGGACATAGCCTATGATGAAACAACTTTACCTAATTTAGATGATTTAGTCGATCTAATAGTGATATCATCGGCACCATCAGAATCTCCAACCAAAAGCTATATCGACGAAATAGCTATCGAAACCTAGGATTTCTTGCTAACTACTAGATTATAGAATGGGCATTCATTCCAATAACTAATGCATTTCTCTACTTGATTCCTTGTTAAATATCTATTCTGTGTTTTACATCTAGCAACATATACTGTAGTAGCTTCTTCTGTCTCAACATATATGGTTTCATAGTAGGGGCACTCAGACTTCTTTTCGGGGGATATGATGTATATAGGCAAATATATTGGTAGATCTTTTTTCCTACCAATAATATGGTTTTCATACTCTGCCAAAACTATCACCACAACCAAATATGGTTATGTAATAGGCCATAGATAAGCATATATATTCATCGCTTACAACAAGGGTATATACTATAATAATATAAGGATCAAAAGCAAAACATATATCCGGTGGTTAAAGGTGGAAGGAGAGGAGAAGTTTGAGAAAATAACAATAGATTTAAGTAATGTACCTGTATCGCCAGTAAGTAAGAAGGATATACAGAGACTAGAAATGGCATTGATCATAGGTACATTATATAGTCCTGAAGTGCTTGAGCTTATAAGGGATCCTATAGAAAGAGCTACTTGGGTTGATAGCTTAGCTGTTGCGGCAGCTGCATTAGCTAGATCAAAAGCTGGCTATAGTATCGGGCAAATAGCTGATGAAATTGGTAGAAGTGAAACATCAATTAGGGCTCATTTAACAGGTAAAACAAAGGCTGGGCAATTAGTTCTTAAAACATATGAAAAACTTGTACGTGGCGAGTTAAAGGTTGTGGTACCTTTTGCGACAAAAGCCATAAGTGTACCTGAAGATGTTGAAAAAAGAATTAAAGAGCTTGAAGAAGAGAAAAACAAGCTCCTTGATAAAGTTAAGCAATTAGAAGAGGAATTAGAGAATACCAAAAGAGAACTTGAGGAGAAATCTAAGATTATTGAAGAAATCAAGAAGCTTGTAAGTAAAATCTAGATCTTAGGGTCTAACTCCATATAATACATGTTTTTACCGTCTATATCAATATTCATTTTAATGCTGGAGGCATTTAAGAAGTTATCATTTCTTTTTAATACAACATGGATCTTAGCGTTATTATATTTATATATTCTTATACCATCAATACCCTTCTTTGCATCTACAACAACATTTCTCACAATATTTAATATATCATTGACTGGAATATGGGTATTCAAATTGATCGAAGATTTTGCTGAACCCCGCCATTTAATCCCTGTTTTTGTATCTATAATACTAACTCTCTGTTCCAAGAACTCGCCTTCGAACCCTAATTCTCCCCACTCTACTATCATTGTTATTTGCCACCTCATATCTATTCATAAATGTACGATAAAAAAGTAGTTTATAAATATTTTTAGAGAAAAAAACTATATGTATTAATAGAAGGTATATACCTATCTGTACGTTTTCATAAGTTGCTCAAGAAATCTAAACCTCTTAGCTGGATGAGGATGCGTACTAAAGATCTCTTTGAGTAAACTTGGTTTTTCATTTTTGATAATCTCAACTATTCTATCAATATCTCTGCCATAATAATAGGCTGTATATGGATCAATTGCTTGTTCAGGAGCCGATATGAAGAGAGCCTTTAATTGACCATATTTACTTGGATCAAGTCCTCTCTTTTTCAAGTATCCTGATGCAATCATGATTCTAGCTAGAGCTCTCATAAGATTTCTTGCACCATTTGGAACGGTATATGCGGAATGAGCATCTGCAAAATATTCACGTAGTCTACTTAAATATAGTATTCCTAGATTTAGTACAAACCCTATTAGTACGAGTAACGCTCCAAAACCAACGATTGCTATGGGAGTTAATGCTCCTTCTTCTCGTCTACTATTAAAACCTACAAGCCACCCCCATCTAACAAGATACTCGCCTAGCCAAAGTATTACGGCTGGAAGAAGCCCTACTAACATCATAACAGCTACATCACGATGCTTTATATGTCCTACTTCATGACCAACAACAGCTATAACTTCATCTCTTGTTATACCGTCTAATTTAAGCAATCCCTTTGTAACTGCAACTCGATAGCCAGTTAAAGGATTTCCATAAGCGAATGCGTTAGGTATTGTAATATTTGCGATCATGGGTTTAGGCGGATTGATGCCGCTACGGGCAGCAATGTCCCTAATTGCATTTTGCAACCATTCCTCTTCTCCAGGCTCCAATGGTCTAACCTTGTATATAGCATCGATAATGTATGGAGATAAAAGCCATTGGAATAGATAAAATATTGCTATGAATATCGCTAAGGCTGTTATCGAAGGCGAGCCCATTAAAACCATTATTCCATAGAATACTAAAGCGGCAACCACTGTAATAAATAGGATTGTCACCATCATCGCTCCATAAAGTTTGGCTAAACCCATACCTCTAATCCCCTACTATCTATCTTTTACTCCCTTAACTCCAATATAGGCTTTATAGTAATACCCACTAACTCCCTTTTAAAGGAAACCCATATCTACATAATTCTTTGAGATACAGGGCAGAATTAATGGGGTTACCAAATATGACCTCAACCCTAATAGTTGTTGTAATGGATAATGAGGGAAGAATAATTGATTATGCAGCGCCATTAGACATAGGCTTCTCAAAGATAAAGGATGCTACAAGAATAGGATTTGATATATATCGTACGGTATCGTTTATTCTCAAGAGTTTAGGCTATGACCTTCCAAAGAATATAACAATACACTATCCCGATACAGAGATAGTCGTTATACCTAAGGAAAATCACGTTATTATATCGATTACGTTTGATCTACTAGAAGCCCCGAAGGTTATTACTCCGGAAGCAGGCGTTACTGGTACATAGTGTTTTTTATAATGTATTATCAAAATATAGATTGTTATAGAGTCAACTATTTTTAAAGAAAATTATTGTAGAACAATCAATAAGGTGTGGAAAGTTATGGTTAATGATTTGTTTTCGGTACATGCTAAAAGGCATATACTTAGAAAATATCTAATGAATATTGAAAGAAGAATAGAGTATATAGGATATCGTTTAGAGAAAGATGATGGAACACATGCTAGAACCCTTTATTGTGAACTAAGGAATCTATTAAGAATAAGAAATATATTAATTGCTGAGCTTGAGGATCTGACTTTGAGTGTTTTAGGCAATAATGTACATGGTATTGAAAATAGGTATATAAGGAGATAGATCAGGCAACTCTCTTATCTATAAAGTCTGAGATAATTTCTGTAAATACTTGCTCTAACATTTTCCATTCTCATATCCTTTGCTTCAGCCAGAAATTTAACAGTATCCTTAATGAGTTCTGGAGACATTTCTAAACCTCTGTATTTATATGGTGCATCACTTTCCGTTATGATAACATTCAGTGGAGCATATTCTAAGACTCTTCTATGTTTGGCCTGAATTTTCCATGCCGGATTAGCACCTATATAATAACCTTTATCCACGATCTCATCAAGAAGATTTAGTGGCCCAGTATACCAGTGAAAATAAGCCCTGTCAATATCATATCTAATTAGCAGATCAAGTACCTCCCTCCAAGTACCTGCTGTATGAAGATTAAGTAACAGATTATATTCACGTGCCAGTTCTAGGAATTTCCTAAAGAACAACCTCTGCTTATCAATTGTTTTAGCTACAAACCTTGTATCAAGTCCTACTTCCCCAAGACACCTTATATCCTCATTGTTAATGATCTCAATAACTTTCACAAGATCCTCCTTAGACGCTTCTTCAATGTTCCATGGATGAATGCCTATGCATGGTTTTATGAAATTATATTTCTTGGAAAGTTCAATAGTCTTATGACTAGTTTCAAGATCATCTGATACTACTACAAGGATATAATCATCTTTAAACCTTAGGATAATGTCTTCACTAAGTTCATGTCCATGATTATGCATGTCAATATATTTCATGATAATCGCCAGCTTATTATTCTCTCAATTAAACCAATAAGTTCTCTAGGCATTTTATAGTCTCTGTTTTTATCTAAAACCGTATATAAAAATCCATTTGAGCCTATAATGAACATTTTTAGCTTGCTAGTACATTTATTACTAATTACTACATGATCATAGTCTTCTCTATATTTAACACACAATTCGCTGTTGGACAAAATCTTCGGCAACATATTCTCTCTAAAAGCCATATAGGCCAAGAGAATGTATGGATATCTTTTATTAATAATAGCATTCGCTAATATGTCAATGAGCCAGTTAATATGTTTATTAACTTTAAGAATATTGAGAAAAATACTTGACTCAATAAGTTTTTGTGTAAAACTTTGTATTTTCTTTCCTGGCAATAAAGGAGGTGATATTTTATCTATTGGAATATCTAGATCATAAATAATTGTGTACATATCGTACACGTTGAGGTTTGATATAGTCTTCCATTCATTAATGATATCTATTTCCTTACTCAATAGATCGTGGTTTGATATAGTCTTAAATCCTACAAGGAGATCTTCATTTATCCTTACTAAATTAATATTTTTACTAAATAAACATGTTAATCTATTAACATAGTGTCTAGTATCCCATCTAGTATACCTTTCACTTCCCCATGTAAATTCGGAAAAAACCTCTCCATTACATAATATTCTATATAGTGTACTAGATTTAATTTCAATGGAATATTTGAACTCATTTTCGTCTGGGCTATATGTTAATATTAAATTGTCTCGATCTATTTTTTCAAGAGTAGTACTTAATCTTTTGCCATTTTCATCAACACATTCTATAAAGTCTTCATTAATTAATGAGCAATAAATTTGATATTTTTTATTATCCTTAATCATATATATCCCTCTAAAAACTATATATTAACCTAATATAGGTATAACTTAATACCTAATAAGTCACCATAATGGTATGGGATGATGAATTTGCCGAATACCGTATATCATGTGGAATCTCCCGAAACCTGACCATATAAGGAGATGATCATTTTGGATGTACCTAGACTTGTATTTTTAGACTATGATTTAACTCTTATGAATACATTTACTGATTTCTTTGAGGCAATTAATGAAGCTCGTAGATTCTATGGTTTAAAACCATTTAGTTTTGACGAATTTATGAATTACTTCATAGACGATGTATTAGATGTGAAAGCTCCTCCACAAAATGATCCCGTTGGTTTCTGGAAGTACTTTAGAAGAGTATATAGTACAAAACACGGTTATCCAATGGAAGGCTCGCATCATCTGTTATATATGCTAAGACTTTGGGGTACTAGGAATATAATTGTAACAGGAAGGGAAACCCCATCTGAAACCATATGGTGGGAATTACGTAGACATGGTTTAGAATGGGGAATAGATTCTATATTTACCATGTATGATATTGAGCTTATGGGCGGCATTGAAGAAACATTGTTTGATAAATCATGGATCTTAAAATATATTCTAGACAAGTATGGAGTTGATCCCGAAAATGCTATTATGATTGGTGATTATAAGCTTGATGCTAAAAGTGCTTTAAAAGTAGGCATTTTATTCATTGGTTTATCTAATATACCTAAGAGAACAATGGATTTATATAGTAATGGAGCTTGTCAAGTTGTTAACTCTTTGTATGAAGTACCATTAGCTATTCACGAAATATTTTATGAAAAGAAATGCCGTATGGTATAAAAACACTAGAAACCGAGAACGGTATATCGTCCATTACTATTTAATGTTATTAGTCCATTTTCTGCAAGAGTCATTAACGCCTTTCTTATCTTATCTTCGCTAGCAAGACCTGATAATATTGTATGGATTTCTCTGAGGTTCATAGGTTTCTCTTTAAGAAGCTCCATAATAATATTTTTAAGCTCGTCCTCATTGGGTGCGGTCATTAAAACGACATCATCGTCTTCATATAGTTTCCTTAATCTTATTTTATTAAGGAAGTAACGTATTTCTTCCTCTGATAAACTCATATTGCCTCCTCCTATGCTCATAACTATTTACCTCCGTTTAAGAGCTTTAACGTATCATGTTTATATATAGTATATTTAGGGGTGGGATAACTTTTTTGGTTCCTTTAATGGAATAGTTGAAGACAATCTTAATTGTAATTTTAGTTTAATAAGAGATTACGTAATACTTTAGTTATAGAGTCCCATGACAGCCATAGAATATACGATTAATCATTATAAATGAGAGGTTTAATATAATGAGGAGAAGGCACGCCATAGTTTTTGCATGTACGCCCTGGACTAGATATAGTGTTAATGCCTTAGTAGCTACAATAGATAAACTTAATCTTATAGATGTATATGTAATTGATAAGCTAGAGAATATAATACCCTTAGTGAATTTATTAAGTAAAAAATATGTGAAATTAATATTTGCATTTAGTCTAAATACAATTATGTTAACCTATAATGAGATCCTAGATAAAATAATAGAAATAAATATGGTGTTAAGGAGAAACAATAATGTCATCAAGATCGCTGGAGGTCCACATGCTACAGGAGATCCTTTAGGTACAATTAAGAAGTTGGGATTTGATATAGTTGTTATTGGTGAGGGCGAAGAAACACTATCCAATATAACCCAAGTCATTGTTAATAATGGAGATCTATTTAGGATTAAAGGTGTATATACATTATTTGATAATAAGCCCTTATTTACTGGCAGGAGAAAACCAATAGATCTTAATAAATATCTATCCTTCCCCATATGGAGAAGGATGGCTGGTCCTATAGAGATCACTCGTGGATGTCCATATGGTTGTTTTTATTGCCAAGTCAGCTACATGCATGGTTTTGATGCAAGGCATAGAAATATTGACAGCATAGTATACCATGCAGAAGCTATGGCTAAACTTGGATACCGCGATATTAGGTTCATAACGCCCAATGGCTTGGGTTACGGACTTACCAGTTTAAGTAATAGGCCTAACATCGGTTTATTGGAGGAATTATTGGAAATGCTTAAGAGAAAGGTATGTGAACGCTATGGTTCTAGGATATTTTATGGCACTTTTCCGAGCGAATTTAGACCTGAACATATAAGCTATGAAATAACTAAAATGCTTAGAAAATATGTGACTAATAAAAACATAATAATCGGTGCACAGAGTGGAAGCGATCGTATTCTAAAAATTATTAATCGTGGACATACTGTATCCGATGTATTTAATGCAGTTGAAGCATTACATAAGGCAGGTTTTAAGGCAGATGTAGATTTTATAATTGGTTTACCAGGCGAGACTAAAGAAGATCAATTAAGTACTTTAGATGTTATGAAAAAACTTGTTTCAATAGGAGCTCGGATCCATTTACATGTATTCATGCCTTTACCCGGAACACCTTTTGCTTTTGCAAAGCCTACTAGAATACCTAAATGGCTTAAGAAAGAGGTGTATAGACTAATAGGTAAAGGCGCAGCGTATGGACAATGGTTACGACAGGAGGAAATAGCTCAAAAGATCTATATGCTTAGGAGAAAAGGCATAATATTAACTGGGACAGTAAACTATCATTATAGGTGATATTACGAGGTTGTTATAATGAATGAAGAGATTAGAAGCAAGCTTATAAAGAATCTGCGTGAAACAAGTAAAGGCATAATAATAAACATGTACGTAAAGCCTGATTCAGATGTAGAGCAATTAGCTCTTGAGAATGACGACTTAATATATTACACAAAAGAACCAGCTATTAAGGGAAGAGCTAATGCTGCACTAATACGATTCCTATCAAAGATCCTTGGTCTACCGGTTTCTAGAATTGATATAGTTTATGGAACTAGAAAAAGATCTAAAAGAATTTTAATCAAAGATATTGATTTGGACAAATTATTAGATCTACTAATCAAACATCTAAAGCACAAATAACTATTATTTAGTAATTTATTGGAAGCGGGCATCTAGATACGAATGATAATATGCTTAGATACCACGGTATAATCACCTTTTTCTTTCCTTTTTCTATAGCATCTACTATAACTTTAGCAACTACATGTGGTTCTAGTACAAATTTTCTTGGGAATTCCCTACCTGCTCTTTCAAAAAATCTTGTTTTAATGGGACCCGGATATACTCTTATAACATTAATTCCCTTACTCTTTAGCTCATTCTCGAGTATTATAGATGCATAATGTAACGCTATCTTTGCCGCTCCATAGCTCGGTAAAGATATAGACATTGTAAAGATCGCGAGAGTTATAATATTTACAATGGTTGAGCATCGATCCATGTATTTTAGCAGAGCATTAATAAGCTGAAGAGGCCTAATAGTATTTACAAGGAAGATGTGTTCAAAGTCATCTAGATCATGTTTGATCAATTCTTTACATATACCATAACCAGCATTATTAATAAGCACGTTTACACGTCTTAAGTACTTATCTACATAATTAACTATCTTATCAATAGATTCTTTCCTAATAAGATCAACCACTATATAGTCAAATGAATCTCCTAAGTCAGCTTTGAGCTTCTTTAAAGCTACCATATTCGTACCAATACCTAAAACCTTATACCCTCTTGCACACAATATCCTTGTTAATTCGTAACCTACACCGCTTTGAGGCACCAGTAATAACGGCTGTTTTCAAGGCTAATTACACCTCTAGCTATAATTTTTGTCAATTAACTATATTACTATTCGATTTATGAAGATCACGTGTATATAGTTATATAGTTGCTATAATCATAGTTATAAATGGAGGTGATGGCATTTACAAGCTCCATTGAAGAAGGTACTTCGATTACTGAATTAATTGATCATATATTTAGAAACATTCCGAAGGCTAAGGAAGAAATCAAAGGGTTTGTACATGAAACTCCACTTATATCGATGGCTACGTTATCAGATACTGTAGGTAAGCAAGTTTATTTGAAACTCGAAAACTTACAGAAGACAGGCGCTTTTAAAGTGAGAGGAGCAACATTTAAGATTAAAAAGTTAATTGAAAAGGGAAATGTCCGGGGAGTAGTTGCAGCATCTTCCGGAAACCATGCACAGGCTGTGGCATATGCGGCCGGAGTAAATAATTTACCAGCTGTCATAGTCATGCCTGAAACAGCTAGTGCTACAAAAGTTCTAGCTACTCGTAGTTATGGCGCTGAAGTTATACTATATGGTACTATGTATGACGATGCTTATAATAAAGCTGTAGAAATTGCTCAGGAAAGGGGTTATGAATTAATTCATTCCTTTGATGATCCTGACATAATTGCTGGACAAGGTACAATAGGCCTTGAAATACTTGATAAGCTTTCCGACGTTAAAGAAGTTCTTGCCCCTATCGGTGGAGGAGGACTTATATCGGGCGTAGCTATTGCCTTAAAGAAATATAATCCCAAAATAAAGGTAATCGGTGTGCAAGCACGTTTAGCTGCTTCGATGAAGTATTTACTTGAAGGTAGGCTTTCGGAGTATATTCCGCGTCCCAGTATAGCTGATGGAGTTGTAGTTAAGAAGCCTGGTAACATTACCTCGCGTATAATAGCCGAACTTGTTGATGATATTGTTGTTGTTGATGAGGAGGATATAAGTCATGCTGTATTTTTCATGCTTGAACGCGGTAAGATAATTGCTGAAGGAGCTGGTGCCTTACCTGTAGCAGCTTTACTATCAAAGTCATATATACCTGAAGATGAGCCTATTGTGGCCATTATTAGCGGGGGAAACATAGATCCTACTTTATTGTCTAGGATTGTAATACATGAATTAGCTAAGGATGGGAGACTAGTAGTTATTCGTGGAGTAGTAGATGATCGCCCTGGAGTCTTACATGATATTATTGAAGTGCTTACACAGTATAGACTCAATATAGTTGATATAAAACATGATCGGGTATCACCGCATTTACTACCTACGAAAGCTTCTCTTGAACTAGTATTTGAAGCGTCTACGCCAGAGCTGGTTGATAAGGCACTTAATGAACTCCACAGGAGAGGTTATTGGTTTAAGAAAAGAAGTTTTTAGTTGCAATAATATTTTTTTACAATATAAGGTATATCATACAATGATTTGACAACATATTTTGCTTCATTACATGCTTCTCCACATGGCTCAACAGCTATTGATAAACCTACTCTATGAAAGACAGGGATATCCCATATGCTATCACCAACATAAACAACTCGATCTAGATCCATGCCAAAGCCCTTAGCTATTTTTTCTATGATAAATATTTTCTCATGTAAAGGTACCCAGTCCCTACCTCCAGGTACTAGTTCATCATTTACAAATATTAGCTCATTATACAAGCAAATATCAGAATCTACAGTACGGCACACTTTCTTAACAAGTACATCTACTCCACTGCTAATAATGCCTACTAAATATCCCATTTGCTTTAGCATTTTAATTACAATCGGCGATTCTGATCTAATTTTTATTTTAGATAACGCTTCTTCAATATCTTTCTTCCTAATAGGTTTTCCCCAAGAATTAATCATTAAAGCTATATCTATTTTCATCCAATCAAGATAGCTTATAACACCATTCTTATACAGTTTGGCAAAATAACTATTATCTATACTTCCAAAGTAGTCATGTAAAGCTAACCAACTACTATGATCTTCTGTAAGGACCCCGTCACAGTCAAAGAACACTATACCCTTCAAAATAATACTCCTCCAAATGTCAAGCTACAACCTTATAGATACTTTCTATAAGCCTTACAGCATCCACATAGTTTTCAAATACTTTATCAATACCAAGTTTAATAATCAGTCTATACTGATTCTTACTAGACTCTATAGATGCATACAACCCATTGTATTCTACAACAATCCTGTCTTCAAGTAATCTTATACGAGCATTTTTAAGTTGCTTAGTCAATTTATCGGCTATAACCTTTAGTTCACTTACACGTATAAGACCTTTCCTGATCTCTTCAAGCCTTTTTCTTGCAGCTTCTACAACAACTTCTGTATTGCTATATTTTTCAATAATAGTACCTAGTATATCCTCGATGATGTCAAGCGCATTTGCAGATTTTAGAATGTTAATTACAAGATCGAAATCACTACTATTGAGATATTTGGCCAGATTCTCTAGTTTGCCGCCATATATGCTAAAACTGTATTGATCCTCAGCGTTAGATATGAGTCTACGAACCTCGTCCAGAACAGGTATTAAATGTTTACGTGTTTTACTATATTCGCTAAGTTTAGTATTAACAATATGTCTTAGGAAATCATATCTAGACATAGATCTATCACCATATTACTAGTCTTTAGTTCTTCTTTAGATAATGATTCTATTGTTAAGATCTAGTACTCCTTTTAATAAATTCATCTATTATCCATAGGGCTTCTGCGTACATAGTGTCATCTAATAATCTAATCTCATGCTCGCTAGGTGAAGCCATATATACTACAAGCCTACCTCCAAACGAAAGAATAGTTACATATACTGGCTCCGTATTTAATCCGCCGTATTCTCTTTCAATAAGTACTTGTGGATTTAGCTTTCTTATTTCATCTAATATGATAAATGCTGTTTCTTCATGTTTGATAGGTAAACCTGATAATAACTTGTCGATAGTATTTCTATCAATACCTATCCGTGAAAGTCTCTTGATAAGAACAGAGACTATTTTATTAGCCATGTCTATCCAGCCGCATCATCGCTCATATTCTACGCTACTTTCACTAATAGTTCTAATGACCTCTGCATAGGCGGTGTCGCCAGAAACTTTTATGATCCTAGCTTTTACCTTAGATCCAACACTTGCATTATACACTATAATTTTATGGCCTCTGTAATTGGCTATTCCATTTCCCCGCTCATCCATATTATTTATATACACCTCGATCTCCATTCCACGCCTTAGTCTACTCTCATCTCTTGGTGTTTGTATGTGTGGATAAATGCTTAATCTACGTACTTCACTAGTATATGGATTCCATGAGTGCTTTCTTTTTCTATGTCGTGCCAAACCAGATCCCATCTCATTCCATAGATTCTCCTATAATCTATAGACTAGTATAAAGGTTATTAAAGCAATTGGTTCGATAATAGTGTTGAGTATAGCTATTACTCGCTAGTTATTGTTAATAATTATGGGGGTCTTTATTTTTCATTAATCACGAATAATTTATTAAGGATTTCAAGGTATGGAATCAGAATAAGATGTGGGGTCATGGTGTATATTGTAATGGTCAATGATATACTTAGAGAATGCATGGATAGATATAGGGAATTTATGGAGAAATATGACCCTTATCCTTACATTGATTCGGATGATATGAAGCATTATAACCTAGATCGTGTGGAATTTGTTGTTCGAGAAAACACTCCTGAGATCAAATGGGATCGGGAAGTTAAGGTTGCAGGTAGAATAATGGCTTTACGCGTACACGGAGCTCTATCATTTGCAGATCTATATGACGAAGGTTATCGTATACAATTATTTGTTTCTAGAGATATATTGAAGGAAAAATATGAATGGTTTATAGAGAATATTAGGAGAGGGGACATAGTCTGGGTTAAAGGGCCTCTTTTCAGAACCAAACGTGGGGAATTGTCGATCAAGGTAAACGACTATAAAATGTTAACTAAGTGTATGTACGAGTTACCGCATACTTGGATAGGCATAGAGGATCCAGAGCTTAGATTAAGGAAACGGTATCTTGATATGGTGCTTAATCTAGATGTCTTTGAGAGAATGAAGACGAGATTCAATATTATCAAAGAGATTAGATTATGGATGTATAGTCAAGGATATTATGAGACCGATACACCGATATTGCAACCAGTTTATGGCGGTGCAGCTGCTAAGCCTTTCATAACACATGTTAATGCATTAAATGAGGATTGGTTCCTAAGAATTGCCCCAGAACTATATCTTAAGAGATTACTTGTTGCTGGTTTTAATAAGGTCTTTGAACTTGGCAAGGTCTTTCGTAATGAAGATATTGATGTAACACATCATCCTGAATTTTCATCAATGGAAGTCTACATAGCTTATGCTGATTATAATGACATGATGGAGCTTGCAGAACAATTAATTTCGAATCTAGCATTAAAGCTTACTGGAGGATACTTAATAAGGTATCCGGTTGATTTGGAACGTGTAGGCACATGGTATCTTGAGAAACTTGATAGAGATAAGATAAAGGAGTACCTAGAATATACTTTATGGAGCTATAGTGGTAGGAAGAAGAAAGTTTCTATAGGAAGCTCTGCTATTGATGAGTTTTTAAAGAGTCCATTGAAGTGGTTGAAGGATAGAATAGGAGAAGCAAGGCTTTTTATGGAGATTAACCTAAAACCGCCATATCCTAGATATAGACTGCTTGATCTCCTTCGAGAACATATAGGAATAGATCCAGAGACAATAAGTGACCGCGAGATCATGGAGCTTCTCGAACAAAGACAAATAGTTATCAAGGGAGGCTATAACCGTGATATAGCGTTAGTTAAGCTTTTCGAACACTATATCGAAAAGAAACTTGTTGAGCCAACATTTGTCATTGATTATCCAAAAGCATCATCACCATTAGCAAAGCCTCATCGGGCAAATCCAAATCTTGTTGAGAGATTTGAGCTATTTATAGCAGGCCTTGAGGTAGCTAATGGATATACTGAACAAAATAATGCATATGAACAATACATAGCTTTTCTCGAACAAGAGAAGAGGAGAAAACTTGGTGATGAGGAGGCACAGGAACCAGATTACGATTTTGTAGAAGCATTATGCGTAGGAATGCCGCCTGCTGGTGGTATAGGTATAGGGATTGATAGACTTGTAATGCTATTTACGGGTACAACAAGTATTAAAGAAGTAATACCATTCCCAATGGTTAAAAGGGCTAAATATACACATAAGATTATTTAATAATCACTTAATAACCTAATGTTATTTTATTTTCACATTTATAGAATATTTATTTTATAGCCTAGAAAAATAATTATATTGGTTTAATCAGCAATATGATCATTGAAATATCTATGGTAGATATAGTATGGCTGGACTCGACTTTAGTAAGCTATCATGGAGTATTATACGTGATCCTATATACAATTATATTGATTATAATAAGATTATTGAAAAACCCATTATGGACTCTAAACCAGTTCAAAGAATGAGGTGGTTAAGGCAATTACAACTTGCTAATATGGTGTATCCAGGGGCTGATCATTCGCGTTTCCAGCACAGCATAGGAGTAATGCATTTGGCTGGACTATTTGCTGAACATTTAGTTATAGAGTTAGATGCTTTAGGAGATCTTGGAGACTATAGTAAGGATGAACTCATAGAAATTGCTAGAATATCGGGATTGCTTCATGACATAGGTCACGGGCCATTCAGTCATGCCTTTGAGGATGCTATATACTGGTCTATGGATCTCCCTATAAAGGATCACGAAGAAGCTGGTTATTATATAGTCAAATATAGTGTTATAGCGGATATACTTGAAAAATACGGGTTGCTCGAACCTGTATTAAACATATTATCAAGCACTAAGCCTAGCGATCCTCAATTAGCACTTATTAGGAATACTGTTAAAGAATGGATATATCCAGCTGACGTCATGGATTTTCTACTTAGAGATAGCTATTATACTGGTACACGAGAATATGGTATCGTTGATTATGAAAGACTTATTAAACTTAGTCATGTAAACCCCGATGAACCTACTAGTTTATCTCTTGAAGAAAAGGCTATGAGTGCATTAATGAATTATCTTCGAAACCGCATAGCAATGTTTGAAAACGTCTATATTCATCCAGTATCTGCAGTTTATAGTCATACAGTTGCTCTTATTATGAAGCGTATTGAAGAATATAGTCATAAATATAGTTCAGCCATACAGTCTCTTTATAGGGGAGACGCTGATCCATATGTAGAATTAACGGATTACTCAGCTATACATGACGGCCTTATTCTTGCAAGAGAAAATAACGATCAATGGTTATACAGTTTAGTTGATAGTATATTATCAAGAAAACCATTATGGAAATTGTTGTATGAGGAAAAAATAACTGTTAATGCACGAGAATTATCTGGTCTCACGGGAGCTTTATTACTTAAATGGAGTAGAAGTCTAAGAGAAAGTATTGAAAGAGATCTTAAAGAAAGAGTCGAAGACACAATACTTAGTAATTATAAAGATGATTTTTGGATATCACTTAGTACATTAAAACCAACTCCACCTGTTCCTAGTGGTTTCATACAATTATGTAGATCAGTGAACGGTTCTATTAGAAATACAAGAAAACTCACTATTCCAGAGCTACTTGAAAAGGAAGGAATAATGCTTAAGATAATGCTTAGAATATATGTACCCAGAGAAATCGCTAAGGATCATGATAAGAAACGGGTAGCAGAAGAACTTGCTAAGGAAACCGTCATGGAACATATAACTCCAAAAGGCCTTTTTAGCGGAATAACAATGTAATTTATTATATAATTACTAATTATTGTACACTAATCTTATGAATAAATGAGTCATAAAAATTCTTTTTAGAATATACTTAACAAAATATAATGGGAGAAAGCTAGTAGAGGTGTTGATCTTGTCTAATAACTTGAAATTCATAGTAATAGATATACCTATACCCGAAAATTCTAATGTCATAATAGGACGAACTCATTTCATTAAAAGTGTTGAGGATATTTATGAAGCACTGGTAAATAGCGTACCTAATATTAAGTTTGGATTAGCATTTCTTGAAGCAAGTGGCAAACGACTTATACGTTATGATGGTAATGATGAAGAACTCGTTAATACCGCTATAGAGGCCGCTAAAAAGATCGGTGGTGGACATTATTTTGTACTCTATATTAGAAACGCTTATCCAATAAATGTACTTAATGCACTTAAGCATGTGCCCGAAGTCGTAGAGCTTATGGTTGCAACGGCTAATCCTGTACAAGTAATAGTCGCTGAAACTAATCAGGGTAGAGCTATATTGGGTATAGTTGATGGTTATCCACCGCTGGGTGTTGAGGGTGATGAAGATAAAAAAGAGAGATACACGTTCCTAAGAAGAATAGGTTATAAGAAATGACGGATTATTATTTCTTTTTATAATATATTGTCTTTTTCTTTTTATTGTTTCAGTATGGTTTTAGACAATTTCTTATATTTAGAGTATTTTATTCTTTTTCAGGACATTATATCCGATTTACAATATATTTCCCAGAATATAATGGTTTTCAAAATAACCATACATTATTCATAAATATAAACAGTATATAAAGGCTATCTCAGTATATTCAGTAGGATAGGGATTACTGTGTTAACTGAGGATAAACAAATAAATAATAAGATCAAGTGCCTTTTCGAGGGCTGTGGATTTAGAATTGTTCTTTGCGAAGATGATGGGCTAGCATGGCTTGACAACGATGAAATAGTTATTAATGCACGGTGGCTCACAAACCATCCTCCGAATATTTCAGAGATTATTGAGGAAATAAATCGTAGCGTAATACATGAACTAATCGAACATATTATAGGTCTAGGCCATGAACATGCCGTTTATGCTGAAGCATTAATCTTTGGCTCCCCCAATTATAGTAAAAGAAAGTAATGAATACAAGTTTTTATAAATGAATAATTAATATGCGGATGTCATATCAGATGTCTTTATTAATTTATTTTCTACACAATCTTTTTAATAATTCTATGCTGAAGCCGCATTTATTTTTCAGTTCCTTAAGTATTTTGTATTGGAAGTAACCCAGTGACACTATGTACATTATTGTGAGTAATAAACGTGTAAGCCATATATTTTCATAGAATAACAAGTGTAAATTATAAAAATATTTTCTAGATATTGATAAAGGCAACTTTATATCTCCATAAAATGGTGCGTCTTTAAATGACTGTAGCAGTAGATCCTCAGCATCATAATATCTTAGATCTTCTGTTATGAAATATTGTCCTTTCACAACGGCTGCACTATATAGAGTCATGAAGTCATGTAGAAAAATCGTTACTATTGGAAGGATAATGTATAGCGCCTTCATAAATTTATCATTGTATTTTGAAACAATTATTGCTAGAAACGGAACAAACCATAGTTGATAATTTGTATTACCAATTTTATTGAGCAGGATCGCTGTAATTATGAGAGATGTACATCCTAGGAGGATACAATCTCTACTACAGCGTGATGTTGATAATAATATTAGGAGGAAAAAATATACCGTCGTATATGGTATTAACCATATCCACGTTATAAAACTTGGTAAAAGCCAGTAATTATAATGGGTAATATGTAATGGTATAGCATAAATACTTAATAGTTGTGGGTATCTTTTACTGTGGAATAACAATACCTTAGATATGAAACTTTCTGGATCGCTTATGAAGAACGGTAGTGTAATTATTGCTCCAAGTAAAATAGTTGTTAGCAAGAACTTAGTTGCCTCTCTTGACCCATTTCTTCTCCAATACATAATGAGGATATATGGAAACATAATTGCAAGGGCATGTTTAGTAAGTATTGCTAGGGAACAAGATATACCTGCTATTATGGGCCTTTTTTTAATTAAACATATGTATGTGGCTAGTAATCCAAATGTAGCTATTGCATCAAATTGGTATCCAGATATTAATGCATATACGCCATAATATAGGAGGAAATAACCAAGAGGTTTTTTGCCAAAGTACCTATAAATAAGGTATGCGATGCCGTATATGAAAAAGATAATCGGTATTTTTGTAAAAATTCTTAATATACCATAGTTTATATAGCCGTAGATCGTATTGGATATAAACGCCCCTACTTTATACATAGGGATCCATATTAATACTGGTAATGGAGGATAAGCGACTTTAGAACTATATCTATATACATTAAATAAACCATATTGTTCAGCCACATTTACCCATTCTATAAAAAAGTTAATATCATATGCATTCCATGAAATTGGGACAAGTAATATCGTGAAGATAATCGACAATACTAGAAGAAATGTAAGTCTTTTAGTGCCAACCCAAAATTCGCTAAAGATCCTCAAAATTCGCTACCTCTTAAATATGTCAAGCTGAACCATAAATACCATATAATATCCTCAAAATATAATAGTTTTTACAATCCCTTCCCAGAGATCTCTTAAATCCTTGATGTTCGATTAATAATCTTATTATTTTTATCATACATTAAATAGCGTTTTTAGAAAGCAAGTACTTATCCGGCATATATATTAAGGATACTTAATAACATCATTGTTAAAAACATTGGAAGTGTAATAGAAGTGAAGTTAAGTCCATTAATACTCGTCCTAATAACTCTAGCTATAGTAGTTGGTGCTATTAGTGCATTCCTAGTACTCCAGCCTATGCAGACTCCAGTTTCGGAGAGTGAAACATCTACACCGACAGAGTCAGCTCCAGTACAACAATCACAAACGACCTCTGAAACAACATCGTCTATGGAGGAAATAAATATTGAGGGTCCATGGTATGGTACGTATACAAGTCAACATGGAACAGGGAGATGGGCTGCTAGGATAAAAAAGGCTGGAGACAAGTACATTGGTGTACTAACATTAACAGGCCCGTATCAAGTTGAGGCGATGGTTGTACAAATAGAACTAATCGGTAACCAAATAACTTTTGGATGGGCTGGAGGAGCTACATTCACTGGAACAGTATCCGGAAACACTATGTCGGGGACATGGGAAGCACCAGGAGGAGTTGATAGTGGTACATGGAGCGGACAAAGGGGGGAAACCGATATAACTCCTGAATGGCCTACTAAAACAAGTCCATCGACAATTACAACTATTACTGAGACAACAACTACAACATTAACTACTGCGACAACAGAAACTCAATCAACTACAGCTACCACTACATCACCATCACTTCCAAATGACATAATGAATACAGTAAATAATGACTTGTTAAACACATTGGCCCAAGTCTATGGTGACGCATCATTACTAGGATACTCCATTATCGATGATCAGTATTTTATGGCATATGCTATACCTGTTAATGTAAGTATTCCATATGATGAAGGACAGACTATTCTCAGCTTGATGCTGGAAAAGGGTTATCAGCAAGTAAACTTTATAGCAACAACACAAGGGTATTCAGTAGTTGTATTTAAGATCTTTAATGGCATCGAGTATAATATTGTTATCTCTGGCAATATTGGCTCGAATGAAATAGGTGTGATGGTGGTTGCTGTTTATTAAGTGACAAATCCTCGTTATTTATAAATTTATAATATGTTTAATCATTCAATAAAATCTTTAGTGATCTAAACAGTTCAGTTAATATATGCCGATTTAGTATATGATGCTTAGACGATACTGATGAGGATGTATAGATATAGGTATAGGAGATAGGGATTCAATATGGTTAGGGCTTTGGCGAGAGTACTAGTTTATAAGCCGAGTAAGAGAGCCTTGGATGGCTTGGTTATTACAGGTTACGACAACGATGAGATTGATTGGAAAGAACTGGTTTTTAGAAGTAAAGTAGAGAAGCTTGTCAATCGTATGGCAGTTGAAGCATCAAGACTATCATATCACTATAGAAGGGATAACGTATATACGCAGGTAGTAATTGAGGCTCCAGGTATAGTTGTTTGGGAAGGAGAAGGTGAAGTAACGGGTGTTGATACGGTATTTTATCCATTAATGACAAGACTTGATAAAATTATCTTATATAAGAGAGAAGGTGAGAAACTATCACCTATAAAGACTATTGATGTAGGCAGAGAATTCTATATATATGATGGTACGATACATGTTAAGGATGATCTTGAGTTCGACGCCATAGGATTTTATACAGATAAAGGCTTAAGGATAATGCTTAGAGAAGAACTTAAACTTCCAATTCAAACACGGATAAAGGAAAAGCCGAAGCTGAAAAAGGCTAAGAAGACAAAGGCTAGAAAGAAAACTAGTAAAACTAAGAAGAAAACTAGATCTAGAAGGAAAAAGAGATCTAAGAGAAAAAGAAGGTAAATAATCGTGTAGATCTATTTGCAATATTTATAGCTTATTTAATGACTAAATAATATTTAATATTGTGCATCTAATTTAGGTAGGACATCTGAGTGGAGGGACCAGCATTGTCCGGGCCCCCATTCCATATACTAGCTAACAAAGAGGATATTGCTGAGAGAGCAATTGTAGTGGGTGATCCTGGTCGAGTGATTATTCTTAAGGATCTTCTTGATAATCCAAGGGTTGTTAATGAGCATCGTGGTTTATTGACTGTAACGGGTATGTACAGGGGTGTCCCTATAACGATAGCTACTCATGGTATTGGTGGACCTAGTTCAGCAATAGTTTTTGAAGAACTTGGTATGCTTGGTGTAAGGATTTTTGTTAGATTAGGTACGGCTGGAGGTTTTCTGCCAGAACTAAAGATCGGTAGGGTAGTAGTAGCATCATCGGCAGCTCATTATCCTGGCGGTACTATAGGGCAATATATTCCTAATGCATGTATGGCTAATGGAGCGCATCCTGAATTAACATACAGGATTATGGAGGAACTTAGAAGAAACCATATAGACTTTATACTAGGCCCTGTTCTAAGTAGTGATGCATTTTATGCAGAAGACCCGGAATTTGCACGTAAGTGGGCAAGGTACGGGTTAGTGGCTGTTGAAATGGAATGTGCAACATTATTTGCACTTGGATGGATGCGGGGCTGGAAAACAGCATGCGTTCTTGTTATAAGTGATAATTTACTTGAAATGGAGAAGGAGCCTAGATTCGCTAAAACAACGGATCTCAAAGACATATTTAATAGAGTTGCTAAGGCAGTACTTGATACAATTATCAATATACAGCCATAGCATGGTTCATATGTATTGCATCAAGTTTCTACATGTTATTCAGGAATTGTCTTCTTTGTAGAGTAGTACCGCTTCATAGGGTATAGGAAAAGAAAAATAGAAGGTAATTTTTATAATATTTGTTCAATGCTTATTTAGTAAGTGGTGGTTGTGTTGGAATGTCTATAAAGATCTATAATACTTTATCTAGGAGATTAGAGATTCTAGAGCCTTTAGAACCCGGTTTTATAAAGATGTATGTATGTGGGCCGACTGTTTACGACTATAATCATCTAGGTCATGGTAGGACATACGTGTTATTTGATGCCTTTAAAAGATATCTTGTTCTTCGGGGATACCATGTAAGACACGTTGTTAACATAACTGATATCGATGACAAGATCATTAGACGTGCCAAGGAAGAAGGTAGGGATTGGAAAGACGTAGCTGATGAATATACGAAGGACTATTTTTACATCCTGGATAAACTCAATATACAAGTGGATATACATCCGAGAGTAACTGATCATATAAAGGAGATCATTGAGTTTATCCAGTTATTAATAGATAAAGGCTATGCTTATGTAGCCAAGAGTGGTAGTGTATATTTTGATGTAGATAAATATGATGATTATGGTAAATTAAGCGGACGTGTAGATAAACACTTGTGGAGTCAAGAGCAGGAATTCATTAGTGAAAAGAAGAATCCATACGACTTTGCATTATGGAAGGCGGCTAAGCCGGGAGAACCATGGTGGGAGTCTCCATGGGGTAAGGGTAGGCCTGGATGGCATATAGAGTGTAGTGTTATGAGTAGTCGCTACCTTGGCAAACAATTTGATATACATGGCGGCGGCACAGATCTTATATTTCCTCACCACGAGAACGAGAGAGCTCAAAGTGAAGCAGCACTTGGTGTTAGACCATGGGTTAAATATTGGATGCATATCGGCATGTTCACTATACGTGGAGATAAGATGAGTAAGAGTTTAGGCAATATTATACCATTAAGGGAGGCTTTTAAGAAATGGAGCCCTGAAGCCATAAGGCTATTCTATCTAAGTCTACACTATCGTAAACCACAAGACTTCACAGAAGAAGGTATACATCAATCACAGCTCCTCTATGAGAGATTAGTTGCTACGATTAATTTATTGAACAAGCTTTCTCGGGAATCAACGGATCCCCATAGGCTTAACGATAATGATCTTGAGATATTATCTAGACTACTAAATAATAGGAGAATGTTTCATGAGGCCCTATCTAATGATTTCAATACAGCCCTAGCTTTAGCTGCTGTCAGGGAACTTACAAACATAGTGTTTAAAGATATACAGTATAACCCAAAATATACCC
The DNA here is from genome assembly GCA_964531225.1 of uncultured Desulfurococcaceae archaeon. GTDB lineage: Archaea > Thermoproteota > Thermoprotei_A > Sulfolobales > Desulfurococcaceae > CAZHDB01. The sequence continues at coordinate 85,884 of CAZHDB010000002.1, forward strand.
TGGTCGAGAAGGCTTATCAGCTTTTAAGAGAATACAATACGGTTCTCGGAGTATTAGACAAACATTTCGTAAAGCCCAGTGAGGAACTAAAAACACTACTAGACGAAGTTATAGGCGTCATTGTAGAAATTAGGAAAGAACTTAGAAAGAGAAAGGAATACGATCTAGCAGATCGTATTAGGAGTGAGCTCGAGAAGAAAGGAGTAAGGTTATTAGATAAAGGACTAGAAACAACGTGGATTATTGTAAAGAAATAGAATAATTCTTTTACCGAAATACTAGTCTTTGAACCTATGATTTCCTCGATATTAATATTTATTTTAGAGAATAAATGCTCATGGAGCAGGGGGTGTCTTCATTGGACACCCTCTGGTGTCCGACGGTTCTTCATCGCACATATAATATTTCATATAGTTTTCCATAAATATTTTTATTAACACTTTATTAACGATCCTGATATCCTATCATTATTACATGGATAAAAATATTTAGATAATACATGTTTGATTATGAATGTATATGGACTGCTTGGCTGGCGGTGTCTTTATTGACTATATCCTCTAGTCGTAGATGGAGAAGTAGTGAGAGAATAGCTTTAGGTTTTCTAGAAGAGATGGGATATAGGATTATTGAGACTAGGAAGAGGATCAAGATTCATGGTATTGAGGTCTCCGAGATAGACGCTATTGTTGAAGATGAGGATGGTAATAGATATGGTGTTGAAATTAAAGCTGGACGTATTGATGTTACTGGTATTAGACAAGCATATGTTAATGCTATTATTGCTGGTGTTAAGCCAATGGTTATTGCTAAGGGGTTTGCTGATGATGCTGCCGCCGCATTAGCTGAAAAACTTGGAGTTAAGGTGCTACAACTTAGTGATTACTTTCTTGTAGAGGCCGAAGAACTAGAGTTATTGATTAGGGACGCAATTGATCATTTGATCTCTGACATGGTCTCAGTACTTATTTCTTCAAACCCTCCATCACCGGAGGAACTTGATTTTTTAAGGATTATTGTTAGAGAGCCCACTATAATGGATGCTTCAAAGGCATTAGGTAGGAGTATTGATGATATTATTAAGAAGCTTCGACAATTACAGAATAAAGGAATTCTTCCAAGGGGTACCAAGAGTTATCGTTTATTAAAACTATATGCTTCACTAGTAATTTTGAAAGATGAAATTAGACGCATAATTACACAGCTAAGGCTATGTATTGCCGAAAAACAGTAGGAACTATCTTTTAATTGAATGAGAAAATCTTAATATTTGGATATAAGCGTCATTATAGAGGATTGAAGGAGGTGGATAGGAAATGCCTAAGTCACCAACTATATTACTTAAAAAAGAGCTTAAAAAGAGATCATACGAGCTTCTAGACATCTATCGCTTTAAAGATAGGGATTTGATTAGATTAAGGAATATATTGACTGGAGAAGTTCATCTCATTACTAGTGAGAAGCATGTTTCTGATCTAACTAGCTACGAAGAACTTGTTGAATTTGTTAATAGACTCTTATCAAAGATCGAAAAATGAACTTGCCAATTAATCCCATTACATTAGTATTTTAGGGATTAACAACTAATTGTAAATAGAACAACTATACTATGTCTCTACTGAGGAATGTAGTATTATGACTAGAAGAATCCTCAATAGAATAGCTTTAATAACCGATAGAATCGATCCTGTCGTTAATGGATTAATTGAGTTATACAATACTATTTCTCAAAAATATAATGTAGACTTTCACGTTATAAAAATTCGTTCTTGGAAAAGCTTAGGCGAAGCTAGAGACTTTAGTATAAATCTAGATTTCGACGTAGTACATGTATACTTAGATCATAGTGATTCGATGAAATTATTATTAATGCTTACATTATATAGTGGGCCAAAATTGCTTGTATTTACTGAGAGAAGCTGGAGTAGAGGCAGACTATCCAATTTAGCTCTATCAATTCTTCTCTCTATTTTAAAGACTAAGGGTATTAAAGTACTACTATATTATCCGACAAGTTATGAAAGATATGTCATTAGAAAGATCATGGGTTCTATTGAAAGATACCATATAGATACATATATGGTTAGTGAAAAACCAAATTTACCACTAGAATTTTTAAGCACTGAACCATTAGTCCTATTAATGCCTATATATTTCGATATTGATAAGAATGCTGTGGAACATCTTATCGAGACACTTAGAGGTACTGGCTTAAATATTAAAGCTGTACTAATAGGTTCTAAATGCATTAAGACACCATATACACTTTGCATACAAAGTGACTCATACTCTGACTATATAAAACAGGTATCATTAGGTATCGCTTTAAAAGGAGATCCTTTCTCTAACAAAAATATACTAGAATTAATTAGCTACGGAAAACCAGTTATTGCATATAAGGACTCAAGTATAGCATATACGCTACTAAATAGCGGCTTAGTTTACATAGTTGATAAAACCGATCCCGACACAATTGCATCTGAAATAATTAATGTCATAAACAGACTGGATATACATAGGAAAATACTCGTAAACTTCAAACCTCCAATAAAAAACAAAGATGAATTAGCTGAGCAACTATTTAAAATACTATTAAAATTATCTATATAATGATAATATTTTAAGTATTACAAGTTAATTCTAGTAAAAATTCTAGGCCTAATTAGTACTATTGCATCAGCTATTTAATCGTGTTTATACAGACATCATATCTCACAATACTTAGGTTGCTGATAAATCTGATACACTAAAGGCTCTAAGGGGTAAAGGCTATCTCTAAATATAAATTATATACATTACATTGATCGCGGAAGTTACAATTATAATTATAGTTTTAGTAGAACAATACCGCTAGTTATTCTTGATTAATATATTTTAGCCAACTATGATTGTTTTGTATATAGGAGATTATTTATGAAACATATTTATAGGTGTAAGGTTTGTGGCAGATTTGTTGAAGATAGTGTACATTGTGGTGTACATGCGGATTTATTCCTTGACTCTGATAAAAGAAAGAAGCTAAGTAAATTATTATCTGGTCTTTTAAGGCATTATCCCTGGGAGATCGGTGTTAATGTAGATAAAGATGGGTGGGTAAATATAGATGATCTTGTTTATGGTATTAAAACTAGATGGAGGAATAAAGAACTATATCAATGGGTTACGAGAGAACATATAATAGCTATTGCAAAGCTTGATCCTAAAGGTAGGTTTGAAATTAAGGATAATCTTATTAGAGCTAGATACGGGCATAGTATTGACGTGAAAATAAAATATGAGATCCACTATCCAGACACATTATATCATGGGACTAGTATTGACAATTTAAAAAGTATCTTGAAAGAAGGTCTAAAGCCTATGAAACGTCGTTTTGTACATGCAACAACAAGTATTGAGAATGCATTAGAAACAGGTAGAAGACATGGCAAACCAGTTGTTCTAAGAATAGATGTTGATTGTTTAAAAAAGCATAATATTCCTGTGTATAAGGCTACTAAGGATATTTACTTAATACCTTATGTACCTAGAGAATGTATATTATATGGTTTAGATGAGGAATATTAAGATTAGATGGGATGTAGATCATGGAGATCTGTGTAGCGTGGGGGAATGGGTGTATAGAATTTAAAGTTAGGAATAATGAATTAGAAATAAATGGTGAAAATGTAAAGATTATTTTAAGGCCAAGAGTTATCATATTTACTAATGGAGTTACTGATTATGAGTTAGGGGAATCCGGTAGAAAAGCTAAGAAGAAATACATATACATTTATCCTAAAAATGGAATAGAACCAATTAATAAGCGTGGCAAGTTTTTGAAGGAATACTCATTAGATAGATTTGAGATCATGTATCAAAAACTAAGCTTTAGTGAATATATGACGATAATCACTCCTGGAGAATACCTGTATGATTATGTAATCATAACTAGGGATATCGTTACAATAGCTATGAGTGGTAAGAAAGAAGCTTATTTCTATAAGGAGGAGAATAAGTTAACGATCTATATAGTTTAAATAGTTATTGTCAATTTGTAAACTGATCTGTAAGGCCGGAAGTCATCATTTATCAGACAATCCAGCGTTCTTCATCTGTTTGAGAATAATCTTCTACCATGTTATAAGCGTTCCTCTTTTAATTACTCCTTCAGTTATCGCGTTTACTGCCTCTTCTACATTATATCCCGATACAATTATACTATCAATGCCATATTCCTTAGCAAGTTCTAATGCTTTCTCAATCTTTGTCTTCATACCGCCTGTTACGTCTATCCCATAGGACTCCTCAAGTAGATCTAATATTTCCTTATAATTTTCTTTATTGATTAATGGTATAAGCTTTGCATCGCTATATTTCATTGGATCTTTTGTATGTATTCCATTAACTCTCTCAAGATAAACTATCCTCTTAGGCCTAAGCTCTATGGTAAGTACGGCAAATAATTCCTCTGTAGAAATGACGCGATAGTAACCATATTGATCAAGTATACAATCACCATAAATAACGGGTATTAGGCCTTTATTAATTGCCCGTTTAATAGGTTCGGCAAATATTTTATATCCTCTACCATTCCATAAGACTATGCTACTAGTCTGCATAGATACTATGTCTAAGCCGTGATCGATGAGTTTTGTAATAATTATTTGATTAAGGGTCTTCGTAGCCTTATGGCATAGGATAAGGGTCTTACGATCTCCATAAACATGTCTAGACTTAACTACTGGATGGGCGAATGATCCACCTCCATGTCCAAGCACTATCTTTGCTTTATTACTCGATAGTGAAAGTATTTCAGTAAGTTTCTCTAAGGCATTATAATCTATAGAGAAAGGTTTGTCTTTAAATGTGATCCATGAACCACCTGCTTTAACGAAAACTAGATCCATTTCTATCAATCCATAATATTCGGTTTCTCCAGTATCCCATATCCATAATTAGAATAAATAGTTATTTATCGCTATAATGAAGTAACTAATTATTATAATGGAAACAGATAATAAAAGCATATCACTCACTAAGAATCATTTTAGCAAGTTCAACGAAGCCTAAACCGCTAGGTTTACTAAGAATTATATCTGCTTGCTTCTTCAATTCCTCATCAGCATTAGATACGGCTATCTTTAAACCCACCACATCAAACATTTCTACATCCATAAAACTATCACCTATAGCTATGGCTTCCTCTCGATCAATTCCAAGTTCATTCATCACATACCTTAATGCTTTATCCTTACCAGCATCAATTGGTGTAAAATGAATAGCGTAGCCACTAAATCCAGGTCTAACATGATCATACTTATTTAAAACATACTCTTTAATCATATGATAAACCTCAATTGCTTGATCTCTATACTTATTCCTAACTTTAACCGCAAAATCATGGTATCTGAAAATATTCTGCCATGAACCAATAACATATTCACCAAATTTTCTCTCAACATCCAACAATACATCTCGTGCAGATAACTTTGACAATTCTACAAGATTATCAGAACCAAAATATATGAAGGCACCTGTTTCCCCTATACATGGACTCCTTAAGCCTATATACACACTCAAACCAACAACAACAGGTAGAGCATTAGATGATACCAAAACTACTGCGACATTCCTTCTCTCTAATTCCCTCATATACCTTATTGCATCTATGTATAATACTGTAGATTTTCTATCAATAGTTATTGTACCATCAATATCTGTTGCAATTAATTTAATATTCTTCATACCATGACACCTTGTATATTATAATGCCTATATACCATCATATTAATTAATAATACTAATTAAGTTTCTAATAATTTAATTGAGCATAATTAGGATGTTAAGGTGGATAACACGATGACTCTATACTTCATAGGGATAGGGCCTTCAACAGAATATTTATCGTTAAAAGCAATGAAGATTCTTAGAGCAATCAATAAGATCTATATAGATACATATACTAGTATAATACCCGATTTTTCAATCGACTTCATAAAGAAATATGCTAAAAGAGATAGTGAAATAGTCATAGCTAACAGATCAGTATTGGAGGGCAGAGGCATAGATTTTATTGTAAAAGAGGCTAAGGAAAAGAACATTGCAATCATAGTACCAGGAGATCCGTTCATAGCCACGACTCATGATGCTATCAGAATTGAGGCTCTGGCCAATGGTGTAGATGTCAAAGTAGTTTATGGTGTAAGCATATATTCTCTTGCTCCTAGTGCTACAGGTCTACAAGCATATCGTTTCGGCAAGACTGTTACACTAGTATATCCCCAGGAATTCAAGCCATATAGTGTTATTGAGACTATATATAATAACATGAACCAAAGGCTACATACACTTATTCTTCTAGATCTAAAGCTTGAAAAGGGGATTGCTATGACGATAAAGGAGGCTGTAGAGATACTTCTAGATCTTGAAAAGGAGTATAGTGGTAGCAGTAGGTTGAGAAATGTAGTAGCTGTAGGTTTAGCGCAAGTAGGTACGGAGAATGAATATGTTAGAGCAGATCTACTGCCTAATCTAGGTAATTATGATTATCCTCCCCCGCCCCATAGCATTATAATAGTTGCTGATCCTCACCCCATGGAACTTGAGGCTTTACATTTAATATGTAATTTGCCTCAGCATATTTATGAAAAGCTCAATAGGATATCTAAATATAATTCAAATGCGATCCTTTAATTAGATCGCCTATACTTACAACAATAAATTTATATTTCTTGATACTTACTATATGGTTGGGTTAACCATATGGTGGATAAATATAAGACCATATTAATCACTATAATAATTGTTATAGTAATTTTAGTTTCTGTACTGACTTACTTTAAGTACTCTGTTCCAGCTGAATATAATATTTCCAGTGAACCAACAATAGTCGATGCATTGAACAGAACTGTATCATTAAATAAAGCACCTGAAAGAATTATATCATTGGCTCCAAGTATAACAGAGCTGGTATTCATGCTTGGTCAAGAAGATAAGCTAATAGGTGTTGATAGTTTTTCATATAATTCATCCTATCTTGGGATTAGCTATTATTGTAGAGAGCATAATATCTCTGATGTAGGAGGTTATTGGTGGAGTACAATAGATATTGAAAAAATTATATCATTAAATCCTGACTTAATCCTAGCTGATATGGGTGCGCATATAAAGCTTAATCAAACATTCTATGAGTATGAATTAACGGTCATATATCTTCATGGCGGAAGTTCTTCATCTATAAATGATATATATAGCGACATAGATATCATTGCTAATGTATTCGACGTTGAGGATAAAGCTTCTGAGTTAAAGAACAATATTTCATTAAAGGTTGAAAATGCAGAGCAATATGCTATTGAGAATTGTTTGAATGGAACAAGAGTGCTCATAGTAGTAGGTTTCTATAATGGTATATGGGTTTCCGGCGAACAGACGTATATAGATGATCTACTTAATAATATAGGACTAGATAATGCTGCTGAAGTAACTGGTTGGAGTATAGCAAGTATTGAGGACATAGCAAGATGGAATCCGGATGTCATAATCATCGCGTCTATGGGTATAGATTACAATGTAATAAATGAATCTGGACTGCCATTGCTTAAGAAACCAATAATCATACTTAATAGTACAGAAACAGATATTCTTATGAGACCTGGGCCTAGATTGGGTGATGCTGCATTACTAATAGTGTATAAACTGTTCAATGCTATTGGTGGATGTTAACTTGTTTAGAAAATATGTTTGTTTCTTTACGTCATTAGTAATTATTCTATTATTGATTGGTATGATATACTATGTCTCACTGTATTATGGTCTAAATGAAGTTCCTCAACAAATTATGGATAAAATAGTATTATATAGAGAGACTAGATTAATAGTGGCTCTATTATCTGGATTAATTCTAGGATTTACTGGCTCGGTTCTCCAATCAAGTCTTAGAAATCCGCTTGTTGATCCATATATTCTGGGTATAGGGGGTGGAGCATTATTTGCTACATATATGTATCATTTAGTCTTTAAGATAACTAATCTATATTGGGGAGCTTTAATTGCTTCTATTGGAGGCTTAACAGCTTTAGCATTAACACTAGTTATTGCAGAAACTATCGGCGGGTCCGATGTAGCATACGTATTATCCGGTATTGGAGTATCTAGTATGTTCTCTGGTTTATCCATAGCCACATACTATGTAATAATATCAGTTAATCCCGCCGCATCATATGTATTTACATTGCTTATAGGTAGCTTCGTTAATGTAACACCATCACGTATACCTATAATGATTTGGCCCTCACTAGTACTTGTAATATCATATTTCATATTCTCAAAGCCATTAAATGCAATGGTTATAGGAGATGATTATGCTAAACAACTTGGATATAATCCGAGGTTCATTAGAAGAATTATAACTATTTTGTCTGGAATAACGGCTTCTATAGTAGTAATGGTATCTGGTATTATAGGGTTTATAGGATTAGTGTCTCCTCATATAGCTCGTTTAATCATTAAATCAAATGATAATAGACTTGTAATTCCAATATCTGGTTTAATTGGTTCTCTATTACTTATTTCAACTGATAATTTCTCTAGAATTATTTTATCTAGTTTAGTTGGAGAAATTCCTGTTGGTGCCTTAGCGTCTTCTTTTGGTTCTCCATTCTTTTTATTTCTATTGATAAGAAGATTTAGAGGTAGAGTTTAATGATGCTTGACAAGATCGTCTTAGACAATGTAAAGATTGTTTATAAAAAAGGGAAAATAATTGCCATAAAAAACGCTAATATAGTTGTTAAGAAGGGAGAGATTTTAGGAATCATAGGATCAAATGGTGCCGGTAAAACGAGTCTGTTAAAGGCTATTGCAGGAATTGTTCACTATAGTGGATTAATATATATTGATGGTTATGAAGTTTCCCATACACCGCATAAGGTTATAGCGAGAATACTATCCTATGCTGGTGACATGGATGTTCCCGAGATATTGTCATTAACGGTGCTTGAAGCGGTATTGACTTCACGATATCCTGTATCAAAAGGCTTCTTTGAATCTGAAGAAGATATTAAGAAAGCCTTAGAAGTTCTCGAAACACTTGGAATACTTGAGCTTAAGGATAGAAGGCTTGATGAACTAAGTTCCGGTGAATTAAGGAAGGTAATTCTAGCCATGGCTTTGGCGAGGGAACCTAGGGTTATTCTATTAGACGAACCTGATGCCCATTTAGACATGGGCTCAAAGATTGTAGTTTCAAGGATTATTAAAGAACTTGGTAGAAGATCAATAGTTATCTTTACAACGCATGATATATTGTTTGCTATTAATACTGCTTCAAAGGTCGTATTATTAAAAGACGGAGAGATTATAGGTTATGGAACAGTCGATGATATTGTTAAAAATGATTTATTATTTAAAACATATAATGCTAGGTTTAAAATCCTCCTAGATCCTGATACTAATAAGCCAGTGCCTATTCCTTTCTACGAATGATCTCTAGTGCTTCATTTACCGAGACTATTTTAGCTCCATATATTTTCTCCATAAATTCTAATGCATACTCATGATCTTTCTTACTAAATGCTGCAACAGCATCTTTTACAACAATAATATTGTATCCATAATAGAATGCATCTCCTGCTGTATGTAGTACACAGATATGTGTGTGGATACCTGTAAGTATAACTGTATCTATCCCTAGATCTCTTAGTAATATATCGAGACCTGTGTCTCGAAAGCCGCTATAGGTGCGCTTATATAATACAATATCTCCGTTCCGTGGCTCTAGATCTTCTATAATCCTAGCTTCGGGCGAACCAGCTAATGCATGGGGTCCCCAGATCTTAAGCTCATGATCGTGGGGTAAGTGATTATCAGCTACATGTATTACAGGTACACCATATTTATGGGCTTCCTCGATAAGCCTCTTAATACTTGGTACAATAGCTTGAGCATCAGGGCTACGGAGTCTGCCATAGACAAACTCATGAAGCATATCTATGACAATAAGAGCAGGCTTCACAATACTTCACCCCAGTTTTTAATTAATAGATAAGGGATATAATAGAGATTATTACAACAAAATATACAGATATGATGAACGACTTCGGAACAGAGGATACAGCCTATCCTATGAAGAACCGTGTGAGGGCTGAATTAATATTAAATGAAAAAGCCTTCTATAATAGCCATGGATAATTATATAAATTTGCACTTGAAGTAGATTAAGGCTAGTATATTGATTAGGGGATTATATTGGCTTCTAAATATTTAGTATTAGGTGGTTCTTCAGGCGGATATCTAGCCATAATGGTTTCTAGATTACTTGGTATAGAATATGGAAATATAGTTGTTAAAAAATTCCCAGATGAAGAGACATACATAAGGATAGTCAATGATGTTGCTGGCAAAATTGTTGTCTACATTAACTCATTACAACCTAGTCCCAATGACAAGATTATTGAAACCATATATACGTTATACACGTTAAAGGATCTCGGTGCTGAAAAAGTCTATGCATTTATACCTTACATGGCCTATGCTAGGCAGGATGAGAGATTTACAGCAGGAGAAGTAGTTAGTATTGAAATATTAGCTAAACTATTTAGAGATATAGAGACCGACGGGATCTATACTATTGATATGCATCTACATAGAATAAGTGATCCAAGAGCTTTATTCGGCGAGAATTTCTACAATTTAACAGCAATACCTCTACTAGCTGATTATGTTAAGAAACACTATGAATTGGATAAGCCTATAGTCATTGGACCAGATGAGGAATCTCTGCAATGGGCTAGGGTTATGGCCGAGTGCTTAGGAGGCTTAAAATATGATGTTCTTATTAAGAAGAGGGTCTCTGCTGAAGAAGTTATTATTGAAGTTGCTAATGTAGATGTGAGTGATAGAGATGTGATCTTAGTTGACGATATAATTAGTACTGGCGGCACAATGGCTGAATCACTAAAGGCTCTCTATAATCTTGGAGCTAAAAGAGTACTCGTAACATGTGTCCATGCATTACTTGTTGGGAAAGCTTATGAGAAAATATTATCTTATAAACCTCTTGATATGGTTGCAACCGATACTGTTCTAAGTCCAATTAGTAGAGTATCTATTGCACCACTCATAGCGAGAACAATAGAAGAAGATATTATGAGCTAGTTGTTTTCTATTCTTTAACTATTTTTAAGATTATGATAAATGATGCTAGTTCTACAAACACCACATAAGCTATCAAATAATCTATCCACTTATTGCTTAATAAGAAGCCTATAATAACATTCCCAATAGTCCATGAACTACCAAATACTAATCCATATAATCCATATGCATAAGCTCTTGATCCAGCTTCAACTAGGTCTGCTATGGATGCCCGCATTACAGTCTCATATATTCCCATTAATATGCCCCATATAATACTCATGATAACTAGTGTTTGAATAGACATACTTGTAAATAATACAATAATTAATACCGGTAATAATGGCGTTATTAGAAGGATCTTTAGCTTAATCCTATCATAGAGAAAACCCGCTGGTAATGCTATTAATGCATCAGACGCCATTGCAATAAGGTATAATGATGCAATAAGGTATTTACTAATAATACCAAGGTGTTCAATATAATATGATACTATGTGCCAATGTATGAATCCCATTGATAGAAACGTCATTGAAGCTATATAAAGATAATATTTTCTGCTAAAACCCCTAAATCTCAATGTATTTTTAGGAATGGTTTCTACAGAACGTATTCTAGGATAGATAGTCATAGCTATTATTACTAGTAGTATAGCTATGGAGGCAGGTATGAATAAATACCTAAATACAAGTCTAAAATCACCTCCGGTATTATATAGGCCCCATGCAACAAATCCTGGGCCAAGAATAGCCCCGATCTGATCCATCAGTTCATGTAAACCAAAACCTTTACCCTTTCCAATGCCTTCAGTAACTTCTGCTAAAATAACGTCTCTAACGGGTGCTCTAAGGCCTTTACCCATTCTCTCTATTAATACAAGAATAAATGCTAATTCCCATTTTCCAACGAATGCTAATAATGGAACAGCGAATAAATTTATGGAATAACCTAATAGTACAAGACACCAATATACACGGCTCGACCTAGTATATCCAGCTATAAAGCCACTAACTCCTCTCATAAAGTAATTTAATAGATCTCCTATGCTAATTACGCCAGCAATAACTATGGAAGCTTCAAGATACTCTAAATAGGCTCCAAGAATAGATCTAGCCCCTTCATAAGTTATATCGGCAAATAAAGAAATGAAACCTAGTAGGAGGAAAACAATGATCATTCTTTTTACTGGCAATACACTTCCCCTATAATGCATTAATGAAAGAACATCATTAATAAAAATAACTATAAAATGCAATCATTCTTGACAACACTATGATTTAGTAGAATATACATATACCTTTAACAGTCTATACCCTGTATAGATCATTTAAAAAAGTGTACAGAAACGTGATAGTGAATAAAACGCTAACCACTTGTTGATGCGGGCCCGCGGGGATTTGAACCCCGGACTACCGGCTTAGAAGGCCGGCTGGTATATTCCAGTGATGTATCTGTTTCTAATCAAGAGTTAACTACACATATTGTTTTACCGTCTATGCCCCGTGTAGATAACTCATTGGTGCAGGGGTTCTTGGACTGGCTTGTCGGTAGGCATAGTAGTATTGGGAACCGTAAGCCTGTAAGCCTTGATACAGCCAAGTATTATACGAATATTGTTGCAAAGAAGAAGTGGCCGCCTGAGAAAAGAGCTCATAGGAAGGCTTGGCGTAAGTACATTGATTTTCTCTATCGCCTAGGAATAGTGGGGTTGGAGAAGTATGGCATGTATATGAAGTTCCTTGAGATAGGCGGTGCCAAGCCTAAGACTGGTAGGCCAAAGATCCATGACTCTACCATAGTCTCTTACATGGAGAAGATGATAGGATATGACTCGGACTTGTATGGACTAACTGTTCTACTTATGGGCGGTACAAGGCTCGCTGGTATATACCATGTAATAGAGATAAGCAAGGGTAAACAATCATTTTGGTACCAGGAGATCCAGCACTCCCATGGTAGATATGAGCCTAGAACAACCTGTTTCAAGGACTTTTGCAGACTCTATCTAGGCATAAACTATGGTAGGAAACATTATGAATACATCTATTGGCCAAAGGGAGATACTATACCATGGAGCCAGCTCATAGAGTTCTTGGAAAAACAGGGCATAACGAGTTATAGGCAGTTAAAGTATATGCTGAACAGGCTAGGCATAGAAATAGGGATCTTCAGGGACTATGTAACACAGCGCCTAGAAGAACTAGCACATAAATATGATATTCGCCTCGACGCTACAAACTTCATATTATCAAGAGAGCTCTCGGTTACCGGGGCACATTACTTAAACACTAGGGACTGGGCAGACAAGCTATTCTCGATCTATGTTAACGAGGTAGTTAAGAAGGTGATTGGTCTTGGCTGAGTACTATCTTATTGCTCTCAGTGAGCCTGATATTAAGACTATTAGGCGTATATTGAGGATTATTGATAAGCATGATATTGAGGTTCTCAATGTAGTTATTACTGTCCGTATAAGGAATAATCCTCGGGATACAGGTGTATTGGGTGGTCTCACGAATGTTAATGAGAATATTTATCTTCTGAAAGGGGTTTTACCCCTTCCCATGAAACAAAGTAAGAGCTAATCCCCCTTCTCTATAATGATCAATAGATAATATCTATTCTTGAGCCCCCGTCAAGGGGGATCCATACTCTGGTTGTAGGGTGGGATCTAGATGAATAGGTCTCATGCCCTAGTCCTAGCTATATCCTTGGCCTTAATCCTGTTAGCCCCTATATCAATGATTGTCCAGGGACAAGTCAATACACAGTACATGGTGCTGGCAAGCTTTGACTTCCTGGACTCTGGCGAGATCAGTAATTTCGAGAATATTACTCTTGATGCTAGTGCATGGAATACTACTCTTACAACATATACTGTCAGTAATGGAGTATTGAATATAAGTAATAGTGATTCCAAGGACGTCTTCCTAGTGTATCCTAAGACTATAGATGGCTATGCAGAGATCAAGCTTTCAGGCGACGGTGTAATAGCTGTTCTCGATCCAGCAGAATATAATCAGTCCAGGATCGTAGGATACGAGCTTGTCAAGACATCGTCTGGTGTAACAGTATATGCAGTTAATGGTACTACAAAGACAACTGTAACAAGTCTCTCAACTACTGCAACATCATTCATAGTAACAATAAGTGATGGAGTCATAAGGTTTGACTTGAGCGATGGAACAGGGATCTATGAAGGCAGTGGCGAGGGAATACTTGCAGTAGGAGCAGCTGCATCAGCAAACGGAGTCATAGACAAGATAACACTATATGGCAAGTATCTAGCTGGAGAATACGAGATAGACCTTGGCACAAAGACTATTGCTAAACATGCACATGTCGTAACATTCGACTTCGACCTATCAAAATATGATGTACAAGATGTAAAGATCGTTGTTAATGTCAAGGAAGACAATCCAGATCCCTATTTTAGATGGTTCATTGTCGGAGTATTAACGGAAGATGGCAAGTTCTTCATGAAGGGATTAGGCAATAAGATGTGGAATAACTTTAGATGGCCTGATCCAGTGCCAACCGAGTATAGGGATAAATACACAGCTATTGTTGTTCACGGTGGCCAGAGAACATATTCGTTAAACGATGTCATACAAGCAGGGTATAAGAAGGGTAAGATCATTGTCGGCGTACAAACATCTATTACTTCATGGACTGCTAGTGTCAAGATAGTATTAACAGGTACCGAGACTGGCGGTGGAGATGAAGGCGGTGGCGAGGAGACTACTACCACGACTAATAAGCCTATTGAGATCAAGTTTAGCAATAATAATGTATTGAAGTATGCTGCTATCGGTGCATTCATAATAATTGTACTGGCACTAGTATTCTCTCTCGCAGGCGGTAAGAGACGAAGAGCTATTGCCCCGCTTCTCCTAGTATTCATGATACTATTGATACTAGGCGGTATATCAATAGCCGTCATGGCATGGCTTCATCCAGAATACCTAGTCGCAATGGCCTTCGGACTCGGCGCTATAGCGATCATAGTATTATTCCTACTAATAACAAGTGGCAAGAGAATACCCAATCCACTAAACCCACCCAGTTCCTAAAACCAAATATTTTTTAAATAAACCAATCCCACACCCCTATAACCCCATCATGGGGTGCATAGTATGAAACACATGTACCCATATATTGTAGTAGCCCTATTGGCCGCCCTAGTCATGGGTGGCATGATAGTCCTAGCCTATGATGCTACTCCCACAGGATACTATTTACCGAGGGGCTACAAGGTTGAGGCTGAGGCAGCTACTCTTGGCTGTGGAATATGGCCTGGCGATTACGTCGGCGGCATAGTAGGTGTATCTACAGAGAACTACAAGGTTCTTGTAGTCGGTAAGTGTGAGAAGGCATGGAACGGCGGCGTATGGGATGGTTTCAAGGTTTACTGGATCGAGGGCGGTAGAGAAGAGGAGAAAGCCCAGCTCCACATAGAATCCGACCAAGTCGCTAAACCCCAGAAAATAACTATTGTATATGGCTATGATGGCATGGTAAAGATCTCTATTAACGATAGACTCATCTATAGTTTTACCGGTACAGTCGATAAATACAGCATAGTAGCCCAAGATGCCAAAGTATCAGCACCTGAACCATTACCCCAAGATGGCAGTGACTCTGGTACTGGTGAGGGTTATAACCCGCCTAGTGTTAGCGAGTTACAAGTCCAGTATCTACTTCTAGGTGCTGGTGCAACCGCTATTGCTGTACCAGTAATATACATGTTTGTCAAGGGCGGCAGGGGTAGAAGGAAGGCTAAGGCGAATATGGCTATACTACTCATTATAATGATCATAATGGGCATGATCGCCATAACAACATACTATGTCTATAGAACAGTCACAACACCCTTCCACATACTACCATTGACAGAGGAAATAGGAGACAAACCAATACTAGTAACACTACAGTTCGGGCAAATAACACCCGGGCAAGTCTACGAAATAGTAGCTGACAAGCAGGGATGGCAGATCAAGGAAAAAGACACAAGACTATACGAAAAACTAGAGCTAACAAATATTGATCTCTCGGTGAACGATGTTGTTACAGTTGATCTATATGACTGGTACTTCGATGGACAAAATGACTATGTGCATGTTTCTGACTTGTCGGTTGGGACAGAGTACACGGCTATCGTATGGTTCAGGATGACTGATATAAGCGATAAATATATTCTTGACTGGCGTGACAAAGAGACAGGACACTATATTATATCATTTACAAAATCTAAAGATACTACAGACTTCAAATTAATTGTAACAGATGTTAATGATACTTCATACTCCATAGATCTTGATCTGGGTAGTAGCTGGAATAATTTACACTATGCATGTCTACGTGTTACATCAACGAAGATGAGCATGAAGATAGATGATATGGTAGTGGAACAATCATTTTCAGAAACAGAGTTCGGCGGAACAGGGAATCTATACATCTTTAGACACTACTGGGGCGGAGACAAAACAGCATACACTGCAGGAACAGTTGCACAACTACTACTCTACAACCGTGAGGACGAGATTAGCACAAGCTATAATGACTATGTTATCAGTGCTAGTGGCCTAGTATTGTTCCTTGACCCAACATTCTACAACGGCACCCACTACATCGACATAATCAATAACATAGTAGGAACACCCCATGGCGTCACGAGGGTACCAGCAGAAAAACCACACCTATGGCTTATCAAGAACCTTGAGAGCGATAATAAACTACATTTCATGTACTTTCCCGAAGGAACTATTGTAAGGATTAAAGATAGTAGTGGTAATGTCATTAGAGAGTTTATTATTACTGGTGCTAGAGCTGGTAATACAACACAAGTACTGGATTATACTGTTAGTCTTGATACTACTACTCTTGTTGGTGCTACTGTTGAGGCTTTTGTTCCTAGCAACAAGGTTAGAGTATATGCTCCTAGTAGTTCTTATGTCGCTATTCTTGGCGAAGATGGTGCCAAGTATGGCGTGTATGCTGTTGGGGCTGATGGCTATGTTGATATTCCATTGGCTAAGTCGTTGAAGAATGCCTATATAGTTGTCTATGCTGATGAGGAGAGGGATTCTGGGTTAAACATTGATGTTAAGGATCTTGGTGGTGGTAGGTTTGAGGTTAAGGTGTATAATGATCGTGGTGTATTGATTCCTGGATTGCTTGTAAGGCTTGTTGATCCTGCTAATGTTGTTCTTGACTATAATGTTACTGATGAGAGTGGTACAGTAGAGCTTGATGCTGGCAGGCCATTGCCTGAGGCAACAATATATGTTGATGGTATATGGGACGGTACTATCTACAGGCTTAGTAAAACAGTATCTCTCGCAGAATCGATGAGTGGAGAGGAACAAGAACCAACTACTTCATCGTCAAGCAATACATACAAGTATCTCCTGCTAGGCCTGTTCCTAATCATCGTATTAGCAATAGCACTGGTGATGGTGAGGCGGAGATGAGGCTTGAGATAATAATAAGTCTTTTTTTATCTATTCCTGTGGGGGTACTATTCTTCACTGTACTGATCTATAAGAGTGGAAACCTGGCTCATTTAAGAAGGCTAAGGGAAGTCATAGGATTCTTCTTTAGCCCTAGTCCACCAGAGCGAATGCTTATTGTCCAGAGCCTTGATGGAAAAACAAGTATCTTCTATGATGATGAGTTCGAGGAGCTTAGAACCGAAGACAGGGTCCTTGTTAAAACGATTTATGGAGACCAGTACATCACAAGAGTGTCTCCCAGCGAGGCTTCATTAGTTGTCTCAATGTTTGATGCTAAGGCTCCTGCGGGATATCCTAGTCCATTTGGAGTTGCATGGAGATGGGTTGTTGCAGCTGCTATACTTGTGTACTTCATATACTATGCTTTCATTGTCTCGATATTCCCGCCGATCTATACTCAGGAGATTATGGTTAATGGTGAAGTATACAATGTTGCTGTTCAGGGAGAAATTGATCCATGGGAGATCCTGGTAACTAGTGTATGTATGACTCTTGCATTCAGTTTCTTCCTGACAAATATTGTACGTATGAATGATAATAGTATCAAATACGCATGGTATCATAGCGTAGGCATTAACCCGCCCCACGAGATAGTTACCCCCATCCCAGGAATAAGTACATTGTCTTTAACCGAGTATCTTGTCCAGCTAGGCCGTGAGATCAATATAGTAATACCTGATGAGGTTAGGGACCTGCTTATGAGGATCAAGGAGAAGGTAGGCAGTATACAGCTTGCAGCAGCAATTCTCGCTAAACTAGCAATGTCAACTACATGGCGTAAAGCCCTAGCCTATGTACTCCGTGAGAAAATGGATCTAGTCATAGCAGGAGACACGGCTGCAAGAATACGCTATGGAACATACTATGGAGTATTCACCAAGAAAACCATTGTCGTAATGGTTATTGTGGCATTGATAAGCTTTGGAATGGGCTATGCCTTTGGCAACGCCTATGGATTCGGGATAGCCCCAGCAAATACAACGTCTACGTCTACGGCTCCAGCAACAATACAGCAGCCGAATACTACAGTACCATACTATCCGCCTACAACAACTGTACCGCCACCCACTACGACTACTCCACCGCCTACAACGACAAATATAACTCCTGCACAGCCACCACCGCCGCCATCGGGGTGAGAACATGGGCCTTGCCAGAGAAATAGCTGTATCAATAATGGTGCTGAGTATGTTGGCGACACTATTTATTTCATGGAAGTTTACCGGTAGCTTCAGGAATGCATTCATAATAACATTGATAGTCGGTAAGCTATGTGCTGGAATACTCTATGCATTCGGCATAGACAAGCCACTATTCAACCTAATAATCTATAACAAGATAAAGGGAGTAACTACAACCATAACTATAACAGCTGACCAGATGATCTTTCTCAGCTTCATGCTTACTTTAATTGTAACTGTTTTTTGGCCCCTGCTCGTCCCATACATGCCCCCTTGGCTCCGGGGGTTTAATTTGATTCACTCGCATGGGGGTGAGAGGAAATGACTGATCCCATATCCTTCATAACCGAGATGCGTGATCTATTCATATCCCTAATGTTATTGATAGTAATACCTTTCCTGCTCATTGTGATGTACAAGATCGCTAGAAGTGGAAACGATGAGCTAGAGAGGATCAAGCGGGACTATGAGTATCAGTTGAAGCTCCGGGAGAAGAGGATCGAGGAGCTAGAGAAGTATATCGAGCTCTTGAAACGCAGCCATAAGGAAGAGATCCAGATGTACATGAAGACAGAGAGAATGGCCATTGAACTCAAGAACGCTGTTACAAATGGAGCCGTCAAACTAAGATGCCCGGAGCATCCTGACGCCGAGGTCCAGGTACTGGCTGATGGAACAATTGTTTGTTCCAAGGGACATAGGCTTTGGCCGAGGGAGAAGTGATGACTAGGGCCCTACTACTCATAGTGCTGGTATTACTGGTTATGGCTAGTGTAGCTGGTGCTAGAGTTAGTGATCTCTATAGTAGCTCATGGGATAAGGGAGTAGTAGTGGTTCTCTATGGTACACAGTATGGAACTGCTTGGTGGATTAATGAGAATCATCTAGTTACAGCTGCTCATGTCGTGAATTATCATAGCCATATAACAGTTACTATCATGCATGGAGACTATATTGCTAAGGCCACGGTAATATATGTGGACCAGCTACATGACATAGCTATTCTTAGAGCTGATAGTAGGCCTGCCAGCCAGTATATCTTTAAACTATCTACTAGGGGCCCTGAGAAGGGAGACATTATCTTTGTAATCGGTTATCCATTCGAGCTATACAAGATAGTCGGTGATCTACAGAAGATGAGTGCTAATCCAAGGGTTGTCCAGGGTGTAGTGGCATGGGTTTATCCTGAGAAATACTTGTTCGAGTTCTCGGCTGCAACTGACAGCGGTAATAGTGGGGGCCCTATAGTTGATGCATATGGTAACGTGATTGGTCTTGTAAGCTTTGCCATGTCTGGAGAGGCAGCCACTTTGTATTATGGATCTAGTGTTGAGGCTATTAAACAGGCTTGTAGGTCAGCGGGGGTCAAGTATTATTCTGGCTTATCATCAGGCATACTATCTACAAGTGGATCGACACCTGTTAATCCTGCACTAGTGGGGGCTATAGCTGGTGGAATAGCAGCTGTTCTAACCACAGTAATGATTATTCCAATCATAAGATCGAGGCGGAGATAATGAGGGGTAAGGGTAAGGCACTATTGGCTTTGATAGGGGTTGTATTGGTGGCCCTAGCTACTCTTATTCAGATGGTTGTGGACTGGTACCAGAGCTATGCCTATGGTATTCCCATGTCTAATGTTGTTAAGGCATTGGTTATAGCTGCTGGTGTTCTTACGCTCCTTGCATTATTCATTAGCTTGAAGGCCGGGGGTAAAGGGGGTGGGCCTAGATGAGTAGCTTCTACTATAGACTCGGTAGGAGATCACTTGAGAAGGCCCAGGAAGCAGCTAGTGTTCTCCATGAGGAGCTTGGCAAGGTTGTACCATACATTAGTGAGAAGAGCCTTGAGATGCCTAACATGAGGTTCAGTTTCTGGATACTCTATAGCAAGGAGAATATCAAGTATATCGAGACAGGCGAGGGGCTCATGGGAACAATCAGGATATCGTTCATGGAAGCAATGATAAAGTCGGACAAGCTAGTCATGACCGAGGAAGAGCTTGAGAAGTATCTTGAGAAGCATAGGGAAGAGGAAGAATTGTTTGGTGAAGAGCTATGAGTTATACTGTTGTCCGTGAGACTGTAAACTATACTATGGTGTTGAATAGGCAGATAGATAGAGTGGCTGAGGCCATATCTAATCTTGATCTTACTACTAGAATGACTGGTAGGAAGAGGTTATTGGCTCTTGTTAATGCTGTTGATGGACTATATATTCTTACCAAGTCTATTCCAGCTGTAAAGATAGCTGATTATGATGATATTCTTGAGAAGATCCTTGTCGCCGTTATAAATGATAGGCTAGGTGATGTCGGTGGTACATTGAATACTGTCAAGGCTTTGAAGAAGATCGCTAGTGAATGTATAGCTGCATTGTATAGGGCTAAGCTATTGATACAGATCGAGTATCTTCCACAGGGGTGATCATGCATGGCTATCAATATACTTACAGAGATAGAGCGTAGAAGAGTACAGGTGATCGAGGAAGCTGGTCCATCGTTTAAGGAGATGATACTGTCCTATATAGCTGCTCCAAGGTTTATGCTTAGGGCTAAGATACCTTATCGTGCAGCTATTGTTGTCGGGCCCATGAACTCTGGTAAGACATCTTTTGTTGAGGCATTGCTTGGTAAGGCTATACTGTATCTACTGGATCATGGTGTTGATGAGAACGATATAGCCTATATCCATAGTTATGAGCGGAACATGAGCGAGATAGTACATGCTGCTGAGAAGGGCTTTAAGCTACAAAAGATAAAGTATCTATACCTATTCAATGATGATGCCATTGCATCTGATACTGGTCATGCAAGGCTAAGCTTTACCCCCGAGGCTATTGGTGAGAGCAAGTATTATACTATGATAAGGCATAGGCTTGCCGAGAAAGGCTTTAACGGATTCCTATTCGTGTTCCATGCTACACAGGTATTTAGTCTTCTTGAGAAGACGTTTAGGAGTACAGCTGATCTCTATCTCTTCAAATACTATCCCATGGAGCCCAGCGATATAAAGCTGATTGGCCAGATGGTTGGTAAGGCCGGCATGGTTGCTCTTGCAGAGTTGAGCTATAAGCTTAGGATCCCGAGGAGCTTCAACGATTTCCTCGAGGCAATCTATAGTGCCGTGGCCAGACTAATCAAGTCCAAGAGACTAGTCAAGGCATACGACTATGACCCTGCAGGTGATACGGACCGCTACAAGTCAGTACTAAGAATAATTAATAATATTACTATAGAGCCCGCCCGGGATCATGATAGCCGGGTAAATGCAGAGAGCAGAAGTGCAGACAAGCTATATAGATATACAAGGAAGATCATGGAGTTCCTATATGGCGTGGGTGCAATACGTAAACGAGGCAAGAGAGCATTAATGGAGTTCTATATCAAAGAAGATCAAAAAACACCTGACCCACCCGGTTTCAAAAAGATCAGTAAATGGTGGATGTGGAAAAACATCGAGGCATTTCTAGGTGATAATAAATGAGAATCACATGCCCTAGATGTGGCTATACATGGATTACTAGGAGCAAGAGACTATATGTTACCTGTCCATCTTGTCAGAGAAAAGTACGTAACCCATTTGCCACCACTACCACCACCACTACTACTACCACTACTACTACTACCACCACCACTACCACCACCAAAAGATCTAGTGAATCAATTAGAGATCTAGCTAAACAAATAGAGGTTAGGGTTCTGGACTTCGATCCCATGGTATGGAGTGATCTAAAGGAGCTTGCTGAGGAATCAAGTTCTCCCGATGACTCTGGTGTAGAGGTTCTTGTTTTGGATTCTGTACTTGCCGAGGAAGTATTTAGGCACCATGGTTTTTCACTTGATAAGGCCCGCCTAGACCGGGGTATCCCATGATGGGATCCCCGGGGGCAGGGGGCCCGTGCAGGGCCCCGTGTGAAGGGTAAGGGGGTGAGGGGCTATGCCTGTCTATATGGGTAAGAACTCGTGTTACGCTATACATGAGGGTGTCTATGTTAAGAGGCGTAGGCGTAAAGGCATTGATACATTGATCGAGGCAGTAGGGACTCTAAAGCTTATCTGTAGAGATAAGAGGCGTGGATGGACTTATGAGCAGGGCACTTGTAGAAAGATACCCATGACTAGAGATCTCTTTGAGAAAAGGGTAAGGTTCGTAATAAGGTTAGCTAGGCTCCATGGAGCCCCGGCCCCGGTATTTAAGAAGATTAAGAAACTAGCGTTATTTGTTCTAAGACATCGTAGGCTTCCTAAGAGTAAGAAGATCAAAAGCTTGGTACATAAAGCTATTGTGAGGCTGAGATAATGTCTACAAAGCTCTACTACTTTAGGACTAAAAGGAAATTATTGAAGTGGTGTAGGGAGAGAGGCTATAGTTTAAGGGCTTGTGAAGAGGCTTGGCTAATAGATGAAAGGATCGGTGCATATGGAACACCTAACCCAGTCATAGTGGATGAGAAAGAAATTCATCTACAGATACCAAGCTATTCATAAAACAAATTATTTTTTAAATTTCCCTCACTCTCAGGCTCCATAAAACTCTATGGGGGTGAGATCATGTCTAAGCGTATGATCTATGTGATGTTATGTCTTGTCATGTTAGTCATAGCTGTATCTATAGTATCTGCTGATGTCCAGAGGCTATATTCAGTATATGATACAGGGTATAGGCTACGTAATGAATATATGATAGAGTTTTCAGTGACTGTGCCATCAAGTGATGAAGAGCGTATTGTAGGTATTAATGATGGTGAGTATGACTATATGATTGTAGCATACTACAAGACTAAAGACAATGGTGTAGTAGAGCACTACATAGGTGTATATAAAGGCCAGAGAAAGGAAAGCAGTTCATGGTGGGTGGATCTATGGCGTGTCGAGGCAGAGCCCGGTTCAAAACATGATTGTAAGATCGTTATGGAAAACAATATAGTTAAGTTCATCGTGGACGGTGCACTAAGAGCCAGTGTAAAAGTAGATAGTGATGAGGTAATTATCGTAGCAAGTAATGTACAGGTATCCCCACCGCATTCTACATCACAGACAACCATACCCACAATACCATTACTATTAGGACTAGGAGTAATAGCCATTATAGTAGTAGCTACAATCTTTATAACGAAAAAGAAATAAAAACAAATTATTTTTTCTCATATCATGTAATATATATATATTATATGGTGGCTTGGGTTGGGTAAGGGAAAGGTTCTTGGTATTGTATTGGCTGTTGTATTAATTATTATTATACTTGGTCTTATTGTTTATGCTTATCAGTTGAAGACTGTTGCTGAGAATGTAGAGGTTAGTAGGGCAACGGTTGTTGATGCTGATCTTGAGGGTTTAAGCAAGGTTGTTCTAACTATTAGGCTCTATATCAATAACCCTTCAGGCTATGATGTAGAGGTTAGCAAGATATACTATAACGTCTATATAAATGATGAGTTCTTTGGAAGCGGTGTAAAAGAGAATATCTATGTACCTGCAGGATCCGAGAAACCCATTGATATAAAGCTTGAAGTACCAGGCGAAAGCCTAGTATCTGTTCTATGGAGTAGCTTGAAAAACATCTTCACTAATGGCGGCAAGATAGACTATGACATTACTGGCCGAGTAGTAGTGCCAGTAAAACTCTTTGGAGCAATAAGGATGGGAGAGGTAGAGGCCCCATACAGTATACCTGGAGAGTATGAGATACCAAAGCCTTCCCTACCATCAATAGGTTTTCCAAGTAATGGACAAACAACTACTCCACGTAAAGGCGAGTTAGTAGTTCTTGATCCTGTATGGTTTGTAAATGGTATGTCTAGTGAAATATGTAAACCAGGAGACCAAGTAACAGTCTATATAGTAGTTATCGCAAGGAAAGAATATGTACATGGAACACTGACAATTGTTGTTAGAAGAGATATCAGAATTCTCCCCGATCAAGACATGATATATAAAAACTATGAAGTAAGCCTATTACCAGGAGATAATATGACATATAGTATATCATTTACAGTACCAAATGACAAGCCATACGAAGTAGAGGGATACTTTATAGAAGTCTACTTAGATGGAGAAAAAATCTATTCAACTCCTAACCAATATCCCCCGAGACTAAAATTAAGCTAAACCCTTTTTTCTATTTCTTCGTATGTTAATATTGTTAGGGTGGGATGTTGTATTTTGTTTTTCTTGATGAATCTGGTGATACTAATCCTGAGAGCTGGCAGGGCAAGTATTATATTCTTTGCTCTCTTATTGTCCCAGATAATGAGTTCGCAAGGCTTAGAATTATTGCAAGTCTTATTCTAAGATATTTGTTAGACATGGGTATTAGGAATATTGATGAGATTAAGGGGGCAGATATTCGTAAAAAGATCTTTAAACTAGCGAATACAAAGGGATATGATGAGAAGTGGGCTGAGGATAAATTCTATCACATATATGATAGTATAATTGCTAAGTACCTAACTAACTCAAAAGTGATTGTAGTAGCTATAGATAAGCCGAGGCTTTTTAGAGAATATGTTATTGGGCGAGCTTTTGATGAAGTTTATAGCTCCATTAATAATGCATTCTTCAATCTTAGGAAAATAGGCTATTTTATGTTCTTGAATGATAATAACATAGATGGCCGTATAAGAGATAGGTTTATGAAAAATTTTGATGAAGATGTAAAAAAGCTATTCAATGTTCTTGTAAGGATTACTGCAACAGCTGAAGTTCTCTACAGGGTTCAGAAATATCTTGAAAATATTGATGACCATGCTACACTTTACTTCGATAAAGATTCAAGCACAATAAAGGATTCTCTATATAGAATGTCTAGCGAACGCTTTATACATGATAATGGCATACCTGTAGTTAGGAGACATGGTGAGCTAAAAACTCTTGATAAGATACATGGATTCTTTCTCTTGGACTCAAAGCTTAACAAACATATACAGATAGTTGATATGTTTGTATATGCGGCAAGACTCTATTTGTTACACGGCAAAGAAACATACCTTAATTTTCTGAAACCCTATTTTGTTACAAAACCTGGAACAAATGAGATATATGGTTATGGCTTAAAGATAATCCCAAGCTAGAAAATATGGGTAGTAGGCGGGGACCACCCTACCCGTCCCCTACACGGGGACCAGGCTAGGCGTCCCCATAACAGCCTTACTTTATTGGCAACATCAACAGTAATACTATAGCATTTCTGTATTATTCATGTACTATTTCTGTGTCCACTGGGTATAAAATGTTTACCTCAGTATACCATATCTCACAATTTGAGTATTACCTATATAAACAGGGCACTCCTCAGCGAAACTATTGCTGATCTATTATTGAAAGACTTATCCACTATTATATAAATAATGTATATACTGGGTGTTGGGAACTGGGTTGTACAAAGGCCCAGTTACTAGCATTGATTGACTTCATATTGGGTGAGATAGCGAGTTCCAAGGATAAAGACGACGCCTACAAACGAGTACTAAGAATAAGATCAAGGATACAGGAATACGCCTTCGAAGAAATACTAAAAGAACTAGGACTATAGGTATTACTGTGTAAGCATACTCTTTCTATTTTCTATATATAATATGTATATGTATATAGATGATGTATTCCCTGACTTATATAGTATTACCACAGGTTATAAGCTATGGGATATGGTAATGTCATATATATCATATTATAAATGGCGATGGAAAAAGTATATTTATATTCATGCACCATCAAATAGAGAGTTAGCAGAATTTGTTAGATATTCTAATACAGTTTATAATAGGTATGGATACTTCTTTAGAATCATACCTAAACGTAAACCCCCATTCTTTGTTGAAATAGTGTTTTTCCATAGAGATAAGAAGAAGGGCCCTGTTAGGCTCATTACATTTGAAAAGACTAGGGATCTACCAAGAGATAGATATTCATGGGGTAGAATAATATGGAAGTATGTTAAACAATATATTTCAATTCATGGGTTCTATGGCTCTCTGGGATAGATTATATTGGGTAAAATATATATAGCTAATATGTAGATAACTATTAGATAGACATCTAAGAAATGTATGGGAGACGGGGGCCATGATCTATTTTGGGGACTGGGTGTTATAAACTTTGCTCTGATAATCAGAATTGCAAGGACAACACTAGTAGGGGAGATAATAGTAGGTTACCCCTAGGTGCTCTATCTCGTGTTCTCAGGGATAAGAGATATGGCGTATCAAGGGATATTGTACTGTATCTTTTGAGAAATGTAACTGCTACTCCTGGAGAGCTTACCAAAGCTATAGGAGTTGATAGACGTAGGATAAGTGATGCCCTTAGACGCCTTGAGAAACTAGGTATAGTAAAATTGGTTAGGAGACCTGGTAGCAATAGGGTTTTGTCTGTTGAGCTTATAGCACCTGATTCTCCAGAAAATGCAAGGACAATTATGACACGGGGTAATGAGTTGTTTTGTGGTTTGATTTTTGATGGTTTTAGGGTTGATAATGTTCGTGGTTTGTTGCGTGGCGGTGGTTGGGTTGGTGGTGATCGTGGTGTTAGGTTTGGTTTGGATAGGTTAGGCTGGTTTGAGTATTTGAGTTATGTTGAGTTTGATGGTTTGTTTGTTGTGGATAGGGTGCCTTTGTCTAGTGTTCAGTTGTATTGGAGTAGGCGTGACCGTAGGCTTGTTCTTGAGGTTAGGCCTAGGCGTGGTGTTGTGAGAAGGGGTTTGTTGTGGGAGAGTGTTTGTGAGGGCTTGGCTTTAAATGTTGTTTCTAGTTTTGAGGTTTTGCTTCGTATTGATCCTAGGCTTGCATGCAGGGTTCTTAGGTTTCTTATTGATAGGGCTGGTTTTTGCCTTAGGTAGTTGTTTCTTCTAAGAGTTCTAGGACTTGTTTGATTAGCTGTGCTATTTTCTTGCCTTTATCTGTTAAATATATGAATCTGCGGCCAGGTGGTTGCTTCTCATATTCGTCTTTGGCTAGCCCGTGTTTTATGAGTAGCTCGACGTTGTTGGTTACTGCTTGGCGGCTATAACCTGTTTCCCTGATTATACTGGTTATATCTAGCCTATCATGTTTAAGCAATGCTACTAAGATCCTTGCTTCTTCTCCAAACAGTATCTTTCTCTTAGGCACTATACCACACCATATGATATATGTATATCTATATACTAATAGAAGTGTTGTAAATACGATAGACATCTATATAACTGATAAGCAGAAAAGTTTATAAGCTATTCCTTAGATATCTAAGAAATAGATATCAGATAACTAAAATGGGTGAAACCATACATGACAGATAGGTCTCGTACCCGTATGGTTAATCTTGAGCCGCTTTTTGTCCGTATTCCTAGGTCTATTAAGGGTGAGTTGGAAAGGCTCTATCCTGTGCTTGGCTATAAGGATCTCTCTGAGTTTGTCAGGGATATTCTGAGGAAATACATTGATAACCTGAGGATTGCCAGGCCCGAGCTATTCAAGCAGGAAACAATAGTCTATGAAGAAGAATCATTATAGATGGTCCGAAGGGTGATCTGTTGTGGCTAAGGCTGTCCAGGTTCAGGCTAGTCCTGGGCTTGAGGATCTTGTTGGCGGCAGGATTCTCAAGGTTTATCATGATCGTTGGGACGAGTATATGGAGATCCTTGTCCGTGACCGCTGGGGTAGGCTGCTGAAGCTTGTTATCGAGCCGTATAGGGAGTACATGTGCGAGGGCGAGGGCGAAGACTGTTGGGAAGCATTCATAACATACAGGATAGAACCCATAAGGTCGAGGTGATCGAGTAATGCGTTGTCCTTATTGTGGTTCTTGGATGCAGTTGGCTAGGGTCCATGTCAGTAAGCCATGTAGTGATCCAAGGACTTGGCTAAGGATATGGGAGTATCAATGTCCAAAATGCGGAATGAAAGCCCAAAAAGAAACAAAATGGTGATCATTTGATGGTTAGGGTTGCTATTAGGTGTCTTAGACCTGAGGATTTGACTGTTATGCAGTATGATGGTAGGAATATAGCTGTTATTCTGCCGCTGTTTCCTAGTGATAAACAAGGTATATACATTGTTGATAGGGTTCTAGCATATACTATGGCTCGTGGAATCATATGTCATTTAGCTCTCAATGAATGTAGGGAACATGATGAGACTGGTGAATGCAACCATTTACTCAAAGACTGCCTAGTAAACAACAACACATTCATGGGAATTCTCGAACAAATGAACAAAGACTATCATGAAAAATACATGAAAATACTAGGGTGATCAAGTGATGGTGCAGGTTTTGTTAGAACTTGATATTCCATGTGAGCTGTGTAGGTATAGTGTGGATGTTAGTAGCGGGGGTATTATACTAACATATTGTAGTAAGAGACAGGAGTATATCTGTGATCGCCAGTGGATAAACCCAGTTAATTGCTGGAGATACTGTCAATGTTCACGGCTAAGTGAAAACACATGCCCATACTTTGAGCCAATAGATAATGAACAATACAGGAGAAACCTAGTACTAGCCAGAAAGGTGATCATGTGATGGCTAGGGTTCTTGTGGATATAACGTTTGTCTTCTATGGATTAACAATTAACGATCTAGAGAAGCTTGGATGTAGGAGAACAGTGAAGAAAATAGGTAATATTGAAAATGATGCTATAGAGATCGGTAATAGCGTGTTCCTGGTTCATGAATATGAGGATAAACTATACGTGTTCATACCACTTAGCGAGATAAACAACAAAGATCATGTAAAAACACTAGAGAATATTCTCAATGATATACTACAATTAACCAAAAAGGTGATCATGGGTGACTGATGGGATATGTGAGGCTTATCGTTTAGAGCCTAAGTGGTTGCATGTAGTAGTCAGTATTAAACCTAGTGATCCTCGTTATCGAGAGCTTATCGAGATCCTTGAGAAGATGAGACTGTTCTATGAGGTGATTGAATGATGACGGCTAGTGAGTTTATTGATAGGTTTAACGAGGTTATGGCTGATATGATCGAGTCATATAATCCTAGTGTCGCTGATATCGTTACAGTAGGTTCTTCAATGATTGCATTAGCGTTATCACATGCATTCAAGGAATGCACAGAAAGGCATAGTCCCGAAGTATGCCTTACAATTGTAGAGTCGATGATGCGTGATATATTCAGGACAATTATTAACGCAACAAAACTAGCCATGGTGATCAAGTAATGCCCATGAGGGTTATAACTTTCAAGGCTGATGACGACTTTATCGAGTCTGTTAATAAGTTTGCAAGGGCTCTCGGCGTTGATCGTAGCTGGTTGATCCGTTTTGCACTGCAGCAGCTTATGAGCCGTGATCTAAGGGAGCTTAAGAAAATGACGTATGGTAGGTATAGTACGGTAGGCAGGATCGACTTATCGAGAGACATAGTATGCCTTGATCTCAGTATTGATGAGATACTCAGGCTGAAGAAGATAAGTAGTGACCCCGTACAGGCGATCAGGCATTTGATCAGGCTAATACCTGACTAGGGGTGGGGCCGATGAAGTGGGGTAGTGTCAGGAAGGTTCTTAGGCGTATTGGGCTGTGGAGCAGTGGCTTTGGATTCGCTATTGGATTGCTGGGGCTTGGGATAGACTCTAGGATTATACTCATATTCCTATCCTCGGTACTTGCAATGATCTGCTTGTGGGGTGAGGACTAAGGTGGATGATCTTGGCATAGGCGATATAGTGTTCATTGCATGCTTCTGGATCATACTAGCACTATATGTTGCCCTAGTCATAGTCTATGGCTCCATCGAGTGGATAAGGGATAAGGTGAGAATATGACGATCACGCTCAAGAAAAGATATAGAAGGAAATGGCGTGTCAGCCTCAGGCGAGAGCTACTAACATATAATATACTGAATATACTGCTGGAACCCTATGATTTCATGATTGTCTTTAGCGGAATTGGAAGCGGTACAGCTGATTACGTGGATGAAAGCTATAGTAACCCAGTCAATGCATTCGACTTCATAGTACTTAATGAGAATGGTGAGGTAGTGGCCTATCTTGATGTAACAGGCTATAGCGACTACCGTGAGGCCAAGGGAGACACAAAACCATGTATCCTACTACCAAAGCTTTGGAAGGCTGAGGAGTTTAACATTACTGACAAAGTATGGTTTATACATTTCGTAGACTCCAGGATAAGCCTACGGTTCATAAGAGCTACTGCATTACGTAAGTACCTTGATCAAAACAAGGCCGAGTTAAGGAAGCTACTGCATGGAGAAAGGCCATACATCTGCATCGATCAAAAGTATTGGCAGGAGCCCAAGGACTTCATACGATGGCTCTTGCTCAAGGTGAGACAATGAGTATGATAGTTAATGTTCTAAAGAATGTATTAGAGAAACGCAGGATCATTGGTAGATATAGTATCCAGGAGCTATTGTATAGGATTGCATTGGAGCAGGAACTGCAGCATTTTGAGAACCGTGATAAGGGGCCTATTGTCTCGGTTTCTGTTACTGACTTGGTGGCTTGTAGTCAGCGTTATCATTTTGTCCGTAGGTACCCTGAGATTAAGATACAGATGAATTATAATCCTATACTTGTTCTTGGCCGTATTCTCCATGTAGGGCTGGAGACTATCATTCGTAGTCAATGGCATGATGTTGAGACTGAGAAGCCTATTGAGAAGATCATAAGTCTTGATGACGGCAGGGTTATAAGGGTTGCTGGCGTCGTGGACGCCTATGTTCCTGGTGAATCCCTTGTTATAGAGTTTAAGACTAGCCGTGCAGATCATGAACTGCCACTTCAACACCATGTACTACAGCTAAAGATATACATGAATATGTTACAGGCGGAACATGGACTATTGTTCTATATCAACCCCGATAGAATATCCGAGTACGCCATAGACAACTCCATAGACGACTGGCAATTACAAGCCCTAGTCAATGAAACCCTAAACAACCAACGACACCCACGCTACGACTGGGAATGCAACTACTGCCCCTACTCCATCATGTGCCCATACAAGAAACTAAACAAATACAAAAGGTGATCATGTGATGGAGCCTGGCTATATTGAGGTTGTTGTTAGGATTAGGGAGCGGGAGTTTAGGGAGTTCTTTAGTGATTGGATTGATGATCTTCTTGATAGGTTTAGTGAGCTTGGCATTGATGATGAAACCTATGACAAGGTAAAGCGTAGCCTTATGCGTAAACTCTCTAGATTTAGAGCAGATATATTCTATGCCTTGGAGCAAGCGATCTCCGGCAAGACAATTGATGTAACGCTTGATTCCATTGAAGAAGCACTAAACAAGTACCTTAGGCCAAGGATTGAAGGAGTTATTGAACAAACGGTCAAGAAACACTATCCAGGCCCCATAACAAACTATATGAAGCGAAGGGTGAATAGCCATGGCTGATATGGTTCGTATTTGTCATGTTGAGGAGTTGTCTTTGTTGCCTCGTTGGCTGGAGCTTGTGGTGGGTTATCATTGTAGTGATTCTTTTCATGAGCCGAGTAAGTATCCTATTGAGATTGAGCTTAGGCGGAAGGTTCAGGGTTTTGAAGTTGATATGGTTGTTACTTGTAGGAGTGGTAAGCGGGTTAATCGTATAGGATTTGAGCTTAAGAAGAGTGATTGGGCTAAGGCTATCAAGCAGGCCATAGAGCGTAGGGCTTTGTTCCATTACTTCTACATAGTACTGGACATGTACTCCTTTAGCATACTTGGTATACTGAGAAGCCATAGGGAAGCACTAGAGTATGGCATAGGCTTCATATCAGCTAGGGATAACTGCATAGTCATAAAAAGCTATACCAAGGCCAACTGGCGAGAATCAAGAAGCTATGCATACACCATTCTCCCCTACCTAAACACCAACAATGAAAGGGTTGAGAGCCATGCCTAGGTCTGGAGTGGATTATGCATCTGATAATATTACTGTGTATAGGTATTGTAGGTATGGCTGTCGCTATTGCTGGGCCTGGAGACTCCCGTTGTTCTCTAAGCGTATATCTAGTGGGAAATATGATCCTGTCGAGGAAGCTAGGCGTTATCTAAGCAAGACAGGTAGGACTATTGTTGTCAGCTTCACAGCTGATCCTTATCCGCCTGAGGAGCGTGAAAAGGAACTTACACGTAGGGTCCTTGAGGTACTGGCTATGAATCCATGTAACAAGGTATTGGTTCTTACAAAGAATCCATTGCTGGGTCTAAGGGATATTGATCTATACAATGATAGTATGTGGCTTGGAACTACAGTCATTACATTGGATAGGGAGAAGTGGAGCTATTGGGAGCCCTATACACTATACCCACCTAGAAAGAGACTGCTTGCCCTGAGGACAGCTCATGAGCTAGGCATTAGGACATGGCTTAGTATAGAGCCTATTATACCATATACTACCTATCCTGAATCAATTATTTCGAGCACACTAGACTATGTGGACTACTATGTACTAGGCTCCTTCAACTATGCTGCACAGCTAGGCTATACAGCGTATACACGGGAAGAACTAGAGCAGTGGTACCATAGACATGTAGGCAAGGCCATAGAGCTCCTAGAGCAACATGGTAAGCTCTTCTACATCAAAAGAGAACTAATGAGACACATCCTAAGATATACCCTGAGAACACATATCGAGAAAGGCTTTGTAGTTAAGAGTTAACTACAGGGGGTGGTATTTAAGTGTCTCGGCAGATACTATCTAGATTGGATGGTTCTACCTTGACCCTGGTTGTTAAGCGTATTAAGGGCAAATTATATGTTTATGACGAGTTCAGAGTCCCCGGACTACCCAGGCCCAAGACAATCTATATAGGCCCACTTGAGGAAATGACCCGTATATACCAGATCTATAAATCACTCGGCAAGATCGAGAAACTCAGCAAACGAGACATTAGACGCCTAGCCAAACTACTCCTAGAAGAATACATGAAGAAAATAAGCCATGTAGTTAACTCGAAGAAACAAACCAAGAAAAACAAAAGCGCAGATGCGGGCCCGCGGGGATTTGAACCCCGGACTACCGGCTTAGAAGGCCGGCGCC
>CAZHDB010000003.1:0-115168 GCA_964531225.1 uncultured Desulfurococcaceae archaeon
GAGTAATAACAATAGAATTGAAAGATCATACCCGCTATGCAGAGCTTTGCCCTCAACATTGACAAGTAATAGCAGTAGTATTGAAAGATTATACACTTTTATCGCTGTACGGCAAGGACGGGGTTGAAGTATTGTTACTAGATTAGTGTATTTTAGATTGTGGTTTCTCTTGGTATTATCTGGGAAAAATCTTAAACGGTAGGAGAGTGTAGAGGGTATGTTGCTAAGGTGAGAGGTGATCCCTGTCTTTAGGGGTGAGAGGGAAGCTTCTCCCCCGATGCGCGGTCTTAATATTTTTGTTCTTATTAAGGTAGTTGGGTTAGGGTGTTCTAGTAATTATAGTGTATTGTGTTGGGGAAAGTATATTTGTAGTGAGCTACATTTGTATAATTGGTGGTTTCATGCCTAGGATAACTAAGTCTCTACATATAGTTTTTAGTGATCAGATCGAAGCTGTTTTGAGGGATAGGATACTGTCTTCTATGATTAAAGAGTTAGCCAGTAATATAGAGGATTTACGTACTAATGTAGAGAGGTAGGAGTTAGGAGGTATCGACCCGATCGCTTTTATATTGATCTATGATACACATTACTCTTCATCGTTTAAGTCTTTATGGTTTTAAGTACTTGTTTTGCTTAACTGTATTGTTTTAGTGATATTATTTTACCAATCTCTGTTATTGCATACCTGCTTTCTTGTTGTTTTACTAACTTGTTTTCCTGAAGTCTACATAGTGTTTTCCATAAGGTCGTCCTAGGTAATTTCGTAGTCTCTAGTAGTTCTTTAAAGCTCATTGGCTCCTGGAATAGCTTATTAAGAACAAGTACTTCGTTTTCCGATGGTATGTAGTTAAAGGGCATTGACGGATCTACTACTATATAATCTTCTCCCGTCTCAAGATCTACTATAACAGTTATCTTTTCCCTAGTATTTCTATCAAGTAATATTATTGCTAGGAAAGCCTCTATTATGAGCGCTCTTAACCCGCCTCCAAGTGAGACAATGACCTTGTCGACTTCTTCATTAACTAGTTCTCTATATAATCTATAGATAGCCTTGACTGCATTATACAGGTTCTTCACATCAACTCTATATGTCACTATAGAGTTCCTCTCTAAACCAGCTATAACCGCTATCTTTACTATCTCGTCAATAGCTCTCTTCGTCCTACTATCAATATCCCAGCTCGGTATAAGTAGTATGATCTTCTTAATACCCTTAAACCCTATTCTCAATAGATTACGGATAACGTGTCGCTCATCAAAACCTAGTGAAGCTATAAGTGCATTAGCCAATTATATTTCCCTAGTTATATGGGTTTACTCTATGTGTTAAATAGATTGTTTCCATAACGTATAAGGATTTATAATGTATATTATCCATATGGGTTATGGACTTCATTTCTAAGAGATATACGGATTAAGTAGTTATATAGATATTGATTCTTTTAGAGATCGTGTTCGCGTATTAAATTTGTTATAGACATATTAAATGACTAGTTTCTGTTATAAGGAATTGAACTCCATTTAAAAGTTTATATACTATTCCAAACAACCATTTTATATAGAGAACTCTATTTTTAAGGGATGATATGCTTGGAGGAGAATCTAATCAATAAATACCCGGGTATAGTTGAGGTTATGAAGTTCTTTATCGATAGCCAGAGATATAACTTAGTTGATCGCATGGCTTTCGCACTAAGCCCTGAAAGTATAGAGCAAGCCATATACGATGCTCTAAGGATAGTTAAGAGCCTTGAATCTACAAAAGTCTATGCTAAGATAAAGAGCGGTGATAAAGAGTATATACTAAATTGCTGCGACTATGGCGAGGGACAGGGCCCAGGTATTAATGGTATATTTTTAGAGGCTAGTAATAAGGCTCTTGAGGGAAAAACTGGATACTGTGTACCTTGTCCAGCTAAATATCCTTCACAAGACGAACTACAGAGTTTTTTGAATAGTGTTAGATCTGATCTATCTCTTGCACGTAGGATATCTATTTTAGCCCATGGCTGGAAGAGTAGAGGTGAGAAATGAAATGGTTTATCTAAGCCTTGGTTCACGTATTCTGTTAAATGCTGAAGCACTCAATATGGTTGAGAGTGTAGGTAATTTTGTAAGGCATCGTAGAGCACCAATAGTACTACCTACAGAGAACGGCTATATCCTTAGATACGTGCCTGTTATTAGTGGTGAATCACTAGCCCATGCATATCAGGAGATCCTCGCAATGATCGCTGGAAAACTGGGGCTACCAGTATGTAGGTATTGTAGCCAAGGAATATTCGTTAAACATAGTGATGATACCATACTTAAGGATGAGCCATGGTTTAAGAAAGGGCTTAGTATGTATGATCTTGAAAACAATATTGTCAAGAACTGTATAGTCGAGGATATTGGAGGCTTCATGTATGCTGGTAAGCCTCCTACAAGGAGGACATCTAGGTTCTATAGTGGCTACGCTATACCAGCACTAGACTCTATCATAAGTAGTGCTGTTGAAGCACAGTTCCATGTAAGATATGATCCTACTAGTATGGAGAGACAAGCCATATACAATGTAGAGGTTGGATCAGCTCTCTATGAGTTCACATTCTCACTAGATATTGATGGTATTGGTGTTAGTAGCTATACTGGTGAGGAGATAGTCAGTAAAGAGGAGAGGAAAAAGAGGATCGAGGTTGCTATTAAGGCTCTTGGAGTCATGATTAACAGTAGTTTATTCGGTGCTAAGAGGACAAGGTTTAACCCGTCATGGAAGATCGTTAGTCTTGCAGCAGTAATATCGCATCCAATACCATTAAGTGTACAGCCTCCACATAGTAGGAAATATATCGTTGAGACACATGAGACTCTAGAGAAGGCTTTAGATATGCTAAGTAAGGGATCAGCTTCAATAGGTGAGAAAGCTGTATTAATAGCTTATTCGGGTGATGACGAGTCAGTAGAGCCTAAAAAGGGAGGTA
Source organism: uncultured Desulfurococcaceae archaeon (assembly GCA_964531225.1). GTDB lineage: Archaea > Thermoproteota > Thermoprotei_A > Sulfolobales > Desulfurococcaceae > CAZHDB01. The sequence goes on from CAZHDB010000003.1 coordinate 2,970, forward strand.
GGGCTGAGGTAAAGGTTGTTGATAATCCAGTCAAGGTATTTGATGAAGTATTGACTATTGTTAATGAACTAGTTGGCTGAGGCCCATGGATCTATGACTGATAAGATGATCCTTAGAGTAAAAACAGGGCTTTCATGGGGCTTCATGATCCATGTTCCTTTCCAAACAGCTTCACCACAGCCAATACCTTATCCGCCGCCAACAACTCTTGTTGGAGCATTAGCTGCAGCTTATGCTAGGTGGAAGGGTTATCCGGAAACACTATTGTTTAATGGTAGACCATATAGTTTTGCAGTGAGGCTTCTACTGGATAAGATGGTCTATTATGTATCGGCAGGGTACCCCTATGGAGGAGTAGTACTATATAGGGATCTTATGAGAGTACTTGCACTACCATATCTACAGCAAAAAACACCCGATTACTGGTTTAGTGTACAGGCATTTGGTAAAGCCTATACACCTACTATCCTAGATATAGTCTATCTAGTTGATAGGAACTATTGTGATGAACTAGCTTCTGCTGCATGGGGTATTAATAGGATTGGTAGTAGGGAGGGTATGGTGTCTATAAAATCCGTTGAACTCTATGATCCATGTAAGTGTATTGTAGAAGAAGATATTGTTGAAACACCTTATTATGTACCAGTTAGACTAGTTGAACCATATAGGTCATGTGAAGTATATCCTATGTGGAAACTAGATCCATTAGTCTACACAAATGTATCGCCAAAAGACTATTACAAGATAACCGAGTACTATGTCGTACCAGTTGGCCTCGGAATATATGGTGGTAAGATGATTGTAAAGCCAAAAGATAATGCCTTAACAGTAGATATTGGTGGTGAAAAACTAGTTCTACCAAGAGATCTCATAGGGTGCATATCTTGAGCTCATGCACATTCGATCTATTCCCAGCTGGTGCATTAGGTAGAGAACTAGTTGAACTATCTCTTGTCTATATTGATCAGAGTACGTATACTAGGATAAACTCTGATCAGATCCAGATAATTGATCCAAGAAGATTTGGTGAAAGCGTTAAGGGATTAGTTCAAGACATAAGAGAGGAAATTAGTAGAAGAGCTCTTATGTATGCTACAGTAAATGATTTAAGAAGTAAGAATTGTTTCCCTAAATTATATGGTTATCTAGGGCTTAGTAGAGAAAATGATCATTTAGAACTTGTTGATAAGGCTATGGATCTACTTATTGAGAATAACTGTAGTACAGATCTATGGAGGGATCAGTATACTACGCCCCAATTCTTCAAGATCAACTATTTCAAATACGCTAAACAAGGATTCCTTGGTAGAATAACGGATAGAGATTATCCACATAGGTATATCGATGGATTTTCATTTATACTAGCTATACTTGGCTACTTCCTAGCATATGTTGGTAGAACTAGAGAGAAACTATATCTATTACTACATTCAGATGTTATACCCCAGTACATGATGCCCCATTATAGAGAACTACATAGGCTATCCAAGAACATAGCTGTTCTCGCTAGAAATGAGGCTCCAGATTCTATAATAGCTCTAAACTTAGCATTACTACTTATTGAGAGGGGCATTGTAAGGGATCTATGTACTGGTAGACTATTGGTTGTACAGGTAAGTGGACCTAGAAGTACTCTCCTTACAGTACATGATCTTGGTACACACGGCCTTGTTAGACTACTTAGTGGCCAGAAGGATCTTGTTAAGTATATTAGGGTAATGCTTGATAGCGTATCGTCTACAAGATGGGATAGGCCTGATGAATACTCTTCTTTTATAGCGTCTATTGCTAATAGACTACTACTATATGCCTCTACATGTAGTGGTGAAGTACTCTATTCTATAACGGCTAGTCTTAGGAGATTCGGCGATCACTATATACAAGGTGGTAGGCTTCCCGATGTAGCTATTAAGGCTACTGGTAAGCTTAAGGGTTATTTAGAGAGTATTGGTGTTAAGGGACTAGCTAGCTACTTCCATGGATTCTCTAATGAGGTTAGTAAGCTTGTTAAGGTATGTCCGTTAGAGGATGTAGTTTATGGTTTCTAGAACAGTTAATGAATATATTCTAGATCTTTTTTCTAAATATACTAAAATACCTTTTATAGTATATGAGGCGCCAACTGGCTATGGTAAGACAAGTCTTTCACCATTTATATATCAGGTCTTAGAGGAGAAAGGCCTTGTAGCTGGACTAATACATGTACTTCCACTACGTAATCTTGTTGAAAAACTCTATCTAGATATTAAGAAAGGGAAAGGTGTTTATGGAAAGCTTGAACCCAGATCCATTGGCTATCAGGCAATGATGTTTATAGATTCTAGTAAAGCACCTTTTTATCTAAAGGATATTAATGTATCTACATTTGATAGTTATGCATATAATTTATTGAGAGTACCCGTTGCTGAATTCCATAAGTATGGACGGCACTATGATGTACCTAGAGCAACTATTTTTACATCGCTAAATACACTTGATGAAGCACATCTCTATGGCGGAGATCCAGGTATTTCTAATACTGGATCAATATATACTGTTTTCGATATAGTTGTACATACACTATATCGTTCCTTAACACCAACACTAGTACTATCTGCAACATTGCCTAATCCTTTAAAGAAGGATCTACTATATGTTATTAAAGATCTTAAGAGTAGTAGACATGATAAATACTATATTGAGTATGAAGCCTTTACTAGAGAGGTCATTGATAATAATCTTATCAAGATTTCTGATGAAGAATTTGATCATATGGTTATGGGTGTTGATTACAAGACAGAGATTATCAATGAGCCCGATATACTGTGTGTTGTAGATAAACATGTTAGTTCATCAGAAAAGGTATTGATTATTAGAAATACTCCATCAAAGGCTGTGAGTACCTATGATGCTTTAGCCAAGAGATATAGCGAAGAAGATACTGTTTTAATTCATGGTAGACTTACATCAATTGATCGGCTGAAAGCCATAGAAAAACTAGATAGAGCTAAGATAGTTGTTGCAACACAAGTTATAGAGGCTGGTATAGATATTTCATTTGATACATTGATAAGTGATGTTGCATCTCCATCACCTATAGTACAGCGTATCGGGCGTGTAAATAGGTATTTTGATTCAGATAAGACATATATCTATATAGTGAGGGGATCGGGGGATAGAGTCTACGATCAGTTAATTGTAAATAGATTTCTTGATCTTATTGATAAATTGCTAAGTAGAGGTTATAATATTAATTGGAGACTAGCTCTTAGTGGCAGTAAGGATAGTGTTTATGGCTATAAGTATGTATTTGATAAGGTCTATGAAGGCTATAGTTTATATAAGAACTATAGTCTACGGAATATCCTTGGATTCATATCAGGATCAACATTTATAGATCAACATATGATTAATGAGTTAATGTATAGAATGTGTTGCCAGAATAGGGGATTTGTTAGAGACTCTATACTTGTACCAATATATGTTGGAGAATATAGAAAGGATCTTTCTATTGAAGAAATACTGAACTACTCTATACCAGTTTCAAAACATTTTATTGAGATACATCCTTACCTAGTTGTACAGGATAATAGAATCCATTATATTGGTCTTAAATATGATGCTGGCGAATGGACTATTACTAGAGACTTTATACCCGTTTATGGTAAGGCCGTTATACCATGTAGTCTACTATTTGGTTATAGAGGGGATCGTGCATACCCTCTTGCATTTCTAATATCTGACTCCAAGTACTATGTTGAGGGTAGAGGTCTTATTATAGGTGGATAGAGATGGAGATCTATGCTTGGACTAATAGCTATTTAAGAGATCACTTGATTAATACATGGAATACTGTCCAGAAGTATAGAAAGTTAGATTCAATTGCTCGTTCACTAGCTACGAGGATAACTTTTGTAGATCCAGAGATTAGTTTCGGAGAAGCATATGAAGTAGTAGCATTAGCTCATTTACTACATGATATAGGTAAGGCTACTAATAAGTATCAGGAAAGCATTGCTAGGGCTATGGCCAACGATGGTTTAAAGCCATCATTTAAGTATCATGAGATTGTATCAGGCTGTATTATTGAGGTTGCCTTGGACAAGTATATTGCTGGAAGCACTAAAGGTAAGTTCCTATCAGCAATACTCATATTATCAATTCTAAATCACCATCATGCTATGAGGAATATAGTTGTTTTAGGAAGATCGGAGAGAATGTCTGAAGCTTTAGAGATATTTAAAAATATGGTAATATACGACGAGCTAGGAGATATCGTATACGATGTTATCCGGGCTACTGGTCTCGATAGCGAGTTATCGCCTACAATCATGGATAATATTTTTAGAGCCATAAACGATATAAATAGGGGAATTAAAGGAAAGGATCTTACTAAATGCTTTTTAAACTACTTAATGACCTTTACCCGGAGAGGATATAGGTCTTGGATCACTGAGTTATCTAGGTTCAGTAATCTAGCACTTGTACTACCATATGTTGTTAATTCATTGTCCGGATTAGTATCCATAGCAGATAATATAACAGCATCACTTGAAAGAGAAGGTAGTCCAAGAGGTATCAGTAGAACATTGTTAAAAGAGTTAGTTGAACTAGGTTAAGACTATATTGGTAAAGCCATAGTTTAAGTATACGAATAGATAATTTTCCTTACTGGGGACGAGATATTGTCTATAGAGCTAGCTTTAACGCTCTGTAAGCGATCGTTCTATTTCCTAGAGTCAGCTAAGAGTAACTATCGTAGAGGATATTATGATGTAGCTTGTGTTGAGGCAGAGATAGCTGTTCAATTACTGGTTAAGGCATTGTATAATCTAATGGGCTACGAGCATCCACGCTCACATAGGATTAGAGAACTCCTCAGTAGCTTAGCTATGCAGATCGATGATACAGAGATATCTAAGGCTATAAGACAGTATATTAGGGATCGAAGGAAAGAACTTATTATCTTAGAAGATTCTAGGAGAATGGGTCAATATGATCTATTGATGATTGATCATGATAGAGTGTCCATTGCTATAGAGACTGCTAATGAGGTCTATGAAATGTTGAAAAATATATGGATTAGGATCTATGGGGGATGGTGTATAGATTGATTTTTGGACTTAAACGTATAGAGTTACTACGTAATTGGAGAGCCTTAGTTGGTAAGGTTGTTAATGTATTAGCATTACTTGACTATGTTATTGAGGCCTATGTTTTTGGATCTGTATTGTCTGGTAAATTAACTGGTTCTAGTGATCTAGATATACTTGTTATTGTTGAGAATAGAGTTGATCGTTATAGGGCATTAGATGAGATTGAGGGTTTTCTTGCAAGGCAACTTGGCGATATTGCCTATGTAGTTGATCTACATATTATACATAAGGATCAGCTTAGTATACCTATTATAAAAACAATTGTTAGAGATGGTGTTCTAGTATATAAAAGGAGGACATCATAGTCTCTATTCCTTAGATAACATAGTTTATATGGTACTTCTTGATCATAGTATATTGAGGCATACAAGGTTATGCTAGTATATGTACTAGACACTAGTGCTGTAACCGATCCAAGGCTACGTGGAGTTCTTGGCGTATCTAGTCTTGAGTCTGTTGTCCGTGAGCTTACTCGCTTGTTCACTCGTGCCCATATTGCTGCGGGTGCTCAGTTTTATATGACTCCTAGTACAGCATTAGAGCTCCGTGGTTTTCTAGAGCGTAATGGTGTTGGTGATGATGTTATTAATGCTTTTCTAAGCATTGTCTCTATTAAGGCCCCGGATATGTATGGTACGAGAATACCTGCTCATGTTATGAGTAATTGGATCCAGGAAGTGAGTATGAGGTTTTACCGCGGCCTACGTGTTGCTGAACAAATGGTTCGTAAGTCTAGTGGCCTCGCATATAGTGCTGGTGAGAAAGGAGACCGTGATCTCCTTGAGAAACAAATTGCTGAAGCTATTCATGAGCTCCGCGCAAGATATCGTGAAGCAACGAGGAAGGGTGTTATTGATACAATTGTTGATTTTGATAGTGTTATACTTGCTAAGGAACTCAATGGCTCTCTCGTAACTAATGATGATGGTATTAAAAGGCTTTGCCAAGAACTCGGCGTCAAATATATTGATCCACCATTGTTTATAAGTCAATTACTAATTATATTGAGGGAGAAGACTCCGAGGAGGCCATAGGTAATTGGAGACTCTTCCTCCTCCGGAACGTACAGAGTTTTTTCTAAATAGGCTTCTAGACTATATTCTACGGACACATATTAGTTATGATAAGGCTTTCCACGAGATTTCGAGAAGATATTGTGTCCCTAAATGGCTATATAATACGTATTATAAGCTTGGATACTATGTTGTATTATATTATTATGGCCTCCAATGGCTTGCTGCACAACATGGATATGGAGTTAAGAAGGGAGCTGCAATAGCTTTTTTCAGAGACATAGGCTATAGTGTGCGAAAACTAGTTAGAATACTTAATCGTGAAACCAAGGATCTAGGTATAATACATAGGCTTAGCATAAGATATTCCTATCCGGAATATATTGTGAGGGATCTCCTTAAACACATGGATCCAGCTGAGTTAGAGAAATATCTTAAAGCACTTAATGAGAAAAAATACTGGCTTAGAGTAAATACTCTGAAAACAACAATAGATCGTGTAATAAAGTGTTTAAGAAAAAATAATATAGGTTTTGACATACACCACATTCTTCCCTACATGATACGAATTCGTAAACCCAAATGGTTTAAACCATCAAATATAGAATGCATTGTTAAAGGAGATGCAGTACCGCAGGATCTTGCAAGTTCCTATGTTGTAGAAGCATTACATAGGTTGCCTGGTAAGTATGTATTGGATGCTTGTAGTGCGCCTGGACTCAAGATTTCGCATCTATACATGCTTGACAATAATATAAAATGCATTGCATGCGATATCTCATGGAATAGGTCCTTGGTACTAAAAGATATTTTAAGACAACATAATATTCCGATTCAATCAATTAATATACTGAATTGCGATAGTACAGAAATTAGTTTTAACCATGTATTTGAACGTGCATTAGTTGATGCTCCATGTAGTGGTTCAGGATCAGTACCAGGTGATCCTGCTGTAAAAATTGCTATTAGAAGGAGAGGTAAACTAGAGTATTATAGTAGTCTACAGAAAAGATTACTTGAAAATATTTTACAATATAGTAGGTATGTTGTTTATTCTGTATGTAGTATTCATCCTTTAGAGGGAGAGGAGGTTATACAGTATATAGTGGATCAAGGTCTCGCATTGCCAATCGATATAAAGCTACCTTTAAGAAAAGCTTATAGCGGGTACGATGTTTCAGGGAAAACATTTAGAACATATCCACATATAGATGGGTGCCAAGGATTCTATATAGCAGTACTTGAGGCTTCTAGAAAATGATTATAAGGAATGTAATAGGGCCTTATCCGAGTAGGAGAATTAATGATTATATTTTGATAGTAGATGTTGTAGGGCCTCCTAAAAAATGTCCTTATAACTGCATATACTGTCCAATGGGTGATACTAGAATTAAAACATCCAAGATACAATCATTAATTCCTCCAAAGAAAATAATTGAAGACTATAGGTATATTATTGGAAAAATAGGCCAAGAGATCAGGGCCATATTATTCAATGGCCTAGGCGATCCTTGTTTAAATTATTTTTTAAAGAACATAGTTGAGGATCTGGTGAAAATAAATAAGGAACTAGGCATCGATCTCGAGTATTGGATTAAAACTACACTTGTACCGTTAACTTATCATAATGGAGCAGAATTACTTAAATACTTTGACAAGATCTATGTAGTCTTTGACGCTGGATCTCGTGAAGATTATACAATAATTAATGATCCGGTAGAATATGGGAGGTTAAATGATATTATTAGATGTCTAAGTAAGTTGGATGTAGTAGTTATTTCTGAAACTACTTTAGTTAATATGGATAGTGAAGGTAATTGGAAAAAAGATTCATTAGAACTCATAGCATCATGGCTTAGAAAGGCTAGAGTCAGGAAAGTTTTATTAAAGACTTTATCAAGGCCTCCTAGATCTAGGGATGCTAAGCCTGTTTCCAAAAAGATCTTAAATAATGCAAAGAATTATCTAGATAGTCTTGGCTTCCAGGTCAATGTTCTATGGAGTGATGTTAGAATTAACTATAGGAAAATCGTATTATTTGATGAAAGCGATCTTTATAATTTATTGCTGAGAAGGCCCCTGGATCTACTTGAGCTTCATAGAGCCCTGGGATTACCAATACGTGATATAGCGTATTTACTCTCCAAATTAGAATCTGATGGATTAATTGAGAGGATCCCTTGGAAAACAAGAGTGTTTTATCGCGGTATATATCGGCGGTAAGCTATCGTATATAATAATGGGGCTATTATTGTAGTAGATAATGCAACAACTATTACTGTCGAGTATTGCTCAATAGTTATTATGCCGAAATCGTATCCGAGCTTTAATAGTGCTGTTTCCAAGGCACCCCTACCTATCATGGCAAAGCCTACCAATAGGCTTTTGCTTCTATCCTTTAAGCTTAAGTATGCAATAGGTGTACATCCAATGATTTTACCAAATATTGCTGCAAATAACATGCCTATGAGGAGGCTTGTACTAATACTAGCTGGTACAAGTAATAATCCAACGTATGTAAAGAACATTGGTATAAAGAGAACTTCTAGAAATACACTAAGATCGTCTATAAATTCGCTAAGTATAACTCTTGTTTTAATAAGGGGATCGTGGAATTCCCTGCCTCTACCAATTAATAGGCCTGCTAAATAAGCACCTATGAGTTCACTAAGTCCTATTAGTCTTGCAAGTAATGCCGTGCCAAATGCGAGTATAATTGATAGTGCTGCAAATATTCTATAGTCTTTAGACATGAGCCTATATATTATATAGTATTTTGTAACAAGTACTTGGCTAAGTATGAAAATAACTGTCATAAACACTATTGTCAATACACTTATCATAGTCATATTTCCAAAGCCTACTGCTTGACTAGCTATAATGCTTATCATGAATGCTGCAAATATATCGTCTACAAAACTAGCTCCAACAATCAATGCTCTAATTTCACGGCCACCAACATATGCTATTGTAGCAGCTACAGTTTCTGTAGCAGTATTAGATATGACAATAGCTAGAAATAGTGCTTGTAAGCCAGTTACACCAATTAAATGTAATACGGTATAGGCTATGGAGAATGTAGCAATAACTCCAAGACTACCTATTAGTATTACATATAGTCCTCGTCTCTTGAGCTCACGAAAATCTGTTGTAAGTCCTGTATAAAATAGTAGTAATAGCAATGCAACATTGGCAATAGTAGCGAGATTTTCACTAGGATATACTATCCTAAGTACATATGGCCCGAGAATTACACCTGCAAGCACATGTCCTACAATAGGATGAATACCTTTACTTCTTAGCGGCAGTCCAAGTATTTTTGCAACTATTAGTAAAAGCACTAGATCCCTAATATAATCCAACTACTAATTATCCACCTCCAAGAGCTATCTCTCATAAACATAGGCCCTTATAAATTCTCCATCAAACAAAACAATATATCTGCCCCAAATAATAAGCGGTTCAACACCAGGTCCTAGTCTCTCCTCTTCTACAACAACAGGCATTTTAATAAGGCTAAGCCTTGTCTCCCTCCTGTAAAACCCATCATATAATGCTAGAATAGATGCACTATGCAGAACTCTTGACACACCACGTACAATATGTGTTTGCCACAGAGGCTCGCCATTAAAACTATAATTTACAATTAAAGGCTGATCAAATATTCTTGATAAAGTTGTAACATTATTATCTTCTAGATCAACATTAAATATTGCCCTCATACGTGGCGGTTTTATGAACGAACACTCAAGGCCTAGATCCATAATATTATAGACTTTTACTGTAAATAAATCCGTAATAACAATAAATTTTTCATTATAAAGTTCTGTACCGGGTAACTGAAATGGATATGGATTATAGGGGATAAATACTCCTATTCCTTCAGTATAAGCTAGCTCCTTGCCTTCATCGCTATATATTCTCGCATAATATTTTCCCTCATGTTTCCCATTAATAATGACCCTGTATGGACTGGAAATAATTCTTCCCCCAAAGCCTCTTATTTCATCAATTACTGCATTAGAAATTGCATTGACTAATAATACAATACTATGTTCCGGATGAGCCGAAATAGTTGACAAAATTATTAAGTTCCTAGAACCACCAATGTCAAAATCAAGTACATTATCTAGAGTAAAAGTCTCGAGTATCTGGCCAGCCTTATTAATAATATTTACTTCCAGAATATTATCCGGCCTCAATAACCCGATTACACATGTTTCTTTTCTACACATGATCTTAGCGTCTAAGGCACTTCTAATCTTACTCCACATAACATTCCCATAACCATAAAAACATCTCAGTACAAAGTATTCTCTCTTAAACTCCACAACTCCTCTAAGCTCAAGAGACGAGCCTCCTCCTGTAATGGTTCTACCACTTGTAACCTCAATACTTACTTTTCTAACTTCATCCCTACAATAGAGATCTATGTTGAGCCATTCATCACTGTATTCGAATCCATCTAATAAACATTCGCTTGGAATCCTGTAGCGCCATAGTCTTGTGAAAGGCATTATCTTAACCTTATATATTCTGTATAAGTACATATATTAACTTCTCATGTCCTATATTATAATGTTATCTAATATAATGTACTCAAGTTATATGGAACTCTAAATATAAATACATATTTGTTAGGGGGTATTATTGAGTATTAGACCAGAAGTTAGAAAACGAAAACTGCCATTAATAATAGATATGGTTGATGTAACTACTGAAGAAGACAAATTTCTTCCTAAGAGCCTCTTTTTGCGAGTAAATCAAAATATTTACCCAGCATTATCATATAGATTAGGCTTTGTATTTGGTAATGAACAAAATATCGATAGATTCTATATTAGTAAGATCGTTGGTTTAAATCATTTATTCTATAATAACCGTGATCTCACAATAATCAATGGAGACGTTGAAGGTATTATATCAAATACTCTTGAAACAGCCCTATCAGTAGTTTCAGTAGATGGAATGAAGTCCTTTGTAACTGTTACAAAAATGGGAGAGATTGAAGCTATTGATTATTTAGAAATAGGTACACTTAAGAAAAGAAAATTATTAATTGAAAACATAGATCTAGGCCTATCAGGGGACAGGATCGTTTCTTTAGTAAAAACTATAGATGCAGAAACAGGTGGAGCTGGACCGTGTATATTGTTTGTAAAGAAGGGAATAGGAAAAGACTATTCGAGGAAAATCTTGAATTCAGCTATTATGGCTGGCTCTAATGGAGAATGGTGTGGCATATGGGAACGTATTGGTAGTAAACATGGAGAAAAAACTTATCTACTACATTTATTTTACCTCGGCAAGTATGGGAAGTATATTATTAATTCAAAAGGTATATTATCAGAATATATAGGTCCATGGAGCATCGCATATTATAGCTATGATCGTTTAATTCTTAAGAATACAAAGGGTATTATAGCATATGATCTTAAGAATAAGGAAATTGCATGGGAGAAGATATATGGAGATATAAGATATGTATGTAGTTCTAGAAGAGGTGTTTCAAAGAAATCCTTGGCAGTTGTAACACCGAAAGCAGTGCATATATTAACAGTAGATAAAGGAACCGAATTAAAAGAATTAGGTGTCGAAGGAAGCTATGTGTGTGGCATTGATGAAAAATATATAGCTATAGGAATAGAGAATCATCTTAGGATCTATTCCTTGAAATGGGATTATCTTGGAGAATATAGTTTTGATGGTATAGTAAATGGAATATCTATCGTAGGAGATCGTATGCTTATAGGCTATCTATCATCAGCAGGTTATCCAAAGGCTGTATTAGTTGATATGAGTGAATCGATTGAGATAGAGCTAAGAGATCTTGAAATGTTTAGCGGTGAAACCAAATATATAGACATTAAACATGTTACTCCAAGTGTAAGACTTTTGAGTACAACCGATAAAAAGATTGAAGCATTAGGCTACGGATCTAAGATCTTGTTTAAGGATAATGGGGCTAGGCCTGGATTACATACACTTGATATCCTAATTATAACACCGGGATTCCTTAATCTACGTGAAAAGATCTTATTACTCATTAAAAAACCGAAGAGCGCTTTTCATAAAATCGATATTGCTCCAGAGCTCTCGAGAGATTCTCTAGGCTACTTTGTCCCCGTTACAATCAAGCCATCAATACATATCAATTCCTTAAAGATCATTGTATGGTCTGATGATAACACTATATATGCTACTACACATGAAATATCTGATCTAAAGCCTGGTGTCTACACCATACCTATTAGGGTCTTATGGTCCAAAGCAGGTGTATATGAAGTCAATATTCTTGTTATATCACGGATAGCGGGTAAAACGTATATTGAAAGTCTCCGAAGCAGATTACATATTGACTTAGATATCCTAGATCCTATTCTCCGTATAATAGGGGGGACTGCATACGTATGGTCACCAATATCACTCAGCGATGTAAGGTTAGTGCTTAGTGGTAAGGGTATTGAGAAAAGCATATTAACAAATCTTGAAAAGGGATGGAATAGTTTTGATGTAGAAGGCTTTGTACCAGATAAAGTATCTATAATTACTCATGGAACAACTATAGTTGAAGCATATAGGCGGAGAGAATAATGATAAGCATAGTTGATATAGCTTTAATATTTATTTTAATAGGTTTCCTTTTAGAGATCATAGTTATTGTTCTCTCAAAACGAAAACAAGGGCAAGAAACAAGTAAAGCTTCTTAATCTTATTATAAATCTTGTTTAATTGTTCCTCTAAATTATTGATCTTTTCCTCCAGCCTTACAACGCGAATATGGATATCATTTAGGTCTATCGACATTTCCTTCATCCAGACTAGCTTCTATTATTGTTATAAAATTTATTTCTTATTTTCCAAACAGGTATTAGGTATCAAGATAGAAGCATTTAAATACCAGTGGGGAGGAAATGGGAAAGTTAGGTGAATGGGGGATGTGTTTTAACAAAGGATAGAACCAAATCTCTCTGTACATATTCTATATCTAGTTCTATAACCCGTAGAACCCTTCTATCAAAAATAGATGGATATCGGGGAGATATAGAGCTAATTGTATGGATAGTTGATAAGGATAAGGAATATCTTATATTAAGAGATGCTAGTGGAGTTAGAAAACTAAAAGTATCTGGAGAGCGTATTAGCGAATTAATTAAATTACCTAGAGAGGCTCTAGTAAGAATAAAAGGATATTTCTTCAAAGAAAGCCTTCTTGTCAAAGACTATGACGTTATACAGGCACCAAGTGATGAACCCGTTGTAAAGTATCTTGGAGATATAAGGGAGAAGGAGCCCGTAGAGCTAGCTAAGTACAGTCCATGGTATATGAGGAACCCATTATGGAAAGATATTCTCTGGATCCAATACTACATAATGAAGTATTCAAGGGAATATCTTGAAAAACAGGGGTTCATAGAATTGCTTGCTCCAATGATAAGTATTGTAAGTGATCCTGGACTACGTGGTGCAAAGAAGCTTAAGACAAGATTTTATGGAGAAGAATACGAGCTTACAAGCAGTGTGATCATGTATAAGCAGTCGAGTGTAGCAGTATTCGAGAAAGTATATTTCATGGCAAGAAACATACGTGAAGAACCTCCTGAGAACATAAGGACTGGTAGGCATTTATCAGAATTTACGCAACTAGACATTGAATGGGCATATGCAAGCATAGATGATGCTATAAAACTTGCAGAGGGACTACTTGAGTATATTGGATCAAAGCTCTTATCCCGGCATAAGGATCTCTTAGACAAAATACATAGTAGATTCCATGGATTTAAACCGCCGTTTCCAAGGGTAAAGTATGATGAAGCATTAGAAATTGTTAGTAAAATGGGCTATGAAGTTAAGTGGGGTAAAGAATTGAGCCATGAAGCTGAAGTATCTCTTGCAGAATATTATGGTTCACCGGTATGGTTAATAGGCTTCCCTGTAATTAGTCGTGGATTCTATTATCTACCTGATCCCAATGATCCTAGGTACAACCTTGACTTTAACCTTATATTACCCGGTGGTTTCGGAGAAGTAATTGATGGCGGTACGAGAGAGTATAGATACAATGAACTTGTAAAGAGAATAAAAACGTTTGGAGAATCCTTAGAAAAGTACAGTTGGTTCCTGGATCTAGCTAAGAAAGGCGGCATACCGCCAAGTACAGGATTTGGTCTAGGTATAGAGAGACTAACGAGGTATATAGCTGGAGTCAAACATATAGTGTTAGCAACGGCATTTCCAAAGCTACCGGGAATAACTCATACTCCATAAAAGAACTTGGAATATTTTCTCCAATATTTTTAACCAAAAATAGACATTTTAGCAAGGTATAGATAAGTATTTTATCTTTATGCATCATAATAAGTAAAAATTAAATAACATTGGGTGAATACACATTGGTTAATGGGTATGAGGGTTTAATAATTATAGAACCTACATCAAAATCTATGGCCACATTAATAAAACTACGTAGACTCTATGTATATACAAAGACGAAATATCAAGAAATAATGTTAGTTGAATTTGAAGAACTAGGTAAGGGGTTAGTAATAGACAATTATATTCAAAGCACAGAATCTGATGAACATATTTATCACGAAAGCCTTGTACATCCGGCATTATTAACTCATCCTCTTCCGAGAAAAGTCTTGATTATTGGAGGTGGAGAGGGAGCTACACTACGTGAAGTGTTGAAACATAATTGTGTACAAAAAGCAGTTATGGTAGATATTGATGGGGAGCTAGTTGAATTTGCTAAGAAATACTTAGATGTAATGCATCAAGGAAGCTTTAATGATCCTAGGGCAGAAGTTGTTATCATGGATGGCAAAGAATATGTTGCTAAACAAGCTGATAAATCATTTGATGCAGTCATAATAGATCTCACGGATCCTTATTCTAGTGAAATTGCTAAAAGCCTATATAGTGAAGAATTCTATAAGGATATTTACCGCATATTAAAGGATGACGGTATTATGGTTACACAAGCAGGAAATAGCTTCTTCTTTAATAAAGTCTATGAATGGGTCTACAACAATTTATCAAAAGTATTTCCAATAACCATGGAATATGAGGCTTGGATTCCGAGCTTCGGTTATTCCTGTAACTTTATCATTGGAAGCAAGAAATATGATCCTAGAAAATTAGATGCTGATTCTATAGATAAGAGAATTATTGAGCGCGGCCTTAAACTAAGATATTATAATGGTAGGGTTCATGTATCGTATATTTATAAACCAATTACAAAACCCTTAAAGAAATAGATTATTATAGAAGTATTTTTACCAATAATTTCCAAATCTCATTAAATCCTTTAATCCATTTACTAATTACCATTAACGCTTTTTCTCTACGCCATAATAGATCGTGTGGTATGATAACTAGCGACATATATACGTACGGCAGTAATTGTATGGCATAGAAACTATATTGTGTTCTCCCACCTATAATCCATAATAATATGTAGCCAGCTAATAAGCCATACAATATGAGAATAGGCCAGCCGCTCTTCCTTGAAACCTTATATGCGGGGATAAAGAGTAATGTAATTCCGAAGACTATAGGCCATATAATGGGATTTCCTATAGCAATAGCCTTTGATTCCTGGGTGAAGAAGTATACTGCAAAACCATTAATACCTAGCATCCAATCCCATGGAGCAGCTGATACGGGGCATTTAGCACCAATACATTTTACAGATGTATGCCACCGAAATGATCCTAGAGTTTCTTGAGCCCAACTGCTAAATCCCATACCCATTATTAGTGGTATTGCAGATATTACTTGGACCACCATTGTTATTAGCCCAGTTAGGGTTACTAAATAAACAAGATCTATTGCGAATAACTTGAAGCTAATCCCTCTACTTTTAAGCTCGTGTCTAAGGAAGATTATGGCTATAGGTATAGCTATGAATAGTCCACTAAACTTAAATGTTGATGCTAATGCTGCAGAGAGTATTGATAAATAAAATCTTTTATGAACAAGTAATAGTACAGTTAATGCCGTAAATAGTGCTACAAATATATCCAACATAGCTATAGAAGCCATTACCCTAAATAATTGATCGAATGATGCAAGTAATGTTACGAGGAGGGATAAGTAGTGATTACCGGAGATCTTTAAAGTAATTAGATAAATCAGTACCAATAATAGTACACCAGATACTATACTTGGGTACCGCCAATACGTTGGATAGTCGCCGAAAAGGTAAATCGATAACGCTATAAGGTATTTGCCAAATGGTGGATGCTCAGTATTCATATAATTCTGTATATTATCGTGATCAGGGAGTCTCCAACCATATACAACATCTATTATACCATACTCTCTTTGAATCTCCTCAATAAATAATAATAGATTTTCTTTCGAAGAAGACTCGACATAAAAAGCATTCTTTAATTCTCTATAGTTCCAGTCTACTACATTAACATCGTATCTAGTCGCTAAACTATTCACGTATCCTTTGCTAGGCGTGGTATTCGTTATTATTGTTGCAGAGTAATTTAATGGGTTTCTAGGCTCTACATGAAATATTTTAATTAATATATTACGGGCTGACGAAACATACCATACCTCATCAGAGACATAACCCTTACCATGTCTTTCTAGCTCACTTTGCGTAAATGAATCCGCTAATCTATAAAGTTCATAACCATTGTATATGATTATAAGTACCAATAATATTATAGGCAAATATTTCTTAAACATTGTTTTCAAAGCTCATTCCTAGCATAAAATAGATAAAGAGCTGAAATATTTATTTTTCCATACACAAATCTATTCCCATGTAAAAGGTGTGCATTAATGATTAATAGGAAACTACTTGTGATAATAACGATAGTATCTATTACGATCTCATTCATATTACATATGCCTATTGAAGCACAAGAAACATTATTCGGAAAACCAATAATAACCCCAATTTATAGTGACATAGTCGATTCATACTACAGGAAAGTTTTCATGGACAAAAAAGTATGTGATTTAGCTCTTAAAAACACTAGCCTTAAAGACACCATATGGATAAACAGTGATACCGCTAGAAGACTTTGCTTAGGCGAAAAAGTTTTACCAATAATATATCATGATTATTCATTAGCTTTACCTCCCTTTAGCGGATTCCTTTGGTTCATATCATCAAGCTTCTCACTCGTTATAAGTAATTATAATTCCATGTATAGTCCATATACCGATCCCGAGCTTCGGTCCTTATCAATAACCATTTATTATATTATTATGAGTATTTTCATTTTTGGATCAGCTATATTACTGGCTATGGCTCTAAGCGAGATCTCTAACTATATTAACATTAAGGATCATAGACTATTGTATATTTTACCATTATTACCAAGCTTTATTGTATATGGAATATACGGTACGGAAATCATAGCAGGATCTCTTATTATATTTTCAATATTAATGTTTTTTAAAAAGAGATATCTATTATCCGGTTTAACATCTGGATTAAGTGTAGCAACTAATCTATTTTCTACAATACCTGTTATCATTATAGTATATGAATTAATAGAATTGAAAAAAGGACTTGAATACGCATATAGGTATCTCCTCGGCTTTACCGCGATATTTGCATCATATCTAGTAATTGTATTAATTAATCCCCCATTGTTATCTAAGATTTTCATTGGATCTAATGATTTAATGTGTGAAAATTGTATATTTCTATACCTCGCGGGATCCCCAGGAAATCCCTTATCTAGATCACTCTCTATAGTCTTTATTGTAATTCTAACCCTACTTACTATGATTCTCTATACGAAGGACCATGACTTTAATAATATAATATATAGGAAAATAGTCATCGGATTACTGGCTGTAATAACGTTTCATTACATGTTCAAGCCGCAGTATTTTCTATTCTTAACGTTTTCACTAGTAATTTTATTATCATTAAAAGAATTCTTGTATTATCTTTTCATTGATTTACTAAATTCTCTTATAATATTACTGTGGTTTAAAGATAAAGAATTACGAATCCTATTTAACTTTCTAGGCTCAAAGATACAATATAGTCCATTGTCTCCAGACTCTCCTATACAAATAATTGCCTTTACTAGAAACATACTATTGCTTATAATGTTAATTAGTTTATTTGCAAGGTATATGACGTTAAAAAAAGATTATAGGAACTATCTTATTTCCTCTTAAATACCTGTAATGCACATATAAACAGTACTCCCAACATCAATATTAATAGCGTGTATTGTAACGACACTATTGACCTTTGAATGTTTAAAGCCTCTTTAATGTCAACACCGATCTCGTCTGACTGTTGTTTTAGAGAATTTAAGCTTTCCGATATAGTGCTTAAATCATTTAATACTTCATCTAATTTATCGAGTTCATCAAGTTTAGATAACTTTTCTAATTTAGAACTAATATTAGCATAGCTAGATCTAATTTCATCTCTTATCCGAGACTCTGAATTACTGATCGATAATGAAGTTTCTTCTATCTTTCCTACAATAATTTCGGTAGCTGATGTTAGATTGTTACTTATTTTATCGATTATCTCATTTAATAGCGTATTCATGACTTCATCTCTTAAAAGATGTACATCAGATTGAAGTACTGATATATTTCCTTTGACATTGAACAATTGATATAGTATTTGCTCTAAACCTTCATTAAATGATCTATTTAATGTATTAAACGATGATAACATGGACTCTTTAAACTCAGATCTAAGTACCGTTATATTCGCCATAGCAAGTATTTCTCCATTAAGCCGCCGTAAGTTAACTACATGGCTACCTTCTTCAAAGTAATCGGGTACATTTATAATCAATACTATTGGTAATACATTACTAGTATATATTGTTGTCATATAATTATCGTCTATATAAAGATACAATGTTTCATTAATTGGATGACCCGTTATATTAACAACTAGCCTACTTTCCTGATGTACAGAACTTTCAGTAGGAACTATATGAGTCTTTACTAAGAATTCATCCTCGCCATAATACATACCTTCGCTAATTAATACTATTCTATGTAAGCCATACTCTAATAATGGAACCCTCAACTGGATAGTCATTTCTTCGTTTGTACCCAAGATATTTGACAGTACTACTGTATTGTCTAGTATTATAGAATACGTTACGCCTGGTAATGGAGGTATAGCTATTTGCATTAAATCTCCAACGAAAACCTCGCGAGGAGTAATATTGATCTTTACAAGTTTAACACTAGCCCACATAACACTCCTATAGAAGATTTCTTTAGCTTCGTCAGTCCAGTGATCCATATTGGTCCATATTTCTGGGGCAAGTCCAGCAAGCAATACCCATCTTGTACCAGCTTCTGTTATTTTAATACCTATTCCTCCTCCCCGTATACCCGCAAGTTCTGCACCGATAGAGGCTAATATTTCACCATCCCATTTATTGAACCATGCATAATCATAGTCTCCTCCTTCTACAATATATATTCTCTCACCAATATCAAAGCCTTCCAGTATAGGATGTTCTTTTACAACCTGATAAAATACTGGTCCTTGATCGTAAGATGATCCTATGCTCCTCGGGTTTCTTAAATAGTAGTATAATAGATTAATACCATATGGATATTCCTTCATGTAGCGATATTCGAAATAATTATTCATGAAAACTATCCCAATGCCTAGATCATATGTCTTATTGAGTAGACTCTCAAATGTATCTCTATCGGGCCATAGCTCGGTAGTGCCAACATATTCTCCAGCTAATATCAAGACGTCATAGAATCCTAGATCATTAATTAGCGTCTCCCAATCCCTGTATCCTCTCGCATACCATCCTTTATCCATTAAATAAGTTGATAATTGACCTGAGAAATCGAGCATTATCGCTGCACGTGGAGCTCTAAGTAATTCTACATCGACAATTGTTGTCTCATTTACATTAACTACAACTGTTTTCTCCTGTCTGTAATAGCCGGGTGAAGAATAGATTATCGTATATGTTCCATGTGGTAACCAGATACGATAACGTCCTGATGCATTAGTTGTTGTAGATACAATTGTATCTTTTACTATTACTTTAGAGCCAGGTAATACTTCTCCAGTATCGCTAGCATATACCGTGCCTTCAACCCATCCGTAAGGCAATTTCTTGAGGTATACGTTAACTGTTTCGAATGCAGATACACCTATTGTTCTAGACGATTCTAGTCTAGATTCAGTGTTAAATTCAGTATCTAATGATGTATCTATTCCTAGAGCGTAACTAATTGAGTTCATAAGTAATTTTCTTACATTCTCTGAATACTGCATGTCTTGACCTTTTTCCATATATTTTGCCCAATGATAACTTCCTCCTATGCTGAGGAAAATCCATGTACTATTTACAAAAGGTCTTTCCCAGACAACAATGCTATAACCATATACGGTACCTCCTTTTACAAGTTCACCGAGATATGTTAATGAGCCGTTAGCTGGATCATTGAATCCAGTATAGACAGCATAATCAACGCGATCGGCCGGCGATGATGCGATATAGAAGCTATTACCTTCATCGAATTCTATGCCTTGGAATATTGGATGAGAAGCATTTAAAGCTTTAATCATTAAACCTTCAATATATCCATCACTCCTATGGGCCGGTGATGGATATCCAAGCTCATTTACAGCATCATCATATGTATACATAATATATCCTGCGAAATAATAATATGCACCCCATGCATCTAGGAATATTATCGATGTATTCTCTGAATCAAATTCCTCAAGCATAGACAGAAGTGCTTCCTCACCGGGGTCTTGCCCAAACGAATTAAGTATAACAACTTTGTATAGACGCCCTGTTACCATAGGATCAAGAATGTCGATGGCATAAGGAGGATATCCCATAGAGATCAGAGCTTGCCTAATATCCTCGCCAAATTGATCCGGTTCCTGACTCATTATAGCTATTTTATAGGTCGTATCAACCTCTAGGAAATATTCACCTGGTTCTAAGGATACTTCATATACTCTTAATGCAAAATAGGGCTTTGATACTAGGACAGTATATGTTCCAGGCGGTATGCCATCGATTACTGCTGTACCATTACTGTCTGTTAATGCCCATTTACCAGTACCTCTCAAAGACACATTTACATCGGCTATGGGTCTTCCAGTGAAATATTCTGTTACATGGACTTTTAATGATGCTTGCATAGATTCATGGTATAGTTGAAAGTTAAGAACTACTAGTTCTTGTTCGCCAACAATAATACTCTTAGTATCACTAAAGTAGTTAGGTGCTGAGGCCTTGACCGTATATCTTCCCGGAGGTACTGATACATGATAAAAGCCAGAGGAATCCGTATATACGGTAATGCCAAGTTCTAATATAGAGACTTCAGCATTTTGTATCGGATCGCCGGTTACCTTGTCAGTAACGTAGCCAGTTATTGTACCATTATATACTACTACATCTACTGTAATGGTATAGTTTTCGTATCCAAATCTATTGTACACTATGGTATAGGTGCCGGGATCGAGTGGTAACATATAATATCCAGAAGCATTTGACTTTGTATACGCAATTAATTCGCCATTATCATTATAGGCATATACATTTACTAGATTAAGTGGTTCTCCAGTCTCTTCATCATACACATAACCCTTAACACCACTTATCTTAGCAAGCTCAAGTACTTTGCGAACAGCTTCATACGCGTCAACAATGCCCCATCCATATCTAGGATCCTTGCCAGGGTCGCCTAGGTCAAGTGCAGTCTCTTTAAGAACTTCATAAAACTTCTCGGGTACATCAGGTACTCCATATATGTGCCAATTAGTAGCCTGAAACATTAATGCAATAATTCCCGAGACATGCGGTGTAGCCATTGATGTTCCGCTCATAATAGAGTAGCCGCCACCAGGTACACTAGATAATATTCTTACACCAGGAGCAGCGAAATCCGGCTTAATGTATCTAGCTGGATACGTACCATTGAATGGCCATGAAGGTGGGACATATGGCCAATAAATTATTGTACCTCCTGAAAAGCTTGCTACTTGATCGTTTTCATCTGTAGCACCTATACCAAATACTCCATATATATTCCCCGGATTATCGTGTGAACCATAACCTCCATTACCCATTGCAGCAACTGGTATTATGTTCATTAGTAACATATGCTTTATTGGTTCAAGAAATTCTGCTCCATAATAGTTTCTAGCCCCCCAGCTCATAGATACAACATGAGCTGGTAGTCCCGTATAGATCTTTTCTCCAGTATCTGGATCTAAATAGTATGGATCCGCAGCCCATTCCATAGCAGCTAATGTTTGAGCAAATGTACCGCTTCCATAGGGCAGTGCTAGTGCATGCATAAGTGTTGCCCCGGGAGCAACGCCGATGACAATGTCTTTACCATCGCCTCCAAGTGCAGTACCAGATACATGGGTCCCGTGTCCATATGTATCCATGGGCTCCATGAGCATTGGATTACCTGCTGAATCAAAAGCCATCCATCCTCCTGGATAGTATGGATTACTAGGATCCAGTGTTAACATTTTGCCAGCTAATGCGGGATGAGAAATATCTACCCCTGAATCTATAACACAGATCCTAACGCCTGAGCCATTATATCCCATCTTCCAGACTTCTGGAGCCCTTGTCCTATTTATACCCCATGACCATACTTTACCAGAGGGCCTATAGTCGTATTCCTTAATTGGCTCATCTACATAAACCTCAAAATTTGGCACAATCTTATCAACAATATTAAGCGATGCGATTTCTATGAGCTTATCAGCATTTATTCTAGCCACTATCGCATTAATTATCCAGAAACTATTCAATACCTCGCCTCCTAGGGAAACAATATATTGCTTTACAACATCCCGAGTTGTATACGCATGTGACTTTAAAGCCTTCCTCACAGCATCCGGTCCTTCCCGCAACTTTATCCCTAATAGATCGCTATATTCCAGATTCTTCAATATTATGACTACTTCTACATTTTCACCTTTTCCAATGAGATTTCTGAGCTCATGATCAATTTTGTACATGCTATCCTGGGGGTTTTGGGAATATACAGACATGGGTATCATTGACAAGATTAGTATAGAGAGTATCGCTATACAAAATAATTTGGTATTAACCATACTATATCACCTCGTAAAAATCATGAATTGAAAAAGACATGGTTTTATACCGATCTTGTTGTGAAGCGGCCTAATACCAATCCTATGATCAATAGCACTATTCCAACTAAAACAGTCACTGTCCAGTCATATACTGTTTCAGAAACTGTTTTTGTGGTTGTATACGTCTCCGTTTCCGTGGCAGTCTCTGTTTCCGTTACCGTCTCAGTTTCAGTTTCTGTAGTAGTGTAGGTTACATTATTTATGAAAGTCTCTGTAGTCGTATATGTCTCTGTAACGGTATCTGTAACTGTTGTAGTCTCGGTTAATGTATTATTGATGGTCTCAGTCACAGTCTCATAAAATGTTTCAGTCTCAGTAATAGTCTCTGTCTCAGTAACTGTTTCCGTCACAGTCTCTGTTGTAACAGTAGTGTATGTTTCAGTGGTTGTGACAGTAGTTGTATTAGTTACGGTAGTAGTTAATGTAACAGTGGTAGTTGTTACCTCGGCGGGAGGCTCTCCAGTAGCAGTTGCTAAATGTGTTGAAGATCCTACAAGCATTGCAGGCATTGAGTATGTATAGACAGCCGGCGTTACATAGTTAAGATCCATAGTTACGAATGACATATTGAAAGATGGGTGTGCATATGGAACGGGAACAACTGATGTATTAACGTTTTCTGGAAAGTCATCATATACCCATACTAGATCCGGTGGCGAAGAATCAAATATAAAGTCCTTTCTAAACTTAACCTGGAATAAATCTTTACCTCCCTCCGTAAAGCTGCCAGTCTTACCCGTTACATATACGTAGTCATTGTCAATCGCTATAGCATAACCAAAGTCTATGTCAGGTCCTCCAAAGTTCATAAATGTCAAGACATCTCCAGTACTTTTATCAAGAGCTGCTACAAATGCATCTTCTTCACCTAATTCTCCAGTTATATAGGATGCTGTATAACCAGCTACATAGACAAAGTTTTCATCAACCGCTATTCCATAGGGTATTTCTGATTCATTACCACCGAAAGATGTAATCCATAAGAGCTCGCCATCAAGATTAAACTTTGCTACAAATACGTCATTTTCACCAGTCGTAGTGTTCTTAGTATTGCCTGCAACATAAATATATCCTTCACTATCAAATGTTACAGATTGTACCGCATCTAATGCTGGTGAACCAAATACTAGAGTCCATTGAACCATTCCTTCACCTGTTAACAATGCTACATATCCGTCATGGCTCCCTCCAACTGGAAAACTCGTAGTCTGGCCTCCTACAACAACGAAGTCCGTTGTTTCATTAGTATATGTGTCTATACTCCATCCATAATCAAATAGACCTCCACCTAATGCTAATGCCCATAGCAATCTGCCATCGCTATCAAACTTTACCACAAATATATCGTTTTTACCAGTTGCATAGCTAAATGTATAGCCTGTTGCATAGATAGTATCGTTATAGCCGCTGTCTAAACTCCAGAGAAGATCTCCTCCTGTGCCTCCAACCGTATTAAACCATTCTACATTGCCGCCATCATCTAATTTAACTAGAAAACCATCAAGAGAGCCAGCACCATAGCCAGTAACTTGACCAGCTATAAAGATATTATCATCCATAACTATAACGTCTCTACCATATATAGTACTATTCCCATATACGACTATGGACCTAACATTTTCACCGTATCTACTATTTTTAACTAGGAATAAAGATGTTGAACCCAAGGGTTTCCATGAACTAGTGTAACCCGTACAATAAACATATCCTTGTTCATCAACAAATATGCCCATCCATGCCTGATCATCCATAGGGCCGCCGACAGACAGCCACCAAGTATTAGGATATGTATCACTAGAGTCCACTGTACCCGGCCAAAACTCTGGCCTAGGTACATATACATTCATTATAGCAGATATCGGGAATAGTATTAATAATACCAATATAAACAACATTAAGTTCCTCAACCCATATCCCCCTTTGAGCTATTTTGCTACTATGAGATGACATGTTTTTATATAAAAATTTTTCCCACACAATTCCCTCTCCAATTAATTAATAATCAACTAATGTAATCTTTAATTGATCATAGACTTGTAGTACTATATAGAATTTCAAGCACTTTAAGTAACGGATCATACACCATTATAAAAAGGTATTTAAAACCAGTAAATTAAATAATTATTGGTGTGCCTATTGAATAAGTCCCTCCTTTTAGCCATAATAGTTATTATAATAATAGTGGTTGGTGCAGGATTATATCTACAATTAGCTGGGCAAGTTACGCCGGCAGAAAAGAAGATCTTAAGAGTTGGTACTTCTCCGGACTTTCCACCATTCGAATATATTGATGAACAGGGTAATATCGTTGGATTCGATATAGATATGGTGAGAGAATTAGCTAAGATGATAGGTTATGATGATATAGAGATCGTGAGTATTGATTTCGAAGGCCTTATCCCTGCTTTACAGCAAGGACAAATCGATGTAATTGCGGCTGGAATGACTATTACTGAAGAGAGGGAGCAACAAGTAGACTTTACAATACCTTACTGGGAAGCCGATCAAGCTATTCTTGTTGTTAAGGATAGCTGTTTCCAGCCCGAGAGTCCAGATGATCTGGTTGGGAAAGTAGTTGGTGTACAAACCGGTACAACTGCTGAAAGCTATTTAACAGATCTTGTAGAGAACCAGGGATATGATATAACTATAAAGAGTTATTCTAGCTACGTATTAGCTGTAACAGACTTAGTTAATGGCAGAGTAGACGCCGTCATGGTTGATTTACCAGTAGCTAGGATGTTTGAGAAACAATATAATGTACAGATCTCTGGAATAGTTGAAACCGGGGAGAAATACGGGTTAGCAGTTAGAAAAGGAAATACAGAACTACTTAATAAGCTAAATGATGCATTAACTCAGTTAATGCAGTCAGACAAATGGGATCAATTGGTACAGAAGTACTTTGGACAGGGATAATAAGATATGGAACCCAGTATTGAATCATATATACCAGTTATTTTTTCCGGTCTCCAATATACTCTTATTCTAACATTTGGAGGAATAGGACTAGGCCTTATCATAGGTGTACCTCTTGCTTTTCTAGAAGTTCTTGGCCCGAGGCCTATTAGAATATTTATATCATGGATTGGGAGAATCATTAGAGGTATTCCTTTACTCGTTATCCTATTCATTATATTCCTTGGATTCCCCGCATTAGGTATAAAATTGCCTCCTGTACCTTCAGCAATTATTGCTATTGGAATAAGATCCGCTGCATACCAAAGCCAGTTATTTAGAGGAGCTATTGAGGGCATAGGCTATAGTCAATATGAGGCAGCATTATCATTGGGCATGACTAAGTGGACTGCATTTAGATACATAATTCTGCCACAAGCTTTGAGGATAGTTATACCTGGATGGATTAATGAATTTACAATAGTCTTGAAAGATACTTCGCTCGCTTATGCTATTGGTGTTTCAGAGATATTTACACAAGCAGTACATATTGCACAAGTTATACTGGATTATCAGACTCCCTTATTGATTGTGGCAGCAATATACTTTACAATAACCTATCTTTCATCACTTCTAGCTAATAAAGTATATTCTAAGCTTATGATCCCTGGACTTGGAGGTGGTATAAGAAGATGAGCGAAGTATTAAGAGTAGAGAATCTATGGAAAAGCTTTGGAAAACAAGTAGTTCTAAAAGGAGTTTCGTTCTCAGTAAAGGAAGGAGAAACAAAGGTTATTATAGGCCCTTCCGGTACAGGTAAGTCAACCCTTCTTAGATGTATTAATTTACTTGTAAAACCTGATAAAGGAAAGATCTTCTTAGATGGAGAAGAAATCACTAGACCCGGGATTGACGAGTCGAAGATTAGGACTAAAATAGGATTTGTCTTTCAACAATTCAACTTATTTCTTCATCTAAATGCATTAGAGAATGTTATGATTGGCCTAATTAAGGTTAAGAAGATGCCTAGAGAGAAAGCCAGGAAAATAGCTGAGGAAGCTCTATTATCAGTTGGTATCGATGAGAGTCTGTGGAAAAAATATCCTGCTCAATTAAGTGGTGGCCAACAACAAAGAGTAGCTATTGCAAGAGCTATTGCTATGAATCCCCGGATTATACTTTTTGATGAACCAACATCAGCTCTTGACCCCGAATTAATAGGGGAAGTTCTAAAGGTAATGGAGGATTTAGCGAGGAAAGGTACAACAATGCTTGTTGTAACTCATGAAATTACATTTGCAATGAAGGTAGGTGATGAAATACTATTCATGGATGGAGGAAAAATAGTTGAAAGAGGTCCGCCGAGAGAAGTTATCCTGAATCCTAAGCATGAACGTACCAGGAGGTTTCTATCACGTATAAAAGAACTATATACTTTAGAGGGATCATAATGCTATCTGATATCATTTTCCTCTTAACAAGATATGGGCCATTATTACTTGAGGGTCTTAGAAATACTCTCTTACTTACCTGTATATCATATATTATAGGCTTGGTACTTGGCCTTGGATTAAGTATATTGAGAGTATATGGACCACTATGGATAAGGGCTATTGTAGCAACCTATATTGAGATCTTTAGAGGTACGCCTATGGTTGTACAATTGTTTTTAATATATTATTCACTGCCGAGCTTAGGTGTTAAACTTGACCCATTTACATCTGCTATTATAGCAATTGGTTTAAATTCAGGAGCTTATCAAGCAGAGTATTTTAGGAGCGCTATAGGATCTATATCACTTGGCCAATGGGAGGCAGCACTTTCAATAGGTATGAAGAAGGCTACAGCTATAAGAACCATTGTCATACCACAAATATTTAGAGTAGCTTTACCCGCGCTAACTAATGAGATAGTCTATCTCTTAAAGTATTCCTCCATAGCATACTTTATTACGGTACCGGAGCTTGTCTATACAGGTAAGATCATTGGTACAAGAACATTTATGTATCTCCAAGTCTATACAGTAATTGCGATCATATATGTAATATTCTCACTAATATTCTCCGAATTATTCCTTAGAATAGAGAAACGTATATCAATACCAGGTATATCAATATCTACAACTATAAGATAATAAAACATTCGAGTGCCAACAATAAAGAGGTTAGCATCACAAGGCTAGAATAATGGTTCTATTATTAATTTTATAAAGACGGGCATGCCCTTTACAAACTTTCCTTCATCACCATATAGTTCTTTTGTAGACACTATAACGTTGTACATAGCCAAGACATGTTTACATTACCATATATAATCTACGACTATAATCTTCTGTATAGATTGTAAATTCTTTCTAATCCCTTTATAGGATCTTTGGAATAATCGATCCTTAGATCAAGAATTTTGTCATAATATGGAATATACTCCGTTAATCCTATTATAAGTAAGGCAGAGCTTCTATCGCCTCTTCTATCACCTCCAATATTATGGGCCTCCATTAAAGCATGAATTATCGATACACCTATGTCATTATCCATATTCTCATAATACGATTTACATAGTATTTCTGGTATTTCATTAGATACTACAAGGTTTGCTACCGAAACACATTCCTTATAGACAAATCCTCCATACTCCATAGGAATATTCTTGCCATTATAATAAGTTGCATTACCATTCCAATCCATGGCAGCTACTTGCCTAAAATCTGGATGTTTATCCATATTTAGAGCCTTCTTGATTGCTTCTTCTACACTATACCCTCTCTCCATATAACCAAGTATTATAGGGCCCAATCCTGGATTAGTATAAGCTTGAGAAACAACGCCTCCCACGCTATACCTTCCCCATGGAACTCTAGACCCTACTGCAATACTACCAGATACTACACCGATCCCCAAAATCTCGCTCTGTTTATCCAAGACAATAATACTATACGTCATGGCCCAATCCTATAGTTTAAATGCTATACATTTTACAATACTATATTATGTCTATGCCATTTACATCATACATATTATGACATATATAAACTATTATTTAGTAGCAAGCTTAACCTCCGTATATACATCTTTACGTAAAGGCATATCAAGAACTAGTCTTAGTACTATATCGGCACAGCAGAAACCAGCCGTGAATGGTTTTGGGGTCTTTAAGTTAATAGTTAGGTTATTCGGGTTAAGACTACGTCTATGAGATATAATGAGTATGGGTTCTTCTGGAAATAACTTATGCCGGAAATCTATGGAGCCTCTCGTCTTGGCTATTATTTGTCTTATACTCGTAATTTTCTTATTATCATAGACTACTCTTAGTTCAAGTCTAGCGGATCTAGCTTTTCCTCCACTACTAAACACTAGGTTTCCATATAAAAGATCTCTACTAGTTCCTACACTAGCATATGCAGTATCACCATAAGTACTTCTAACATTTAATGTATATTGATTCTCAGCAAGTTTATTCATGCTATTATCAATATACACGAGACATAAATCCTTAAAGCGTTCATCAACAATTCTGGCAATAGGTAAGACGATCTTGCCGGAGCCGTCCCTATTAACGGCTATCAGATAACCTTTTTCACGGAAGAAGCCTAGATCAATACTACTCATGGGAGCAGCATCAAACAGCTTCTCATATTTAGACTCGACAATATAAGATGAAGATCTACCACTGGAAACCCATCTACCTATAGCCTCTAACAAGCCATATTCTACTACAATAGAGCCCCTAAATAATATCTTATTTCCCGATACACCTTCAAGAACTGTCATAAAATCATTGATTGCTCTATTAACACGTTTATATCTTAAGTAAAAATATAGTCCAAGCGGTATATCGATTCCAAGTATGATAGTACCAGCTATTATTAATGCAAATATTTCCCCAATTATAAATAGGCATACATAGGAAATTAATCCAAACACTATAGGTGTAGAGACCAATATCGTCAAGCCGATAATACGGCTAGATCTAGATACAATCCTAACAATTCTCATATCTCTACGCCTTAAAATACGATATCTACTGGACTTCCTAAAATAATTATATAGTTTTGCTTAAGGTAGATATCATTATCTTGGGACTATAATGTTGTATAATTCAGGCATATTGGAATAAAATACGTATACGTGATATAAATGGAAACTGTAACACTAAGGCCTCACGTATAACACTTAACTTACTAAGTTTTTATAAGGATCGGCTCGACGTCCATAATTATGATGTGGTTAGCTTGGATGTTGTTGAGTAATGCATTAGAGTCATTGTGAAACTATCATTAATAGTCATATATTATAGGAGAGGTCTTGAAACAGCTAGAACCTACATGGAGTTATTAACCTTACTAAGGAATTAGAGTGTCGATCAAAAATCCTTGTAGGTGCCATACTTTATGCTGTTACTAAGATAATTAAAGCAATGATTGTTTCTGGAGATGCGCGTTTTATAGATCTAGATAATATATTGTTGCTAAGAACTGAATAACGTTAGTCTCTAGCAATTAAGTTAATAACTTGTTTATTTCAAAAATACAGTTATGCAAAAAGGGTCTATTGCTGTAGGAGAAGCGGGTGAAAAGGCCTTGGCTAGGCTAGTACTCGAGGTTAGCGGTGATCTTGATTACTTTTATAGAGTTAGCCATGGACTTGTTGATTGTTTCGATGTCCCTGAGTCTCCTCTTGGTTATCCGGGCATTAATAGCGTTGCTTCGTGTGTTTATTTGAAGACCCGCTACGGTATTTGCTGCTTTGCTCACGTCCGCCTCTACGACGTTAATACTATTGCTCTTCACTCACTTGCCAAGGCTGCTGAAACTTTTGGTATAGACGGCCTCGTATTGACCATGGGAGATAGACCCAAAATAGGTTCTACTGTAAATGAACTCAATACTATATCGGCTATTAATTCCTTAAGAGAAAGAAATCATAATATTAGGATAGGTGCTCTCCTTAGTCTACGATATACGCTTAATGATATTATTAACAGGCTTAGAATAAGTGCAGATTTTTTCCTAGTACTTAGGCTAAGCCTTGAAACACTAGATAAATATAGGAAAGTGTATAAGATTGCTAAAGATTTAGGAAAAGAGCTTTATCCGTATCTTATAATTGCGACGGATTCTAACAGGAAGATATTGTCCAAAATTAACCAACCATATATAGAAATCAATGAAGTCGAGGAATTTCTTAATGAGATAAAATATTATGTCGATGGAATAATTTTATCTGTTCCACTTGAAAGAGAGAAATTAAGAAATATTTTAGAGATCATACACGGAGTTCTCTCACAATAGCTACTATTCTTCTTAGCTTTTCAATACCGATTCTATAAGAATCTAATGGATTATCTAGTACGTTTCTTAGTCCAGCGAAGCCGCAGTCTCCCGAAACAAGATCAATTCTTGCACCAGCTATTCTATATATCTTCTCTAATAATTTCTTAATTTCATCTAAACTTTCTACAGATGGGTTTTTAGCACTAACAATGCCGGGTGCAAGTAGCTTATCGTTTTCTTCCAGAACCTTATGATCTATGATCTCTAGGTTTTCCCTTGTATCATAGAATTCAAAATTAAGTATATTTATTGAATCTATTTTTGCAAGTATCTTGAATAGTTTATTAGATATACGTCCACATACATGGATTCCTTTTTCAACACTTATATCCTTCAGTATATAGTCTAGAGTATTAATTATATGTTCTTCATTATATCCTAGAATTATCCTCTTCTTACCCACAATTACTCCTAGAATGGGTTCGTCTAGAAATATAACGTTGTATCCTAGATCAACTAGATATTTAACAAATGATCTTATATATGGAGCTACTATATTCATAACATATTCCTTTTTACAGAGCAATGTAGCGTATAGACCTTTACTTACGTCATCGACATAGATCCTTGATGCAAGAGTGAATGGGCCAGTAACTGGTGCACGTAGCCATTTAAACAATAGTTTGTACTTAATCATTGCATTAATTGCTTCTTCAGCCTCTAGAATCTTTGGCTTAATCTTATGCATATGGTCTATTTGATCTAATTTGATATAGTAAAAGCCATTCTTGGAATATATTATTCCCTCATTAATTAGAGGCTGTAAATATATGTCTATAAAGCTCCTTAACTGAGGATATGGTGGAACATCTAATCCTATACTCCAAAGATCCTTCATTATTCTATCTACATTCTCACGGCTATAGCTTAGTGGAAAGCTCCCGACATGACTAGTCCTTAAATACATTTTATACACACCATTGTATATGCGTGTGAGGTACCGTTTTACTTAGAATATTAAAACAATTAAGTAGATATCTATTTATCTCTAAATAGTTTTTATTTATGTTAAATAAACTATCTACTGGTGTAATAGATTGCCTGGCTTAGATGAAATATATGCTAGAATCCGTAGTTGCTTAATAGAACTTAATAGAGATTGTGTATTAAAAGAAATAGACAATGCTCTACGAAACGGTTCTAAAGCCATAGATATTGTTCTTGGACCTTTAAGTACTGGTATGATGGAAATAGGCCATCTATATGAAGAGGGTGAATACTTTATTGCCGAACTCATTGAAGCAGCGGATATTTTTAAGGAGGCTATGAAAAAACTTAATCCACTTCTAGAAAATGAAGTTAGTGGTTATAAGGCTAGGAATAAACATAGAATTGTTATCGGAACTGTTAAAGGAGATATACACGATATCGGTAAGACAATTATTGCTATTATGTTACAAGCTGCAGGCCACGAAGTATATGACCTTGGTGTAGATGTAGATGTTGAAAAATTTATTAAAGCCATTATAGAATATGATGCAGACATACTATGTATGAGTGCATTATTAACATCTACTGCCAAGTATATGGAAACAGTAATTAAAGAACTTGAAAGACGGGGTCTAAGGAATAAAGTCTATGTACTAGTTGGCGGAGCAGCCGTTACCCCAGAATACGCAAGGAAAATAGGTGCGGATGGATATGGTAAAGATGCTGTAGAGACTATTAGGTTAGTTAATAGTCTTCCAGTTAAACGATAGTTTTAAATCTGTTAAGAATATCCTGGTATAGAACTATTATAACTTGTTAAAACTATCTTATCAAAATACATTATATAATGACATGTCTCTATAAAGATGGAGGAGGCGGGGGCCAAATTATTGTCTCAAGTTTCTCAATAGTTTCACCAGCTCCTATATAGACTAATATCCATCCTATAAGATCTAGTAGCTGGATAAATAGACCTAGTATAAATAGAATTCCTGCTATTAGAAATTTAGAATTGCCGAATTCATCGTTTAATTTAAACATTAGTATTATTAAGCCTATTTCACCGATGAACATTAATAGGGCTCCAATAAGTATGAATAATGCTCCTATAATTATAACTATTGTAGCGATCCCTACTATTAACGATATTAGGCCTCCTAAATAGCCAATTTTTATAAGTGATGCTGGCGTAGAATATCTCTCACTATAGTCTGCAAGAGATGATGCTCCAGGTAAGAGCTTATTATAAACACCAAGTAATGCTATTATTGCACCAGCGATCATTGCACCTATAGTAATAATTGATGAAGATATTATAGCTGGAACCTTTACTATGTCAGGTGAAAATATTGCCGGTAATATGTTTATAACTGATATACCTATCAATAATGCTCCTAATATCATGTAGAAGGCAGCATCTCTAATTAGTCTTAGGCCTTCTTTAGCCTTTTTTCTAGGAAGGTTAATAACGGGGCCTTCATCGAAGGCCATATATTGTCACCGTTTCTAATAATAAAAATCTAGGTTTTAAATTGCTTGTCCCAGATCCTAGTTAATGGTTGATAGTTGTAACGATAAAACTGCCGAACTCTTTAGCTACTAACTATCTTACTATCTTATAATTATTATATTAGAGTAAAAATAGTATGTAGCTAAGATGAAGCAAACAGTTTTTGTAATTTCTTAAGTAATTTCTTCAAGGGATGGTTTTTATCTATTTTATATCCATTATACCTCGCACTATAGCCTAATAGTGAATCAACTATTGCAACTGCTGGTGCTACATACTTTATTCTTTTTATAGGGCCATACATTATAAAGTCTGCACCGTATGTTCTTAAGAGCACGGCAATTCCTCCATGAACACCAAACATTTCTTCCAACTCAACATTCTTTTTAGATACCGATCCTAATGCATTGGCTGGAGCACATCCAGCTGGATATCCAAGGTTCTTCTTAACCAGATAAATGGTTTCTGCACTAAAAATTATACTTGCTGGATCAAGTACTATAGCGTCTACAAGTATGTTTTTAGCCGAAGTTTCTTCAACCATTGGCAAAAGCCTATTAACTAATAAATTATATCGATCTAATGGACTTATAGATTTAGACGGATTCATGGGATCAAATACCAGTAATAGGATATTCTCGATACGTGAGTTCCGGATTTCTTTAATTTCTTCAATAGAGCTATTAATGTATAATCCATTAGCTATACATTTACTCGTAATACCCAGTTCATTAGCCATTCTATATGCCTTAATCCTAGCCATAGGATCAGGTGAGTCAAGAAATAATGGCAACTCATACTCTGATATGAATGGCAATATATTTTCAACAGACTTTTCCGTAGGGAATATTATATCGAGGCCTAGGTATAGGCCATATTTTAATGCCACTTCTTGTGCATACTCTATAGCTTTTGAAACACCATTTCTGTCAATAACACCTTCCTCACTCAACAAATATTTATCTCCTTGATAGAATAAACTAGCTACGAGTAATACAGGATTTATGCCTGGATAACCACCTATTTTAACTCCTCCAATTTCAATAATCTTTTGATCATTAGTCCATGATTGTGTATATAGCATGCTCAATGTATGCACCTAGTTAGTAGTTAGACATAGTTTTTAATGAGATTATAAAAATTTTAAATTTTAAGATACCTATCCAAGAATATTAAAGCTGGTAGCAAAATCTTTACTGCATCATCCATTTTAACTATTCTATGGCCCATATCAGGTGCTATATGGGCTTCAAAAGTTTTTCCAAGTTCTAATAATTTATTCATATACCTCAATACAGGCTTCAAGGGAGTTCGAGTATCATTCTGTGGATGAATAATGCATAGTGGACTCTTCACATTCTCTACATATGTTATAGGTGATCTCTCCCTCCATAATTCATGTTTACCAGCAAATAATACTTCTATAAACTTCTTGAATATAGCATCACTAAGGTCATACATTTCCTCCCAATCAATTATGCCTGCGCCTGCAACGCCGCACCTCCATAGATCAGGGTGTTTACCTACAGCCAAGTAAGTCATATAACCACCATAACTATATCCCATAATAGCTACTTGATCTTCGTTAACAATCTTATTATCAATGCCCCATTTTCTTGCATATACTATATCCAATAGATCGCCTCCACCTGGATCGCCTATATCCAATGCACGAAATTCATCCCCATAACCTGTTGATCCACGGAAATTAGGTGCCAAAACATGGTATCCATTTGCTACAAGTGATGCTATCATAATACTCCATACATCTCTTATTTCACTCCATGGACCACCATGAACATATACTACTCCCGGGCCTGGATTATTCGATACGTTAGAATACACTACATACATGGGAATATCTAGGCCATCGAATGATCTATATTTTACGAATTCCACTCTACCCAGCGATTTAGCTATATTTTCCGGAAGCTTATTATCTATAAATGTGTTTGTAGTTCCATCAGAAATATTGATCTTGTATACCTTTGTAGGCGTAATCATATTGGATATTGCTAAGGATACGTATTTACCATGAAAAGCTGGTATTCCATGAATTGTACCAGTAGGCGACGGTATTTCCTTACCGTCTAAAAAGAGTTTTGACCTACCATTTTTCTTACCAATAGCCCACAGAATCTTTTCACTAGTCCACCCATAATAATCGTGTTCAATAGGATCGTAATTATAGTAGTCATTATAAGTAAACTTTACCTCATTAATTTCATTAGCTTCTGGATCATATAGATACAGCCTATTCTTGCCACTAAAATTACTCTCAAAAAGAAGCCTATTATCGTATAATAATGGAGTCTTACTATTTGATCCTTCTCTAGGCGTATATACCTTAAGCTCGTTAGTATCTATATCATATATAAATAGTTCGTAAGTCCTAGGGTCTTTCCTTAAATTACCGTATCCAACAATATATTTATCATTAAGATCAGTTGTAAACGCGATAACGTCTATATCAGTAAGTTTTTCCCAATTACCTTTAAGATCAGATAAGTATAAACCTATTCCTTCTGGTGTAGCGCCAGTAAAAGCGATCTTGGAACCATTGTATGAGGCGCTAAAGATCCTCATAGGCGGGGTTTCAGCGACTAGTCTCTCTTCGCCTCCGCGTGCATCAACCATAAATAAACGATGCAATTCCTTGCCTTTAGTAATGTCTCTTAAGAATATAACATATGGTGATTCGAGGCGAACCATTAAAGCATCAGTTATAGGTTCTACAGTAAGTCTTTTAAGATCTTTACCTTCCGGATCTATAGACCATAAACTAAGTACTCCTTCCTTCGTACTAAGAAATACTATTCTTTCATGAGTCTCTCCTAGTAGAGCATAGCTAGGTATTTTTACAAGAGAATCAATAATATAGGTAATTCGAGTGAGATTGACAGCCATATGATACACCATACACATACTTATAGAAAATCATAGTTTTAAACATGATTTTATAATAGGCCTAATTACTTTCTAGATCTAATAAATACATAAACTGCTACTAGAACTAATGATAGAATTGCAAGGAATACAATTATATGTTCAATTCCTATAATACTACTAATTACTTTGCCTGATTTGCTAGGAGATGTATAGTTTGTGGTTTTTGTAGTACTATTCATAGTTATTGGTGTTTCTGTAGATGTTGTATTAGTCTGTTGAGTTGTTGAATCAGTGTACTGAAGAAGACTGCCTACATTATACGTTTTGACGGGGTTTCCATTAACATATATTGTAATATTCCAGTTCATAAAATCGTTTAGATTAGTGGGTAAGTCTATAGAGTATGTATATTGTCTAAGTATTAGTGCTTCGCAAATCAGGTAGTAGTGCATATGTATATAATGGATCTCAATATTCTTTGCCGCATTATCAATTATAATGTTAGATATTATGGGTCGTGATTTATACAAAGCAATACTGACGCCATAACCACTTAATGGCTTTCCAAGTTCACCAGAGATTACACCACATGGGCCTGCAGTTGCACTATTAACTTGGATAAAGACTTTATTGTCAGTAATATTAATGTATTCAATACTTGGAACTAATGGTACGAATTTGTAAATAAGTGTAAATACATCTGTTATTCCCCAAATATCCTGTATTCTTTTATGGCATGTAGTATTAATAAATTTAGTAGTATTGCATATTTTTCTATCATTTAGATAGAGCAATAATGTATAGTTACCAGGATATGGAATATTTATTTCAAAATTCTTCTCAAGCGTTACTGTTCTATTAATGCCTTCCGTACCCATAAAACCTATTGCTTGAACTATAATGTATAGCTTATTTGAAATATTAAATATCGACGGATGTATCCAATATATTAATAATGGCTCTTTATAATTTATCTTCATATATACATATAATGATGATTTATTCTGTTCAGGTAATGAATAAAGAATATCAATACAAGACTCTAGGACTTGTTCAGCATCAATTCGGGTATAGTAGCTATTGACATTATTTATTTCAGCAACCACATTCGATTGAATAAGTAATAATAAAATCAATAGTATCAGAAAGTTTCTCGTCATAACATATTCCCCTACTTAATACTAACTAAATTAGTACCGTATATACCTAGTCAAATGAATGAATGCGTCAAGTATTCTTTGACATGAAAATATAAAATAGATCATTGTTTTTAACCAGTTAATATAATAATCTTCTAATGGAATAGTTGACAATAGATAAGATAAGAAAAATAGTTTTAATTAGCCAATTACTGCTAATTCCTTTATCAATTCACCTTTCTTGAATCTTTCAAGTGTTAGTCTCATAGCCTGAGGTATTGATGGTTTACCGTCTAATATCCATTCAGCTATAACCTTCCCTGTTATTGGACCCATCATGTAGCCGTGTCCACTATAGCCTGTTGCTATATATAGATTATCAAATCCCTCAATAGGACCATAGATCGGATGATGATCAGGCGTTGTTACATAGTAGCCAATCCAGTACCTAAGTACTCTAATATTTTCAAGCCATGGAAAGAATCTAATTAAGGGTTTTAATGCTGTAGGCATGTAATCTATTCTTTGCGAATATAATGATAATTCGGGTTCTTCTTCTATATCACGTCCAATATAGAAGTTTCCTTCCTTTGTTTGAATAATATATGGTGCACCAGGAGTATCCCAGTCGACAACTAATGGTCCAAAAGCAGGCTTGTAAGCTTCAGTAACCATAACATGTCGAGGAACATTATCAATGGGTATATTAATGCCCAAGGGCTTAAGTAGATCTCTAGTCATACTTCCAGCTGCAACCACTACAACATCAGCTTCAATAGTTCCCTTACTAGTCTCTGCCCCAATTACCTTATTATTTCTAACAAGTAATTTTTTAGCCGGTGTATGAACTTCTATCCTAATTCCCCTTGATCTTAATGCTTTATAGAATGCAAATAGGGTATCAAATGGATAGGACTTTCCAGCCGTCGGATCATACATTGCCGCTAGTACTCCATTTGTATTTATTGGAGGAACCTTCTCTTTTAATTCATCCAAATCCATCATTTTAGTAGGAACTCCTAAAGAATTATGTAGTTCAACTAATTTTTTGAACATATCAACAGTTTCTTCCTTGCTTGCAATCCATACATATCCTGATTGATCATAGTATAAGCCGTTTTTACCCAATTCACCCTTTACATATTTCTTCCATAGTTCTATACTATGTTTCATTAAGACAACATGTTCCTCTGATGTGAAGGAAGCTCTAATTCCCGTTGCACATCTACCCGTAGATCCTGATCCTATATAGCTTTTCTCAACTACAACAAGATCCTTAACTCCTCTCTCAGCAAGATTATAAGCTATAGATAACCCGGATATTCCCCCGCCAATTATGAGTACATGTGTCTTTATCATAGTCTCAACCCTTTTCCTGCTTTTTCAAGTCAATTGATTTAAGCAATAAGTTTATTTGAACAGGAATAATAGGTGCCCTTATACGAGGTATCATGAGTTCATTCGGACTCTTCTTGACTTTTCTAGCCAAGATCCTTATAACTATTGGTATACATGTTCGTCCCTGACAAGGCCCCATTCCAAGCCCTAATTTTCTCTTGAGAGTTTCTAGATCCGTTATTTCGTATTCCTCTATAGCTCTGATAACGTCGTCCAATGTAACGTCTCTACATCTGCAAACGATTGTAACGTTTTCATTCTTTTTTACTTCTCCACCCATATAGCTCTCACCTCCATAGCTAATTCCTTTGGAACCTCTACTGTTATTGACCATGTCTTATTGAATTCCCAAGCTTTAACGACTTTACCTTTCCCGACTCTCTCACCAACACGATTAAGTAATATGACCTCATCACCTTTCTTAGGTGCTGGTATAAATTCATGAGGAACAGTTACATAGGCTTTATCAGGCTTGGATAGATCCACAATAAACAGTGCTAACCCGGGACACTTGGGAACGCATACTCCACAACCAATGCATTTGTTCCAGTCTATCTTAGGGATAGCATTTATATTCTCCATAGTTATTGCTCCGAAAGGACATGCGTCAACACATATATTGCAAGGTATTTCTTCAGGACACTCAGCTATAACTACGGGTCCCCTCTTCAATCGATCGTCGGGAGGTATTAGCCCCATATTCTTTAACTCATTTACCCCTATTACACCAGTCCTTTTAAATTCGGGAACTTGGCTAGCCATGAGACATGAACACCTCAAATTAGTTGTTCAGGTGAGGCTCGTGGATTAAAAACTGGTGATGGATACTTCTTCCTGAGTTGCTCCATCTCCTCTTCACTAACCGTTGCCTTTAATTTACCCTCTCTAGCCCTTGCAACAACAGGAGCTGTACGATACTCATTCCATAGGAAATCATAGAGTTTATTTCTTCTCTCAAGGGCTTCTCCAATATTCTTTTCACGAACAACTATATCCAAACCAGCAATCTCTCCCTCGATCATGGCTGTTGTAGCTTCTTCTATGCCTGATGCATCTCCTGCAATATACATGCCTGGAACACTTGTTTC
Source organism: uncultured Desulfurococcaceae archaeon (assembly GCA_964531225.1). GTDB lineage: Archaea > Thermoproteota > Thermoprotei_A > Sulfolobales > Desulfurococcaceae > CAZHDB01. The sequence continues at coordinate 43,445 of CAZHDB010000003.1, forward strand.
AAGATAAGGTGTTCTAAGAGGAACCAGTCCTCCTAGCTCAGGGATCCATTTCATAATAGCTCCCGCTTGTGCAAAGAGCCTAGTATCAGGTTCAAGCCCTATGGCGAGTAGGACTAGATCGCAAGGTATATCCTTTTCACTGCCCGGTATAGGCTGAAACTTCTCATCAACCTCTACAATAGTGGCTCCTTCAACTTTCTCATTACCCCATGCAGCTTTTATTGTATGTCTCGTTAATATTGGAACACCGTATCTCCTGATTTTAGCAGCATGTACGAACCATGCGCCAAAATGAGGCATTATTTCAACTATTGCCTTAACCTTGGCTCCTGCTTGTAATAATTGATATGAAACTATTACTCCAACATTACCCGAGCCAACTACGAGGATTTCATCACCGGGCAATATACCATATTCATTCATTAATGTTTGTGCTCCACCCGCACCCATAACCCCTGGAAGATCATTACCTGGAAATGTTAGATATCTCTCACTTGCACCAGTAGCTGCAATAATGTACTTTGGCCTAACGCGATAAAGCTTATTTTTACCCATTAATCCTACCCATCCTCCACGAAAGATGCCATAGGCTGCTGTCTGTAGTAAAATCCTTACATTATTATATTCCTGTATTTTCTTAGCAAAATGCTCACCTATCTGAAAACCTCTCAATCCTCCGAAAAGCTCTTTTGACCCAAAGAACTTGTGAGTTTGCTTAACAAGTTGACCGCCGAGCTTAAAGTGTTCATTAACTAATACAATATTTAAACCATATTTGGCCATAGCCAGAGTTGCTGCTAGACCTGCTGGTCCACCGCCTATGACAAGAACATCAACGTCCTCCAATACTTCTTCGTCTTCAGCCTCAAACGAGGGATTTTGTAAAGGAATATCAGCCAATCCCTCCTGTACTTCAACCCTAATACCTTCTCTAACTGGTTCAATACATGTCCTTGAATTAGGTATACCATTTATTTTCATGAAACAACTGCTACACTTACCGATCATACAAAAGGCTCCACGGGGTCTATTGAGCTTAATACTTTTTGTAAAGACATTTATTCCAATAGCATATAGAGCTGCTGCGATACTCTCTCCTTCATAAGCCTCTACTTCCATATCGTTAAAGTAGAATTTGATCTTTTTACCGCGTTTGAATGTGAGAATTGGGTGCTCCCAGATACGCTTGTCTTGTTGAGGATAATTCGGCAATAATCGACCACCATTTATAATCATTTATTAAGTAAATAAAATAAATCTTATTCTACTTCCCATGAACAACAGGAGTCCTATGAGGTAATATATACCTATATATTATCAGTAAAACCATGGCAAGAATTAACGAGGCAATCGAGGCAAGTAAAAGATCATTTTTTGTTCCAAGAACAACAGCTGCTATGACTTCACGTATAGCTATAACAAAGCCTACTTCTGCTATACCTACGAGATACATTTCCGGCCTCCTTCTACCAACGATTACGCTCCTAATGATCTCCGCGAATACTATGAGAAGGAATACATCATTTATAGTAATCTGTAGTTCAGCAGCAGTAGCTTGTTTAATACTCCAAATACCTGATAAATCTCTTAGAATAATTATTGAAGTAAATATTATTAATACAGTCATAACAGCGATGATTATAAGATCAACTAGCAATATAAGTTTTCGACCATATTCCACTAAATAATGAATAAACTTAGATAATGACATAATAAATTCTCCATGAAATATTATATAGAGCCAGAATATAAACCTAATTTTCCATTATATATTCATTATATATCTGATTTCTATTAAAAAGTAAAGTAATAAAAGTAATTTATGCTTATTTCAATATAGTTATTTAATTAACGATTTAACAGCCTCCTTAATCTTTTCAACACCTTTTTCAATAGTCTCGAAGTCCGTACAGAAACTAAGTCTAACATAGTCCTTACCAGCTTTATCAGGAAATGCTGTACCTGGTAGTAATATTACATGGTATTTATCTATGATATAGTTTACAAAAGAATCAACATCCATGCCTATTTCATCCAATAATTTTTTGATTCTTGGAAATACATAAAATGCTCCCTGGCTCTTCCACACTTCAAATCCAGGTACTTCTCGTAATTTATTAACTAATAGATCTCTACGTTTCTGAAATAATTTTATCATTTCCTTAATTGGGGACCAGTCTCCACGTATTGCCTCAACAGCGGCTTTTTGGGCAAAGCTTACTGGACAACCCCATACATTTACTGCTAGTTTTGATAAATGCCTTGCTACTTCTTCTCTAACAACTAGATATCCTAGTCTCCAGCCAGTCATAGAGAATGTTTTCGAGAAGCCATTAGTATAAAGTATATGATCCCTCCAATCCTCATAACTTATCATAGACTTAAATTCAGCATTATCATATACGAAGTTGTCATATATCTCATCTACAAGAACCATAACTTTATTTTCTCTAGCAATCTCCATAATTTCATCAAGTTGCTTAGGACTAAACAATCCCCCCGTAGGATTATGAGGATTATTTATAGCTATAAACTTTGTCTTAGAAGTAATTGCCTCACGGATTTCCTCAATTGGTAATGCAAATCCTTTATCTGAGCCAAGCCATTTTAGTGGTATGAATTTACGGCGTACACCAATTATTTTAGAGATCTCTGAATATGCTGGATAGCTAGGCTCCGGAATAATTATTTCATCGCCAGGTTTCAAATACGAAAACAATGCCAAGAATATTGCTCCTTTAGTACCTGGTGTCACTATTACTTCTGAAGGCTTTACATCACTTCGATACCTTGTATTAAGGTACTCTGCTATAGCTTCTCTTAACTCTGGAATACCCAGAGTCTCGGTATATCCTGTGAACTTTTCCTTCAAAGCCTTTATACCAGCTTCTATAATGTGATCAGGTGTTGGTAGATCAGGCTGTCCTATACCAAGACTATAGACCTTATATCCTTTTCGAGCTAATTCACGTCCTTTAGCGATAAAAGCAAATGCTTTCTCTCCAAGCATTTCCTTAATGACAGTATTAAAATTTAATGTCGGAGACTTCAATATTTATCACACACAACTATTTATTTACAATAATTATTTAAGTATCCTTTAAGGAATAAAAACCCTTTCATTTACTCTTTCACGTAGTATTTACGTAGTACGTTTACTATATCAACCCTTGGTGTAAAAGTCTTTACTGCATTAAATGCTATTTCATAGAATCTCTCACGATCGCTATTATACAAATCGATTATTGAAAGTAGCTTCTGTTCAAATTCCCTATATTCTTTCTCATTAATCTCTTTAGCCTTTGGATCGCTGTATATATCTATGAAGTCACGAATATCTTCTCCAAAGAACCAACTATTTTCACCATCAATTATGACCTCTAGTGCTCCTCCATCTCTACTAGATAGTATGGGCGCACCATTGATCCCTGCTTTCATATAGCTGGTACCACATGCTTCCCATCCACTAAATGGAGTAAATAGTAAAAGATTCATTGCATGAAATATTTTCTTAGCAATTACAACATTATAGTCATGAATATATACAACATTGGTAAACCTTAAATGGAGTCTACGGAACCACCGTGCATATCCAAGGCCATCACTGTCTCTGGGATGAGGCTTACCCCCTAGTACAAAGAAAGCATTAACATCGTGATGATCTTCTATAAAACGAGCTATAAAATCTGGTCTTTTATATCTTGCAAGTCTTCTAGTCCATACAATAATTAATTTATCACCAAGATCTATTTTTTCCTTATATTTTTTAAGCAATCCTGCAAGTTCACTACGAGCTTCTTCTTTAACATTTTTCAATATGTCTTTTGACAAATTGTTTTCTAAATATGCTTTCAAAAGTTTCGGATGCATCCATCTATGTATATCAACACCATTAGTTACTACATTAATCTTGTTACCATATCTGGGAAACACCTTAACTATGATATCACGATGTTTTTGAGATACGACAAATGCTTTACCAACCCTCTCGAGAGCCATATCAGTTAATACAACGTAGTCTCCGAGAAAACTACCAAACTCTCTAGCAATAAAATCACCTGGAAACCCCGGATGCCCCCATGGACCCGGAGTATGTATTATAAAACGATAACGATTTTCCAATGGCAACGCTAATAGTAGTAATGACGTATGTGCTTCCTGTAAATCTATAATACTGATATTTTCTAATCCAATAACTTCCCTAAGATAGTGTGCACTTGATTTTGCAAGGAAAGCATATCTTAAGAATTGTTCTTCAATACTATTCTCAACATACACTTGATCGGTTAATATACGTGCCCAGCGAGGACATACAGCCTCAAAGAGAACCGCTTTAGCTGAACCACGTTCATATACCCATGGTCTAACGATTACTTCTTCACCACGTAGACTAATTGCAAATTCTTCTTCAGGCTCTATTATTTTCCAAACTTCTTTCGGGTGTCTCTGAGGTAAGGGTATTGGTGTTTCTCCATCAAATCTATAGTCAACATATCCTCTTCTATAGAAAATTGATAAAACAATATAGTCAAGCCCTATTCTCGAAGCACCATATAGCTTATCAGCTTCAAGAACCCCTAAGCCACCAGCATAAGTAAAGAGTTCGTCAAGAGCTATTTCAGGAGTAATGCTTACAATAACCATAGTAAACCCCATAATTTTACCTTATAATCATAATACTATGAATACGTAACGCATAGATAATAGGTTTTCGTCGTGTCCAAGGATCTAATTAGGCTTTAAATCATTATAAGCGATTTTAGAATCTGTATTGATGTTCAAAACAAATCATTATAAACAATATCGAAAACATCGTTATTCCATAAAAGTAATATTCAACAGCCCATGATAGAAATCCTTTAATTAGTTCTAAATAACACATAATAGAGATAGTAGTTCATGGTGTATATTAATGCCAGTTATTACTGTTGCCAAATGGGATCTTGAACGACTTATAGGCCGTCGCCTTAGTCAAGAGGAAATAATGGATCTACTGCCTCGGGTTAAATGTGAAGTTGAAGAAATAATTGATGATACAGTTAGTTATGAGGCCCCTCACGATCGCCCTGATTTATTTAGTGTTGAGGGATTGGCTAGAGCACTTAGGCTTCTCCTAGGTATTGGTGGTAATGAATTTGTATTTGAAGATCGGGGGTTAAAAGCATATAATATGGGTGTTCCTAGAAGACCTTACATTGCTTTCGCTATTGTCGAGGACCTAGATCTAGATGATGAATCTATTGCTCAACTCATGAACCTACAGGAGAAACTCCACATAACCTATGCACGTGATCGTAGAAAAGCTAGTATCGGACTATACGATCTGGATAAATTTAGGCTCCCTGTGTACTATGAACTAGTTGCTCCACTAACTACTAAATTTACTCCTTTGGATGAAAGTAGAGAAATGAATTTACTTGAGATCCTTGAATCTACAGAGAAAGGCATTAAATATAGACATTTACTTGAAGGTTGGGAAAAACTCCCTGTAATACGTGATCCCGATGGAGTAATTCTCAGTATGCCTCCGATAATCAATAGCGAAGACACTAAGGTTACTCCGGACACTAAGAGAGTATTAATCGATTCTACCGGGCTTGATCCTCAAATAGTAGTTGATATGGTTACTATTATGGCTACAAGCGTTGCTGAAAGAAGTAAGTCTAGAAGAATAATCTTTGTAGATACGATTATGCCTGATAAAAGCATTATTCGTGCTCCTCATATACATGGAGAGAAAATCAAATTCTCCATAGATGATGCATGGAATATAATTGGTTTGAGAATGGATACTGAATCATTAATTAAAGCATTATCTAAAATGGGATACAGATTAATTGAGAGAAAAGGCAACTGCATAGTTGTAGAGGCTCCTCCTTATAGGATCGATGTTCTTGAATGGATCGATGTTGTTGAGGATATTGCTATGGCTATAGGCTATGAAGTTATTGGAGAAGCAGCTACAGTGCTTCCACCATCATATCATGCGGGTAGAATACATCCAATAGAATTTCTTAGCCGAAGACTACGGCTCCTTATGGTTGGCATGGGCTTTGTCGAAGTAGCTAATTATATGATGAGTAATCCATGGATTCAAAACAAAGTTTTCAATGATGATAAGCCATTGGTTAAAGTATCTAATCCTAAAATGGAAAAATATACTTGCTTAAGAAGATGGCTAACACCGGGACTTCTAGAATTTGTTAAGGCTAACCAGGAGAAGGTTAAGGAGATTAGCATTTTTGAAATAGGTGATGTAGCAATATATGATCCAGATTTCGAAACTGGTGCTAGAATAGAGAGAAGACTTGGATATGCTATATCCTATGAAAAAGCTACGCTTACAGATTCTCTTGCCGTATTACGTACACTAAGTGAAACACTCGGATTAAAAATATTGTTTAAGGAAAAGAATGTACAAGGCCTCTTACCTGAAAGAACAGCTTCTATAATAGTTGATGAAGTGGAAATAGGATTTACGGGCGAGATACATCCTAAGACACTTGCTGAGATGGGTATTGGGAAACCTGTTGTAGTTGCAGAGATTATAATTAACGAACTTTTAAAACTATTTAATAAATAGAATCAAGGTTTTCCGGAGGCTAGAGATAATATTTTATCCGGCGTAGTAACAGTTATTGCCGCTACTCTCCTTCTACCATACAGTCTTAGACTACGTATATATACTAGATAATCCGGATGAGTTAGACTCACTTGCCTATTTATCTTCTCAGCAATAATCCTTATAGCATCAAGACTATGAGCAGGGGCTCTAGTTTCTTTCCAATATAGTCTTCCACGAAGGGTTATGCGGTAAGTACTATTGCTAGGGATCTTCTCTTCAGCTAGGATACTAGCCTCATCAGCAACATCTTCTACATAAGCATTTGTAACCGTGTCTACAGGCATTATACGATAAACCATTCTTAATTCACTTACATATTCTCGAAGCCTGTCAATAACATCATATGGATCACTACATTTAAACAATAATACAGCAGGACCAGTATCGACAAGAACTAACTCCGGAACAATCTCCCTAAGAATACTAAGAACATATCTATAATTGTCTGGCCCAGGCTCATGGGTTACTATCAAGTTAAATTCTTTAGCCAATATATATGCACCATTCATAAAAACAATATATATGGATAATATATTTATAGGATTGATAAATAGCCTCCACCCGTAATACATTTCTTATAAAACCGATAGCATACTATTTAGGGAAGTAAATTGTTTGCCCGGTATGCCGCAATAGTTAAGAATTTACGCGGTATCGTCTACATAGAAGAACTTAATGATTACACATGGAAGATTATTAAATGGCTTATCCAAAGATTTAAGTATAGAGATCTAGGTCTTGTACCAAGTATTGTTAATAAATTTGGAAATCTACTAAAAGACTATCTTAAGGGTAATCCTTTCCGAGAACTTGTATATCCCATACATAATATATCTAAGATCGTTAATCTATTCCAAAATATTTTTCCATACGAATTAATTGAATCTATTATATTCTCATCTCTTTATATTTCACCTCTCTTAATCATAGGGGAGGAAGTTCATAATATTATCCTCAGTATAGGAATAGACCATGTCTATACGAGCAAGAAGCTAGAAATAAAGGATTGGAAGCTCCATTTAAGAATAGCTGATTATACAATACTAGATATGTATGAAAAATGTGTATTAGAGAATATTGAGGCATTAAAGTGTTTTAGGTCGGGGAATATAATATGTATAAAGAAGATCATTGAAGAACGGCGTAATAGAGTAAAAAATGATAAGAAAAGGTACTGGAGAATAATAAGTGAAAAAGGAAGGCCTTTTCTTACATATATAGATCCTCTTAATATTCTCCTTAATAACAACTTAATTGGTAAAGATACAGAGTTATTAGAGGACTATGCATCTGGATTAGCTATTATACCTGCTGTACATTTATTGGTAAATTAATGGCAACATATTTATCATTTCCGATATTTATCCACTACATTGAACGTAGAATCATCTCATTGAAATTAAATTTAGACGTATTTTGAGATCCTTTAGTATTTAGTATAATCATTAGCTTCTTACTAAATAATGGCTTTAGTAGATATTCATTATACAAAGATGATTACGTCAATTTTAGTACAGTATCTAATTTAGAAATATATAGTTTATTAAAAACATACACAAATTTTATTACTATACAAAATCATTATAGCTTATAGAAATCTCCTGGTTTAAACATAGTCCAGAGCTTTCATTGGATATAAGGTATATCTACTAGTGATGAGTATGAAGGGACACTCGTATAGGCAAATATTTCCTCTAATAATCATAGCATTAGTTGCAGTTGCTTCTCTTGCAATACTTTACTGTAATACACTCCTTGGTTTAGAAGGTAAAGAAGATTCTACGAGGTCTTTCCATGTTCTTATAGGGCCATATATAAACGTATTAGATCCTGATAGAATAACCAGATCTACTGCTAGAATCAAGCAGACTATTATTAATAACGAGGTCATATGTGATCATGGATCTGTATCTATGCTTAAGCAAGATAGTGTTATCTATATCTACATGTGTATGTTAGATAGGATAGAAATAACTCCAGATGTTGAAAGTTATAGTGAGCAAGGATATGAGCCAGCGAGGAATGTTACGGCCGTAGGCCTCGTAATTTCCGAGACAGGAAATTATACTATTTCATTGTTTAGTAGTGATTATGTTAAAGTATATAGCAAAGTTTTCAGCTTTAAAGTCGACATTCCTAGGGGCGTTAGGCAGGGATTGATTAGAGTATTTGAAGACAATGGGGACGCGTATTATCTTATTCTTAATATCCCATACATCTACTTTAAAGCCCAGTATAGGGAAGGAATAGGTAACGCTTCTCTAATCATCAGAATAGTGTTTAATATAAATGGTGAGAACTTAACAGCTCCATTTATAATGGAATATTACTTAAACACAGATACCGAGGCTTTCCTATCCCCTCTAGAATCACCAATAACGAGGAGCTCTATAGAAGAAAAATCAATGGCTCTAGCTCCCCTCCTACATATCGATGGAGGTAAAAGAATTGAACTTAAATACTATGTAGAAGTATTTGTTAAAGGCTCTGGCAATTATAAATTAGAATTAACCATTGGGTATCCAGGAGTTAGGATAGTGGAGCTACAGTAGGCTCGGTAGAATCTAGAATTCTGTGATTCCTCTGTAGAATCTATATCTCATAACATTCATTATGTAACTATCACAAAAGCTAACTTTATTATCTTTATAAATGCTATTTCTTTCATGACGCTGTTTTTAGCGGTGCCTCTAATGGCACAGCTCGTTATTAATAGAATTAGTGAGAAATTGCCAGGAAAGTTAACAGTATTTGGTGTTATAGATTCTATTACATTAAACCTATTATGGGTTATTTATGCGCCGTTTCTTAAAAGTCTAGGTTATAGTGGTTTCGAGTACGGATTATTAGGGTCTATAATGAGTTTTTCAGGCCTTTTAGCAACCTTGCTTATTGGCTGGCAAATAGATCGAATGAAAGTAGTTAAACTATTTACCTATGTACTATTCATAGATTCATTATCAATATTTCTCATTGCTACTGGAGTTAGGGAATTAATTATTCTTCAAAGCTTTATATATGGTTTTACTGAGCAGATATTTCATATATCCTATGATGTCTTACTTAGTAGAATTAGTAGGGAAAAAGATTACCATTATACATATTCTTATTTATTCGGTATGAGGAGCTTAGGCAGAGCTATTGGTGCATATATGGGCTGGATACCTGGACTATTAGCTTTCTACTTGAGCATACCTATTCATGATCTTTATAGATGGATTATAATTGTAATAGCTTTTACAAGGCTTTCATTAATACCCATTATAGGAGGTGTTGAGGAACCAAATATTTCTCCAAAAATAGTTAAGCCGATTATTAAAGAAGTAAGTATTCCATGGAAGACTATAGGGAAATTTGCTATAGTTGGAGGCTTAATGGGTTTTGGAGCGTCGTTAAGTATTCACAATATTAGTTACTACTTTGTTCTTAAATATAATGTAGAGAGTGGAGAATTGGGTTCAATATTTGGTAGTATAGACCTTTTTATGGCAGTATTGTCATTCTTATTGCCCGATCTTGCTCAAAGAATGGGTGGGTCGCTTAGACTTTATTTATTTTTCTCATCCTTAAGTATACCGTTACTTATTGTCATTACTTTTATAGACAATTACTTATTTGCATCCGCAATTTATATTATAAGAAGTATCTTAATGAATGTGGCAAATCCGTTATATACTGCTTTTCAAATGAAAATAGTTCCTCCAATGTATCGAGGAAGAGCAGCTGCAATATTCAATGTATCATGGATGCTCCCGATAGGGATCGGACGAGGTCTTGGCGGCTACCTACTTGATATTGATCTAGAACTACCGTTAAGACTAACAGCCGTATTATATGTTTTTTCATTAATAGTCTTGTCAATATTTTTCAAAGAATATATTGTAAAAGGAGAAATCGAGGAAAAATAATTATGATATTTAATAATCAATGTACTCCTTTACCAATTCTACAAATACACTCCTTCTCTTAAACATCTCCATTGCTTCGTCTCTAATAATCCCATACGACTCTTCATCACTTTTATCCAGTGTCTCTCTATAGAAATTATAAAGCCTACCTTGCCACAGGTAGAATAGTGATTCTAGCATCTTTTTCCTTAAACTAAGCCTTGGTTCTTTAATAAAGTATTTGAAACTATAATATATTATTTCAAGCCATAAATCACGATCTATTCCTAGATCAATAGTTTCTCTTCTATATAGCTTTATCATTATATTTTCTGGGATTATTTTCTTGTATACTAGTTTATTTTGATGAAGACCTTGTATTAACTTTAGCTTAGCATTTTCTATAGAAACTTTTACAGGTAATGGATTAGTTGCTAAGGGTTCTGGTCTATTTATTAATGGAGGTTTATCAATCGAATATTTTTCCATCCTTGTCCATTTTTCACTATATTCTATTAATGATGTATAAAGGCTTCCCGTTACTTCAATGAACATGTTTTTAAGCTCTTCAGCTGGATCCTTTGCCTCATGAATTTTTGTTTTTAAATATGCTTCGCATACTTTTATACCATAAGCTAATGCTGTATGAGTAAGGAAAATATCTACACCAAAGAATAGAGACCATGGATTATTGTTCCATAATTCATCCATAGTCATTACTTTAATAAAATCAGTATTTAATCCGAAATCTCCGCCTATTGGTTGATTTATATCTAATCCATATGCCATTACAGTTAATGGTCTAGCCATGAAATTTGTTATAGTCGCATCATATTTATGTCTATCATAATATGGTGTTACGAATCCGCATCGTCTAGTACCTTCAACCATGAGTGCTATCCATTCAGGAGTAATGCTCCTAAGATCACTATCCAAAAATATAAGAGACTCTGCAATACTATACTTTGCCACTAAATCTACTATAAGTTTTATAGCTCCTCCTTTGCCTTTAGACACAGTATTTGGAATTATTGATATAGGTATCTTCTTTTGTCTCCGATACACATTGACTATGTCAACTGTATTATCAGTAGATAATCCATCACATACGATTATAGATGACTTTATTCCTTCATAATATTTTTTAAGACCTAGAACAACATTATGTAGTACATAAGTTATTGTATGTTCTACATTTCTGGATGGAATTCCAATGACTATGTATGAGTCCCTAATATTATCGATTACCTTTTCAATCGGGTCATATCTAGCATTTATTGTATACATTTATCGCACCATTTTATTTTCTAGGTTCAATTACTATGGCTTCATATTCATTTAAAACTGGTAATTTAAATGTGAGTCTATCATTCTCTATAGTGTAGTCTAAATATGTATTTCTTAGAGGTAGGAATATGTTATACCCAGTTTCACCATTTGTCTTAAGGGTTATTGTAATATTACTTATTGGAATGACTTGTTTAGGTGGATGTACAGATTCAGTAGAACTGTATGGAGGTAGAGGTTGCCGGGTCTTACCAATACCTGTGGACTGAATCCTTTGATTATATGTATGGTTCAATAGATGTATAATTATTCTATCTCCCTGTTTATAGGTTTCAACAGCTATTGTTTCAGGAGCGTTAATCTCGATAGGTAGGTCTCCGCCTAAGTATTTAATGCTATTAATAATGAGCTTCATGTATTCAGGGAGTCCTGCTCTCCAGTAATGTCTGCCGATCTGGCCTGCAAAGTAAATGGATCTCCCGGTTCCATACTTATTGACTACTATTGATGGTTTATCTAGCTTTGAGGTAAATGGAGGCGGAGACCTGCCAAGCGTATATTCATAACCCCATATACCGCCGGCTAGCCCTATATATGCTATTTCATCACCAGATAATGTCCTGACAAGTGCTTGTCTACCCAGTGTTGGTGTTACATGTGTTCTATAAAACTCGTAGCTCATGTCGCCCCATAAGATGATGTTCTTATCAATATCTTTAAGGATTGGATGATCCTTTTTCTCGAGGACAACATAGCTCCACGTCTGCCTAAGCACTCCTACAAGTTCCACGCCCAAGACATCTTTTAATGAAAACTCATACATTCTAATACAATCACCATTACGTGTTGATGCAAGATATGATGCTATAATAGAGCCTCCGTTTTCAACATATTTTTTCAAGGTATTAGCTGCCTCATCCGATAAACATACAGTATTTGCAAGAACTATTACGCGATATTTTAACAACTTATCTAGGTTAACTAGATCCCTTTCGGCAATAAATTGAACAGGTATATGGTTATGTACTAATGCGTAATAGAATCCCCGGACTTCATCAACATATCTCTCAGGATGATCCCTGCCGTAATGATCTCTTGTAGTATTAGAAACAACTACTCCAGCATAATATAATGGCTCTGTATTAAAGAGGTATTCCTCGAGTATCTTATGTTCTCTAAACACTTCCGCCGCTGTATAGAGCAGGCTGGGATCCTGCCTGTAAGAGGTAGAGAATATAAGTAGCCATGGAGATCCCCCGGCAATTATAGCCTCCCTTAAGCCCTGTTTAATAGCAAGAGGCGTTGTTGATGCCGCCGTACGGTATAAGTGGAAATAATTACGGGAAGCCCATACGGGTTTATCTCCAAACATTGCACGTGTTAATTTTACCATTTCAGTAATGAATCCAGGTGGCTGGTGATCTGCTTCACTACATTCAGCAAAAACCACATCTATATAGTCACGCGCCATTTCAACAATACGATTTGTCCGTCCAGCCCAGCCCCCAGGATGACTATTATACATAAATAACATATGTGGTGCCTTACTCTTGACTAAATCATGTAGCTGTTTTATCCTTTCAACAGCTACCTTGTATCTCCAGTCCCAGAGTGTCCTCCACCTGCTATCACTCCATTTAGGTTCCTTAGGCATTTCATATCCGTGTTCATCTGCAAACCTTTTTCTACACCAGATACAGTAGCATGCACGTTCAATATCGGGTTGATATCGGAAACTATCGAGAAATATACCGTCTGGACCAAGATCTATGGCTTCATTAACTTCTTTCTTAATGTGCTCTATGAAGGGAGAGTTTATACATAATTGGGGCCATTCGGGTTCATAAATAGTTCTCCCATATGGTACATGTTCAAGCATTATTACCTCTCCATTATGGTTTACCTGAGCCCAATCACTATGAATTCTATAAATATATTGATTAGCTGTATGGCCTACCATAAGTACAACTTTAATACCTTTTTCCTTACCAGCCTCTATAGCCTCTTTAACAAGATCTCCGATCATCTTTGGATGTACAGGTCCTACACTAGTATTCCGATAATAAGTTCTCCCCCACGGATCTCTTGCAAAAATTACCAGTACATTTGCCCCTATCTTCTCTGCATAGTCGATAAGTTCTTTTCCACTAATGCTTGATACGTATACACCGTATCTATCTTCTATATTAAACTGTAGAACTCTAACTGGTTTCTTCCACCATTCCATAGCTTCTAGCCCGCTATAGATCATTCCTCTGTACTAATCCAGTTATAGGGGTCTTTTAAATTTTAGGACTCAGATCATTCCTATATATTATTACGTTCAAGAATTTTTTCCTAAATACATGAATTTTATCAAGATCTATAGTATTGTTGCATTTTTGTATATTTAATATCCATGGTTACTACTAATTTTTACAATAAGTATGATCTTTATTGTGATTTCTATAAAGCTATTTAATTATGCTGCATTAATATGTATAAGGCCCCATGAAGTATGAATTTTATTATGACAGATAATAAAAACATTTCTTGTTACACGTTCTATTGATGGAGTTTGCAGTGAAGAGCTTCACTTGTAGAGGATATGAAAATAGTCATTGTTTTAAATAATTACTTTATATGAATCAAATTATATAAGTGCTGGAAAATTAATAGTTATTGTTAAAAGCATCTTCATAGAAATTAAAATATGGGCAAACCAAATCAAGGGATTGAAGAATATTGTCGGATCGAATAATAATATCGTTTCCAGCGCATCCACTCCTATTTTGGCTATACATCTTTATTACAATACCTTTATTTATAGTAGTTCAAGGAGTTCTAGCTAAAACCTTTATCAATCTAGGGTTTAGCAGAGGCTTAGCACTATTTTTAGCAGGAAATCTATTTTTCCTAAGCCTTATTTTCAGTATATTTAATTTAAAGATTAAGGAAATTAGAACAAGAACTTATCGAATCGTCTTTGAAAGACAATATATTAGTTTTTATGGATTTCCTTTCCCAGTTATTATGCCTAAATTTGTTGAGAATAAGATTATTATAGCATTAAACATAGGTGGATGCATTATCCCAATAATATTGAGTACAATACTATTAGTAGGGCTTAGAACATATCCCAATGCATACATCGCTATAGTTTTCGGAATTCTTTTAACAAGCGCCGTAACATATTATTCTTCAAGAGCCATACCTGGAGTAGGAATAGCCGTTCCAGGCCTGATTCCTCCTCTAATAGCTTCACTTACCGCTATAATGCTTGTCCGAGAAACATGGCTTGCAATACCAGTTGCATACATATCTGGTTCATTAGGTAGTCTTATAGGAGCTGATATACTTAGGCTTAAAAAGGATCTATATAAATTCGTAAATGTTTATGGACCAGCATTATTATCTATAGGTGGTGCAGGAACTTTTGATGGGATATATTTATCGGGTATATTAGCTGTACTATTAGTTTATATAATACTTTAAATTAACATTTTATATTAGAAAGGCTGTGATGATAGTCCCGATCACTGCAGAACCATAAATGGTTTTATGAAGATGCGGTGGCTGCCTGAGCCGCTGTGGATGAAGAAGGATGTCACGGATCTGATCAATGATGACCGGGCTATTAGCTGACAATAGATTGTTTTAGGGTGCTATGTTTTGTCTAAATCTAAATATATTATTAGCTTGAGAGGTTGCAGCGGTAATAGTCTAGATGGACTATATGGTTTTATTCTTGGAACATATATGGGAGAATGCGGCCTAGGTGATAGAGACGATGTCTCGTTAAAAATAATTTGTAGTAAGGAATTTGCAGACGAACCTGGTCTAAGGAAGTTATACATTCATAATGGATGGGCATATAATTATAGCGGATATCATATACTTTATGGCGTTGATTCTGATCTTAAGAATATTGTTAACGTATTTAATAAGGCGACTGGTTCGAAAGAAGGATTCATACTTAATCTCCCAATTGAACAGAATAAGTATTTAACTGGACTAATTTCTGAAAACGAGTTAATTGAAGTACATTTTCATAATAAGAAGCTATGGAGAGGCGTGTTTGGAGGGTTAATTGGCTGTTTATTGTGTAGTGAGAACGATTTATCAAAGATCTTTAATACCGTTATTGACTACCTAGATATGGCTATCCACATGGACGATCCTTTGTACTATTTTAGAAGATACAGTAGTGAAGCAATTGAATATGAAAGACATATTAAATACATTAATAGACTTCTTAGTTCTTCTAGTATATATTTATCAAAGTTCATAATGGGTTCAGCTGTATTAGCTAGTAAGCCTAGATACAGTAATAGAGTTATTTCAACTAGGTTAATTAAAACACCATTAAATACATTTGCTCTTGGTCCTTACGCACTAGCTAATGATGATATTATTAGGAAATACTTGTTATCGAATGAGGGTGCGTTATTATGTTTGGATTCGAAACTGCCGACAAAAATTATTGACGAACTAAGAGCCTTAGGTCTAAGAATTATTGATATCAATGACAAAACCATTATATGGTCCGATAGTGTAAAAAAGCTTATACTTTCACTTGAGAAAGTACTTACTAGGTGATGAAGGCGCCCTATAAAGAGCCCTATAACTAATGGGCCATGATGATCGACAACCGGATCTGATTACTTTTTAATTCTTTTAACAAACTCTATAACTTTTTCCAATGTTATTGGATGTATTCCGTGTTCTATGTAGCATGCATCCTTATCAGCTATTTCTTCTGGCACACCTAAGAGAATAAGAAACTTCTTTATGATTTCATGACGCTCATATATCTTCTCAGCTAATCTCTTTCCCTTATCAGTTAGTTTAGCTCTAGTCCCCGGTTTGTAGCTTACCAATCCTTCACTATCTAGTCTTTTAAGGTATTCAATCACACTACTTGGCTTTACACCGAGTCTATCAGCTATATCTTTGATTCTGATTCTACCGTATCTTCTCTCAAGAACATACATTACTTCTAAGTAGTCTTCAGCAGTTTTACTAAGTTCACGAATTTCCTTTTCATTAATTCCACGTTTAGATGATATTGAAATATACATTATAGACACCTAGAATTAATTAGTTTCTTGTTCATGGTCATGAGGCTTAATATTCTCGTGTTTATATTCTACAGGAACCTCAACTTGAGGCGTAAGCTCTATCTTTAGATCCTTTGGTATTTCTTGACCCTTTAACTTATACACAGCCCTCTTAAGAAACTTGATCAATATATCGGGAGGTACATAACCATCTATACGTTCAACATCACTAATGATTATTGCAGGAACATAAAATACCCCATATTTATCAGCTTCCCATGGAAACTCCATAGTCTCGATTGTCTCAACTAATATATTACTATTAACAAGGCCTGCTTGATTCAAAATATCAACAATTAATGGACAATAAGGACACTCAGGAGTTACAAATACTTTAACATGTAATGGTATATCAATGTCCTTGATTTCCTCGATAACTTGCTTAGGAATCTTTAACTCACCAGTCACAATATACTGATGAACATAAATGAATGGTGGAAACTCTTGAGAGAGTGGTAACCCATAGTACCTAATATTATGGGCTGGAGCACCGAAAATCCATGCAGGAGCGTATCTAGGCTTGAATTTTTCCGCTTCATCACTACCTTTCTCTATAATTTTTATTTCAAGTTTGCCTTCAGATACCTTCATTAATGCTTTGGCTAGTTCTATTGCGTCTTTACAAGTTTCACATTTAACATTAGCAGGTGCTATGATCAAGTAATCTGTTACCTTACTTGGGAATTTTGAAAATATCTGTTTTAGAGCTGTAATTGTTTCCTTATCAAATATTTTAGGCATGTACATACACCGCGTTCATATTATCTTAGATTAGCCTACCCTATTACTCCTTAATAAAATATATCATGGACATCCATATGACGAAGATTATTGTAAGACAACATTTATTAATAAATCCCAGTATAGATCAGCCTTAGTGGAACTCCTCTTTTTATAAATGGAGTTTCTGCAGCAATGTGTATAGTGGGGATCCTTGGGCACTCTTACAAAGGTATTTATAATAGTATTCCTAATTGCAATAATCGTATTGTATTTAATCTATGCTGGTTATTTAACGATCCCTGTCGACATTAGTAGATACCTACATAGGACGAACGAAACAACTACTTCAACTACTTCCCAAGGACTAGTAAGTTCAGAGATCAGTACAACAAGTACAATCAATACTACAAGTAAAGCTAGTACATGGAATTCTTCAAGTTTCTATAATCTAGTACTCCATTTCAAAGATATGGTATATAGGGTATTAGATACAGGTTACGGAAATCAATGTATGAGATTAGGTTTTCACAGAATAAACATTACCTATAATGACATCTTTGTCAATATATTTATGGAGAATTGTACACAAGTACACCATAGAACAATGGATCTCATTCTTGGACTTAACAAGGATGATGAAGTAACTTATGCTGAGGGTAATGTGGATGTAATTAATATTAGCGGAAGAGAAGGAATATTATATGCTGAGCATGTACTACTTGATTTTAAATCCATGATATTAAATCTCATAAACAGTGATATAGACATAGAGATCACAGTTAATGAGCTGATTATGAATAATACACAATACAATCTCTCATATAATGAAAAGACTACATTTAGTATTAACGGTAGGACATATAATGCTTACCTCGTAGTATTGGAACCAATTAGCCCTGATATTCATGAAATTAATGAAACACTAATCTTGGCTGAATTAATTCCAAATACATGGTTTCTAGTACATGTGAAAGTAATATATGAAGATGCATCTGTCCAAGATTATAGGTTAGTAGAGCTAGTAGTTTAAATTATGCAGTAATCTAGCCATATTTTATGGTGATGCTATTTAAAATATTATTAGAATTTAGCATTATACGTTAGATTTAATTTCCTCAAGAGTCAACTAATCTCTTAAAAATTTAGGGTATACGATGCGTATTGATTAAAGGTGTAATAAATTGTTTAGCCTTCTTGAAACGCCGAGGAATCTTGTTAAAGCAGCTCTTGGTAAAGTAAAAGCCGATCTTATTATTGAAAAGACCAATATTGTTAATGTAGTGACTGGCGAAATTCTTGAAAAATGGGATATCATTGTTTATGATGGTTATATTGTACGTGTTGATAAAATAAATGATCTAGAGAAGTACATTGGTAATAAGACAGTTATTATCGATGGAGAGGAGTACTATAGTATACCGGGATTCATTGAGTCACATGTACATATTGAGTCTAGTATGTTGAATGTCCGTGAATTTGGTAAATTAGCAGCTATTCATGGAGTAACTTCCATTGTAGCAGATCCACATGAGATAGGAAATGTACTTGGGATAGATGGTATAAGGTATTTCATAGAAGAAAGCCGTTATAGTCCGGTAAGATTTTATTTTGAAGTACCTAGTTGTGTACCTGCTGTTGATCCAAGCCTTGGACTCGATAGTGGCGGTATGGTAATTGATGCTGGACAAGTAGCTATGCTTATGCAGGATCCAGGCATTATTGGACTTGGAGAAGTCATGGATTTCATTAGTGTATTAAATGCTAAGACCGAAGTATTTGTAAAAATAGCATCAGCTAAATTACTTGGAAAAGTAGTTGATGGACATGCTCCATTACTTTGTGGAGAAGAACTTGATGCGTATCTTGTAGCTGGAATAACAAGCGATCATGAATCAACTAGAACTGAAGAAGCCCTCGAAAAACTTCGCAAAGGCATGTATATCTTTATGAGAGAAGGTAGTGCATGGAAGGATCTTGAGGCATTATCTAAGCTTATTACTAGGTATAACATTGATACTAGAAGAGTAACCATAGCTGCCGATGATATTAGTGTTGAAGATCTTGTTGAAAAGGGTTACCTGGACTATATAGTTAATAAGGCTATAGATCTTGGAATAGATCCAATAAAGGCTATTCAAATGGTTACTATAAATCCTGCTGAACATCTAAAACTAGATGATCGTATAGGTATTATTGCCCCTGGAAGATATGCTGACATAATCTTATCCCCTAGTATTGAAACAATAAATGTACAAACAACAATTATAAATGGAGAAATTATTTATAAGGATGGAAGATGGCTTTACAGAGAACCTGGTACATATAATTATCCGGAAAAGGCTAGAAGAACCATTAATATTAGAAGAGTACCCGAACCTGATGAACTCTTGCTTAAAGCACCAATTGATCATGGTTCTGTCTTAGTTAATATTATAGAGGCCATACCAGGAAATGCATTAACCAAATGGATTAAGGATAAATTGAGAGTAGAAAATGGATATATAAAAAGTGATCCGGAGAGAGATATAATCCATATAGCTGTTATAGATAGGCATCATGGGAGTGGCAATATAGGCAAAGGATTTGTTAAAGGCCTAAGATTAAAGAAAGGGGCAATAGCTCAGACCATAGCCCACGATACACATAATTTAATTGTAGCAGGTACAAATATTAATGATATGATCTTAGCTATAAAGGCTATTGTTAAAGTAGGTGGGGGAATAGCCCTAGCTGAAGAAGGTAAAGTAAGGGCTTTAATAGAATTACCTATCGCAGGTCTTGTGAGTGACAAGGACTATCTAACAGTATATAATCAGTTAAAGTCTATGGAAGAAGTGGTAAAGGATTATGGGGTTAACTTTAACAACATACACATGACGCTAGGACTGATCGCTTTACCCGTTATACCAGAAATTAGAATAACTGATAGAGGACTGGTTGATGTAAACAATGGAAAATTAATTAAGCCCATAATAGAGGTTCTTTAATTTCCTACCTTCTTTATTTAGGAAAAAGGACATGTTGTGGTAAATCATTTAATTATAAAAGTTTATTTATATTATTTGGAATTAGTACAACGCATTATAATAGAATATTTATGGAGATAGGAAATATTCTCTAATATGGGTGTATGATATGGATCTTATGATCCGTAATGCCAAGTTACTAGTTGACGGACACTTTATAGAGGCAAGTATAGTTGTTAATGATGGACTTATTCAAGTTTTTACCAAAGATCCTGAAAGATATATTCATCGAGTAGATAGAGTAATTGATGCCAAGGGTTTGCCAGTTATACCAGGAGGTATTGACATTCATGCCCATATATATGATCCTGATTATATCCATCATGAGGATTGGAAAACCGGAAGTTTAGCAGCTGCCTTCGGAGGTTTAACTACTATATATGATATGCCTCTTAGAATGTTCGTAGATAGTGTTGATAGGCTTAAATTGAAGATTGAAGCTGGCTTACGTGATAGCTATGTTAATTTTGGTATTCATGCAGGTATGATGAGAGGCAATAATTTGTCCTCAATACCAGATCTAGCTAGGGAGGGTGTAGTAGGTTATAAGGTATTTACTCTTGGCAGGGAATGGATGGCAAATGATCATGATATCCTAAGGATCATGGAGTTAGTAAGGGATCATAATGGTGTAGTTATGGTACATGCAGAAGATCATGCCTTAGTGGAACATGGCTTACAACTTGTAAAGGGAAGGAATGATCCATTGGCACATCATGAGGCACGTAGTGATTTTGCTGAAGCACTTGCAATAGCTAAAGTAGGATATTATGCTTCTTATACATTATCTCATGTGCATATTGTTCATTTAACATCCATGCTTGGAGTACATATGGTTGAGCATTTATGGTTAATGGGTACGATGATTACAGCCGAAACTTGTCCACAGTACTTATATTTCACACGAGACGATGTAGGTAAGTGGGGTAATTATCTAAAGATCGCTCCATCTCTAAAGACAAGAATAGATGTTGAAGCTTTATGGGATGCTATTGCCCGTGGAGTAGTCGATGCTGTTACAAGCGATCATGCACCAGCTACAAAGGAAGAGAAGGAAACCGATGTATGGAGTGCTTGGGGCGGCATACCCGTTATTGAACTTATCGTACCGTTTATGTATACATTCGGTGTAAAGCAGGGTAGAATAGACTTTAATAGATTTATTGAAGTTATATCAACTAATCCTGCTAGAATAATGAGGCTCTATCCTAAAAAAGGAGTTATAGCCGTAGGAAGTAATGCCGATCTTGTAGTACTGGATATCGATTTATGTAAAAAAGTAAAAGCAGATCAATTGCATCACAAGGTTAATTGGACACCTTTTGAAGGCATTAAAATGTGTGGATGGCCCAGACATGTTATTGTAAATGGAGAAGTAGTTATTGAAGATATGGAGTTAGTAGGTAAACCAGGCATTGGACACTATGTTGGTGAGTATTTTAAGAGTAAAAAGACATAATTCATTTTCTAATCCACTTTATTTTAAATATTTCCTGGGCCTTCTCAAGATCTTCTGGTCTATCAATATCATATAATACTCCAAGATCTGTTGTATGATAATATACTATTTTGTCTCTAAATCGATTAAGAAATCCCTTAAGTCCTCTTGTTTCTTCATTAATCTCTAGAACATACTTTATTAATCCTCTCGATATAATTACTGGGTGGCCTCCCTTTACCCCGTACTTAGGAATAATTATGAACTCTCTATTGAAGCGGTATAGCTCAATTGCTCTACGTACTAATTCCTCTATTGTCTGAACTTTAATAAACGGGACATCACCGGGATGAATCAAAACAATATCGGCGTATTTAATAACTGATCTAACACCTACTTTAACACTATAGCTCATACCAGCCATATAATTCGGGTTTAAAACAAATTTAATAAATGGATCGTTTATTGAATTCATAATTCTAAGTTTATCATGTCCTAGTACAACAACTATTTCACTAATATAGTCTACGGCTTTAAATTTCTCAACAACGTACTTTATTAGAGGTAGCTCCCTATGATCCACTGTAATCTTCTGAATAAGCTTACCGGCCGGAAATCTTTCGGATATCCCTGCAGCTAGTATAATAGAACTTATGATCACTATTTATACACCATATTTATTCGTTTCTAAAATCACATTAATATCCCATTAATATAGTAAATTTATTAGTAGCTTTAGAATATGTCTTTCTTGCCTAATAAAGAATTATTATTCTAAATGCGATGTTATTGATGCCAATTTAGGGAGAGTACAAATGGATGCTAAAGCACTCATATCGTATACGACAGCATGCCTTGTTAGTCCAATAATATACAATATTTTGCTAAAATACGTTATTAAACATAGGATATACATATAATTATTATTCGCTTGCGTTTTTCCCCAAGCATTTTAAGGAGGGGATTCATAGAAGCATTATGGATTATTGAATATAGACTCGTTTGAGCATAGCTCAATACATATAGAAGCCATCAAGCATTTGTCAATGAGTATCATGATATAGAGCTTTTGAGAAGTATAAGCCAGAGCTACTAATACTTCACGGCCTTAGAAAAATATGATCTCCTTGGCGAAGAATCTATTGTAAGGTATGCTTATGAATGCTCTCTAATATATAGGTAAGGGAAGTAGAAGTATAACTATAGAGCTCAAATTAAAACAGGACGTATAATACACATACCTAAACTGTCAAAAGAAGTACTTAAGTGATGTAAATATGTATTCGGATCTAAAGAAGCGCGTTGGTAATCTTCATGTAGTATTAAACAATATACTGAGGTGTTAAAGAATATGCAAGGCTATAAGAGAATTAATAGGATAGAAATAGAAAGGATCTTTAGGCATATAAATACCGTAATGCCTGGTTTCAGCTATTTCATAGAGCAATTCACAAAGATTAATTATAATAAGTCATTTTGGTGGGATGTACTTAGCAATGATTTTATAGAGGCATATAAAATTTTATTAGAGTATTATTCTAATCGTGAAGAAGAAGTACATTATGCTCTATATGAGATCCTTAGACCTCTTTTAAATAACAATATTGGGTTAATTAGTGAAGTATTGAATAGTCTTAAAAATAGAGATTATAGAAGGGCTATTGAAATAATTAGGAATACTACAAGACTTTATTTCTAAATTATAGAAGGAACAACTTAATTCATATATTCCCGATTAATGCGATCCTATACTTTATTAAGGGATCAACATATTTAAAAGAATAGAACAACTAGTGGGGATAAAATTTAATGAAGGAGAAAACCTTAACGGAAAAAATCATTGAATTTCTCTACAATAATCCGGGTGCTTCTATGAAGGATGTAGCTCAGGGACTAGGCATAAGTCTTAATCTAGCTCGTGCAATACTATATAGGCTTAAATCTAAGGGTATTGTTGGAAAAAGTGCATACGGATATGTATTGACTGATATGGGTGAATCCATTGCTAAGAAAATAATTGCTAAATTTAGTGAAGAAGCAGGGGCTAAAGAAAGAGAGATTATTGATACAGAAACAAAGGAGATACATAGAGAATTTAAATCAGTAAAAAGCCCAATTAAAGAAGCTTATGAAGATCTAGCTGAACTTGAGAAGAGATTAAACGACCTTGAAGAAAAAATCGCTAGTCTTGATAGACTATTATCTAACCTAAAGAAAGAATTAAGAAATTTAAGAACCGAATTAGATAAGGCTAAAAAGTCAGGTACAAAGAGAAAAAGAAGAATCGATCGTTTGCCTAAACCAATAATGTCGTTTATGGAAGCAAGAAACTTATTAGGTGATAGTCTCCATAGTCTAATATATAATGGAAAAGCAATTGTAATTGGATCATTAGTTGTTGATTCAGACTATTATAATGAATTTATAAGCAGATTTCCTATAAGTAGAAAGGATGCAGAAAAATTAAGTGATCAGGAAAAACTCTTGCTTGAACAATTAAAGAACGAAGGAAAGATCTATTTATATGCTGGTAAAGAGTATCGCTTAGTCTAATAGTCAATTACATATACTTCCCCGAATTTACCAAGAACGACTTTCTCACCAACTTTACTGTCTACGGGAATTATTCTTAAACCCATACATCTACCCTTGGATCTACCAAGTGCTAGAGAGTCCCTTATATAACCAATTAATTTACTCCTATCATTAGGTACTACAATCATATCGGGACCTGATACACATACGCTTGAAAATCTAAGGAAATCTTTAGCAGATATTTTACCCTCAAAACCATATTTTAATAGTAAATTATCTTCAGCATATGGTAACATGACCTCATTGTATCCTTGCATCAATTTACTCATAGACATGAATTCCTTTAAGACATTATTAAGAATATATATTCCATGCATGAAGCCAGGTTTATCTGGAGAATAGCCAGTTATAGATTCAATTAGTTCTACAACACTATTCTCCATCCATGGACTAATGCTGTAGTCGACAAAGTATCTAGTATTAAACTCTTCAAATATAGTTAAGAAATCCTTTTCAATACTTAGTAGGCACTTTTTAATACCTCTAAGCCCTCTCTTATTAAAAATTTGTTCTAGGTACTTTGGATAAAGCAATGCTATGCCTATTCCTTCACCATATAAACTAGTTGATAATGGATAATAAGGTGATTCAAGAGGTGTTCCTGTTAGGCTCAACGCTATTCTAGTAGCATTTATGGGATCAAGAGATGATGCTTTTATAAAAATGTCAGCTACCTTAATAGCATCAGGTTCTTTTCCCCAAATGAGACAGAGATATATGCCTTGAGAGACAATATCCGTTATTTTATCAATATTTACTTCTTCTAGAAATAAGCAACCAGTACTAACTAGGTAATTACTTGGAATAACATCTGATAACATATCTGGTAATCTAGAATATACAGTAATGGGTGGAATAGAAAGAGAGATTCTCTTAGTCCATACATTATATCCGTTTGATTTCAATAGATCGCTAGCTTCTTCTACAATATTGAGAGTATTCTCGAAAGCCTTCTTCAAGCCATCTTTACTCCAGTCAATATCGGTTTTTGTAAATCCAGTAACACATCTAATAATGGGTTTCTCCGAGTATTTATCGTCAACCAAAATATCTCCCAATATTATTATTTTATTAAATAAAATATAAACAGATTCCTCATTAACTAGGCTTCTACACTATAATAAGGCGCCAGAATACATTATTATATAGATGTAAAATGCAGGATACCTTAATCTGGGAAACCGAGAAAATACTAAGTTATATAGCTTTATTAAATAATGATCTAAGACGCTTATGCAATTCTGAAATAACGCTAGTTGGAAACTTCCTAATTGAAATTTATAGCTTTGGTAAATACTATTCTGATACAATAGAACTAGCAGTAGATAGAGAATGCATAAATTATTTGGAAAACTTCATTAAACGGGAACATAGTATATCGACGACTAGAGGCTATAGAGTAACAAATATAGATACGTCAAGGATAATAAAACTAATTTCTATTCCCATAAAAAACTATGACCTAATACCTATAGATATCGATGGATTTACAATAAATGCTTTGTCTCCAGAAGATCTCATAATTTTCTACCTAGATCGATATAAGACTACTAATAATAAGGAATATGTGATAAAGGCCTATGATGCTCTACTTGTATTAAGGCACTGGATCGATATAAGCATACTTATTTGTAAATCAATTAGACATGGATTATTGAAAGAAATAATGTCTTTGTTAAGGATGCTAGATAGTTTATCTTATCTCAATTGATGCATCTAGTTTAAATTTACTTAGTAGATCCTTCTTTAATTCTTTGATTAATTCCCTAATCTCATCTACTGTATAATGATCTGATACCGATATAACTATGTCTCCATGCATTAAATTAGTGTGTATTCTCCTTACCTTTATTTGATCTACAATAAATCCCTTTGATTCGAGGAATCTCTTGATAGACTCTATATATGATTTAGGCGGTGCTATATCGCTTAAGCTAACTAGTAGATCTCTAGATGTACTGTATAATTCAATAAAGATATATGCTACAAGTATTAATGCACCTATGTAGTCTATAAAATAGCTAAATAACGCACCTGCTAAACTAGCTGTGATTACTACTATGCTCTCAATTAATTCACTTACAGTAAATATGGAATATGGGCCGAAGAACTCACTTATTCTACGAGCTACTATAATAGCTAGTCCATAGAGTATAAAGCCTAATAATGCGAAAACAGGGGCTCCAATACGGACTTCATATGGTTCAATTGTATATAGTCTTGAGATAACTAGGCCAGCAACAAAGGAATATGCCATGACTGATATAAGGGCTCCTCCGAATCCCAATTTATAATGACCATAATGATGATCGAGATCCGGGGGTAGAAGGCTCAATTTATAGTAGTATATTGTTGAAACTAAAGCTATGAAATTAGCTATACATGTTAATGCATCAACATATAGGGCCTTAGATCCATAGATAAATCCACCAATGATTTTAACTAATCCACCTAAAAACGCCAATAATAATACTAATGCTATCATATATTTTTTCACGTTATCTACCTAATGACTCTATACTTTCTAAAATGATTAATTTATAGTGGAATTTATAGTTAATTGTATCTCTAAATATTATAATTGGTGATTAAAGAATTTGCATGGAGAAAATTTAGAAAAAATATTAGAATACGAAATAGATTGTCCCTCTTGTAGAAAAAAGATGAAGATCGAAGAATTTTTATATGAAATGCCGCTGGTTGGCAAGGTATTGATAGCTAGTGGGACATGTAGTTATTGTAGATATAAGTTTAGTGATGTAAGACTTGCAGAACCGCGAGACCCTCGCAAAATAGTATATAATGTTGAAAAACCAGGTGATGAAAACGCTCTTGTTATTAGAGCTAGTACTGCATCAATTAAAATACCAGAACTAGGTGTAGAGATAACGCCGGGTCCTGCATCTAGAGGATACATAACAACGGTTGAAGGAATCATATTGGATATTATTGAGAAAACAAAATTTCTATGCTCATCACCGGATGCTCCTAGGGAGAATTGCGAGAAAAAAATCAAGGAGTTAGAAGAGGCTAGAAATGTTGCTAAACCCTTTACAATCATAATCATTGATCCGGAAGGTGTATCGGCTATAATTTCTAAAAAAGCTAAAATTATTCCTTTAAGATCTACTGAGTAAATTTACTATTGTTCATTTTTCTTCAATAGAGATTGCCTGAACAGGACAATTTTCCGCAGCATTCTTCACACATTCATATAGTTCATCTGGTATTAATCCTAGGGAATAATCACTTGTTTCCTCAATTTTATAATCACTTTTTATAATTGTTTTACCCGTTTCAGGATCGGGTTCAAATACTTTATCACATATAGTCCATGCTAAACCACAAGCTATACACTTGTTTAGATCCACTTTAACAAGATAAGGCATAATTGGGCCTCTAACATTTTTACATCTTTATCCTTACCTAAGTCTTATATTATTTATATACTTTACCATATGATAGAATATCATGTTAGAATATCCTTAGTACTACCGGTGGACTTAATGAATGAAGAGGTTGTAATTCTTATTGACTTAGCAATAGTCTTGATATTTGCAAAGATCCTTGAAGAAGTTGTTGTAAGATTTAAACAACCACCTCTGCTCGGAGATCTATTAGCGGGAATTATTGTTGGGCCAACTATTTTAGGCCTAATCCATGTACCAGCTAATGTAGCTGTTGTTGGTTGGCTTGGAATTGTTGTATTGATCTTTTTAGCTGGCATGGAATCATCAATTGAGGAATTACGCGTTTACGGCATTGAAGCTATGGTTGTTGCTATGGGAGGCGTTATAGCTACATTTGCACTAGCATTACTAGTTTCATCGCTATTCGGATACGGCTGGATAACAAGTTTATTTATTGCAGTAGTACTTGCACCTACGAGTGTTAGTGTTACTGTAGCAACTTTAATGGAACTCGGTGTATTACGTACAAGGGTTGGTGAGATAATTGTTGGTGCTGCTATTGCAGATGATGTATATGCAATGATATTGTATGCTATCGCTTCCTCAATCGCAACATATGGGGTTCTACAACTTGGATCCGTTTTACATACTATTTTAGGACTTGCAATTATTCTAGGCGGATTCTATTTACTATATAAATATGGAGATACCTTTGTATCGAAATTTATTGTAAAAAGTCATATAGGCGGGGCAGTATTAACGCATGTATTAATTATAGGCATTGGTTTTGCAACTATATCCGCCATATTTGGTCTAGGACCTATAGTGGGCGCGTATTTTGCAGGTATAGCGCTTGCATCAACAGCTCGTTCAAAAAATCTAAGACACCATTATATGTTCTTAGTAAACTTTATAAGTCCATTCTTCTTTGTATATGCAGGCCTTCTACTAGATCCATGGAGCATAGTATCAACTATAGATGTTGATAAAGCATTATTTGTTGCTTTAAGCCTTGTCATGGCAGGGATCATAGGTAAGGTCATTGGATGTGGTCTTGCGGCTCTTTTATACGGACTAGACCCACGTTCTTCGTTAACTATAGGTATAGGAATGATGCCTCGTGCTGGAGTTGATCTAGTTATAGCAGCAACAGGATTAACAATGGGTTTATTACCTATGGAGCTTTACCTTGGAGCTTTACTACTGATTTATATAACGAGCTTGTCAACCCCGGTACTGTTAAAAATTATATCGACTAAATAATTCTATATTCTATAATGTAATAACTACATGCAATATTAAGCTATTATTATATACTTGGGCAGTCATATATGTCTACGGGAGAGAGTATGGCGAAACCTGTCCTACCAAGAATACCTACACTTAGCGATATAGATGTTTATGATAAGAAGGTACTAGTTAGAATAGATATTAATGTACCAATTGATCCTGATACTGGAGACATAATAGATGACCGTAGGATAAGAGTACATGCTAAAACAATACGTACATTAGCTGAAAAATACCATGCAGCAGTTGTAGCTATATCGCATCAGGGGAGGCCCGGAGAACACGATTTTGTACCCCTAAATAGACATGCTGAACTACTTAGTAAATATAGTGGTATCGAAGTAAAGTTCGTAGAAGATGTTATGGGACCTGCTGCAAGAGAGGAGATTAAGAAACTTTCACCAGGTGAAGTAATATTACTTGATAATCTAAGATTCGTATCTGAAGAGCTTATTGAAGCCATTCCTGAAAGGCAAGCTAATACGTTTCTCGTACGAAGATTAGGGCCTTTATTTGATGCCTATATAAATGATGCATTTGCTACATCACATAGAAGTCAGCCAAGCCTCGTAGGCTTTCCACTAGTTTTACCTAGTGCCGCTGGACCGGTTTTTGAGAAAGAAGTTAATGCTCTAAGAAAAGTATTTGATAGGATGGAATCTCCAAGAATATTTATATTAGGCGGGGCAAAGGTACATGATCTTGTACGTGTTATTGAGCATCTTGTAACAAGTAAAATGGCTGATCGTATATTAACTACTGGTATTCTCGCGCAACTCTTCTTGGTCGCTAAAGGCATCAATATAGGCATTGATAATCTAAGATTTCTTGAAGAAAAGGGTATTCTTACATTAATACCTAGGGTTAGGCATGTACTATTTAGAGGGGCTCCAATTGAGACACCAATAGATTTCGTAACACTAAGTAGTGATGGCGAAGTTAAAGAGGAAAGTATTGGGAAAATTACAGGGAGAATAATGGATCTTGGACCTAATACGCTATCTATGTATAACGAATTTATTAAAGAAGCAAAGATCATTGTTATGAGGGGTCCCGCAGGAGTTATTGAGGATGAAAGATTCCGTAGAGGTACTGATACGCTATTGAAATATGCTTTCAATAGTAATGCATTTATATTAATTGGCGGAGGACATCTAGCTTCTTTAGTAAAGGAGGAAGAAATTGATGAGAGTAAAGTACATATTTCAACAGGTGGCAATGCCTTGTTGCTATTTCTAGCAGGAGAACCATTGCCGGCACTGGAGGCACTAGCCATGTCTGCTAAACTCTTCCTGGGCTGGTAATATTAAAACTCGATTAATCTAAAATTGGTATTTCTCGGGTGTGTTCCATGACTGTGAAAGTAGGTATTAATGGATATGGAACTATAGGTAAACGTGTTGCAGATGCTGTTTCAAAAATGCCTGATATGGAGCTTGTAGGTGTAGCTAAGATCACGCCTGACTATGGAGCATTAATTGCTAGATCTAAAGGTTACAAATTATATACATTAAGTGAACGAATAGATCTTTTTAGGAAGAATGGAATAGAAGTTGATGGCACAATAGAAGATCTGTTATCAGAAATCGACGTTGTTATAGATACTACACCCGGAGGATATGGTCTAAAATACAAGGAAATGTATCGTAAATACGGCGTCAAAATGGTATTTCAGGGCGGTGAAAAGCCTGAAGTCGCTGATATAAGCTTTAACACACTATGCAATTATAAGGATGCCCTAGGTAAGGAGAGTGTACGTGTAGTCAGCTGTAATACAACTGGATTATTAAGAATTATATGTACACTAAATAATTACTATCCTATTGAACGTGTGCGTGCAGTTATTATTCGTCGAGCTGCTGATCCTAAAGAAATAAAACGTGGACCAGTTAATGCTATAGTACCTAATCCTGTTAGTATCCCGAGTCATCACGGTATTGATGTTAAGACCGTTCTTCCATGGCTAGATATAGTAACGTCAGCTGTTATTGTACCGACTACTTTAATGCATGTACATATAGTCAACATATGGTTTAAGGAGGAAATTAATATTGACTATGTTATTGATGCTTTAGAGCATAATGAAAGAATTGCATTAATAGATTCAGGAACCACCGGTATAAAGAGTACAGCTGAACTAGTAGAGGTTGCAAGAGATCTTGGACGCTATAGATATGATATACCGGAGCTCATAGTCTGGAAAGATTCATTATATGCTAGTGGAAAAGAGCTTATGCTTATACAAGCAGTGCATCAGGAGTCTATAGTAGTTCCAGAAAATATTGATGCAATAAGGGCTCTAACTGGGATAGTAGATGATCCTATGGAGTCATTTAAATTGACTAATAAAGTCCTAGGCATTAAAGGTAAACTTATCTAGTTCATAGTTTACAATTTTCGGAACATACACGTCTTTATATAGGTTAGAAAATATAACATATGATGGTGGTTGGGATGGTTGCTTATCGTGAGGCTCCAACTTATGAAATTAGCTTTTTGTACAGGAAAATACTAGTTCCAGTTGATGGTAGCGAATCCAGTCTTAGAGCTCTTGAATTCGCTATAGATATTGCTAGACACTATGGTTCTAAGATTACAGTACTGTATGTAAAACCCAAGGGCTATGAGCCTAGTTTTAATCCATTGGAAAAGGCTAAGAAAAGGATTGAGGAAAAAGGATTATCAGCTGAATATAAAGAAAAAGAAGTTGATCCAGCTATTGAAAGTACCGCTAAGGGGATACTTGATGAACTTGCAGAGGGAGGATATGATATGATCATATTAGGAGCAAGAGGGAGAACTGTATCTAGCGAATTAACAATAGGAAGTAAAGCTTTGACTGTAGCTATAAATGCTCCAGTTACTGTAGTGATTGTTAGGTAATAATTGGGATACAAGTTAGTCTTAAACACATAATTATTTATAGATCAAGGCCATTATTAAAAAGAATATTTACGGACGATTTCTGCAAGAATATGTAAAAAAATACTTTAGTCTTTCTTCAATATTTTCCTAAGCTCATTAATCCTCTCTTCTATACTCTTTAATTCATCCTGTATTTCCTTTAGATCTTCTTCTAGTGCCTTCTTATATTCTTCTAGCATTGCTAGTTCTTCTTCAGGAGTCATTGGCGGTGGCGGAGGTGGAGGTGGGTAGTATGGTGGAGGTGGATACATTGGATAGGATGAGTACATGGGTTGTTGCATTTGCTGAGGCTGTTGTATCTGTTGCTGTTGCGATTGTTGAGGTATCGCTTGTTGTTGTATGGGATATTGTGGCTGATATGGCATTGGATACATTAGTGGGAATGGAGGTGGATACCACATATATTTCCTCATAAATCGGTACCACCAGTAGCTCATAATTAATCACCCATATAATTATTGCTTTAACTCAGTCATCTTGGTTAGATTTTCAATACTCTTTTTCCAGATATCTATTATTGCACGATACATTTCTAGTGTAAGCATGTAATAGTATGGTATTATTAGCCATTGATAGGCAGTAGTCATGAGATACATTGGGTCAGGCGGTATTGGTGGATAATACCAATATGGAGGCCGTGAATATATGTAATAGTCCCACCAACTCATACACGATCACCACGGCCATGGATACATTGGATAGTACCTAGGCAATGGATAGTATGGATACATAGGATATGGTGTCCATGGATAGTAGTATGGATAATACCATCTAGGGCCCCAAGGATACCCGAATAGCCACCAGCAAGCACCGCGTCCAAATATCCATCCGGGTCTTTGCCATGGTGGAAGGTAACTAAATGGGCCTCTGCCAGGCCACGGTCCACTCCAGCCCCATCTATAGCCTCCTCCCCATCCTCGTCCTCCTCTCCAACCCCATCCTGGGAAGGACCACGCCATATCTTATCACCAAGTATTAGGTTGCCCTAAATCCGTTATAAATTTTGTGCATATGCACAGAAATCTATTAGAGGAATTATAATTGTATATGATCGCCTACATGCAACTCAATATAGTGATCAGGATAGTCAGAGGCCAGAATTGATCTAATAGTATCACCGCTACAGTGAATTGGAGCAATATATTCTACACCATAACTTAACAACTCATTAATAACCCTTTGACACTCATTAAATGATGCTTCAGCCATATGAAAACCACCAATAACCATATATGTCTTAACACCAAGATCACTAATGGCTTTACCAACTATATTTACAACTCCAGGATGGCTACAACCTACAAATACAATTAAACCCTTACCCTCAACATATACTGCTAAGGCCTGCTCCCATGGAGGACCGTATATTTCACCAATAATAGCCACACCATCGGCAATAACCGTTGTCTTATCAATCTCAACAACCTCAACCTTTAAACTTCTAATACGATCCTTAACACTATTGCTCATACTACTTGGTATGTAAACTCTAATGCCTGGGTTAACATGAGCAATAAATGATAAGCCACCTACATGATCTCCGTGTTCATGTGATAATACGATAATATCTATAGATCTTGGATCAATTCCAAGAGCCTCCATGTTGTTTTTAAGACTCTCTGGATCAGGACCTGTATCAAATAAAATCCTAAAACCAGGTACATCAATAAGTATACTTAAACCCCATACAGCGATTAAATTCTTATCCGGATTATTGTCTACAATTATTGTCACATTACATTGTTTTATAGGCTTTAACTTTAATGATTGATTAGTCCGGGTCTTTGTTGTAGGTGTATATTGGCTTTTTATCTCCGGAGACTTTACAGTTAATAGGATCAGTGAAACAATTATTATGATAGAAATCATGGTCGTTATTAGTATTTTTATAGAAATATAATGACCCATTAATTACACCTGTTTAGGCGGGGAAGCTGATGGTGTTACAAGTACTATTGGGCGCATCTCAATTAATGCTCTTATAAGTTTCTTTCTACCATTATCAAGTGCTCTCCATAGTGTTCCACGAGATATATTCATTCTCTTAGCAGCCTCTTCCTGTGTAAGACCTTGGAAATAAACAAGTCTTAGAGCCTCTAGTTCATCAGGCATTAAATATATTGGTTCTGCTTCAATTGCTTCCCCAAATTCATTGAACGGTATAAATGTTACCGTGCGAGGCATAAACCATATATGCCTAGGCCTTGGCCTTCTACCCCTACCATGTCTCCCCCAATGCCATCTCCATGGAGGCCCCGACAATACATACACCATTGATTCTTTATCCTTAATCAAATACTATTTTATGTATCCAAGACTTTTAAGGGCATCAATTAGCCTAGTGCCAGCAGGTACTATATGTACATTTATACCGCTTTGCTGTAATATTTGAGATCTATTCATCCCTATATTTGAAGTTATTACTGCTTTAGCTCCACTTGACATTATCCATTGTATAAATAATCTGCCAGCTCCTTGTGGTACCTGAGCATATGGGTTTTGTAGGGAATCAACATTTGAAATCTGTCCATTGACTATATCAACTATAGTAATATACGGAGATCTTGCAAACATCGGAGATATCGTTGATTCTAAACCACGGTTATCAAGTGTAGTAGCTAGTATCCTCACAACACCATGGGACATGGCCTGAAAGCCCTGGATAGGCCCCGACACGGGTCCCTGGAATCCACTACCTCTCCATCTACCACGGCCTTGCCCGGCCCATGGTGGTGGTCCTCCTCCACCTCCTCGTCCATATCCGCCTCGTCCACTAGCTCCTCTTTCTCTACCTCGACTCCCCTTTCTCTTACTATAGCCTCCTCCATAACCACTCATGTATTTTCACCTAGAAAATTTTGTGCAATAACACAAATATAAAACATTCTGAGATAAATAAGATCTTAAGAAGAAATATTATTTACGAAGAAAAACTATATAGCTCACTTGGCTATTAGCTCGTTTAGTTTATCATAAAATCTATTCCACCACTCCCTGGAGGCCATATACTTATCTTCTTCAAACTTCTTAGTCCACTCCTCATTAGCATATTCCTTAGCAGCTAAAGCCATGAAGTCAATTATTTTCTCATTATCCCAGAATACTGGATAAGCTCCTGCAAGCTCCTGGTATCTCATGATCTCACGATACCTCTGCTTAACTCTCTCAATAACATTAGGTAGTCCATAGAGTTCTTCTAATAGTTTTGGCAAATACTTCTCTCCCCATTTGCGGTGGAAACGACACATACCAGAATTGTCGTCAAAGTATTCCATTAATGCTCTTTCAAAACTCTTTTGCGCAAATTCCTCCGGTTCTAGAAAGACTCCTGCATACAATGTCCAATATCTACCAAGTACTGGTAATGGAGCTACCATGCCCGGGGTCCAGTAATAATTTGGAGCTATATGGCCCTCCTCACCAAATAATGCATATACTGCTAGATCCTCGAATTTTCTGCCCAGTGCTTCAACCCTTTCCCTATATAGTACATTAAGTACTTTCGATGCCGATCTAATGCCTCTTTCTCCAATAAGTCTTATTATTGGTAGCTTACCCCATGCAAGATCTTCTACAATTCTTATTGCAAGCTCTGTATTTACTTTGCTATATTCTAGTCTAAAGTCAATAGGATTGAAATAAGGCTTCGATGGAAGACCAGCCTCTTCAGGTCTTAAAAGACCTTTGTCAATGGCATCAAATACATAAGCTATAACATGGCCTAATTCGATTGCATCGAATCCATAGGCATCAGCAAGTTCCACGATTTTCTCAATCAAATGTATATCATAAACACCGATAAATGGGCCCATTCCTTCATAGGGTTCATAATCAGTCTTGTACTTGCCCTTTCGAACTTTCTTACAAGCTATTGGACATGGTTCACCACATGTCTTCCAAGACCTTGTTTCTATAGCTTCTTTATTAAATGGCTCCCACATATACTTCATAATAATTTCATGCAGTTTCTCACGAACATCTCTAGGAGTATAGATTGTATTGAAGTTAAACATTGGAGTTGTAACCTTGAGGCTTGGATAATTACCACCAAATGTGCCTCCAGTTCCTATCTTCTCATCATAGCGATACTTTGTCCCTGCCTTAATCACTACAAATGGATAGTTATTTCCAGCATTTTTAGTGAACCATTGATTAATCCACCTAAGATCATTTAATTCCTTAGGCCTATTCTTACTAACATCATAAGCTCCTCCATATACTATAGCTGCTACATGATGAGCCCTGTATAATACGCTACCAGGACCCCCTCTAGCTGCAAAATCTTCGCTTCCTAAATCCATCTTGCCATTATGCAGAGTTATTGACACCAAGGCTCCAAGACTTGTATACTTAGATGCTGGCCCAACAAGTATACTTCTACCGTCATACTTCTGATAGAAGTCACTAAGTTTTTCAGATAGCCATTGCTGTAATGCATATACTCCTTTATGTCCTCCATAACCTCTCCAAATGGACTCAACTTCTTCTTCACTTATCTCGATAAACTCTACTCTAGGTTCTCCATCACCACTATCATATATCTTTAATATTAATGGTCTCTCACTATAGCCTATTATAACTAAAGCATCAGCATTTATTCTAAACTGGTATGCAGCTCCACCAGCTGTAGCTACATGGAAACCACGTGTTAATGGACTTCTAAAACAAGCTATAAGTCGATGTACTCCATACAATTTAGTTCCAGCAAAAACCCCTCTTCCAATAACAAGGGCATTATCAGGACTGTAAATAGGCTTTCTATAAGTCTTAAGTTCTCTATAATGGATCTCTATACCAAGATCTATAGGTCCCCATACAAGATCAAGCGGATATTCCTTAACCCAGTATTTCCTACTACCAACATCAATAAATAATGCCCTATACGAAATAGTAGATGACACGTTCCCAATTCCCTCTAACAACTATTTATTTTATTAAGTCTACGTAATACGGTAAATATGCTTTACCCAATCTAATAATGAAGTTTTAAAACAGATGTTTAAATAAGATCAAAATAAAAATCATGATCATTAGAGAATTACAGGATTAATTTCTTTAACTATGAGGACGTATAGTCTAAAATGGTGTGTAATCAGGTGTCGTTAACTTTTAAATGTTATAGATGTAGTGATTGCTGTACATTTACTGATCCAGAAGATTATCCCAAAGTATTCCCTTGGGAGAAACGAAAGTTAGAAAAGATAGCTTCTAAATATGGTACTAATAAGCTTAGATTTATTCCTGAGATTATGTACTATGATCCATTAAGTGAAAAACATATAGTTCTTCTATACAAGTGGGTCATAGGAAACAGATGTCCGTTTAATAAAGAATCACAATGTATAATACATGGAGAACATCCATTATCATGTAAAATGTACCCATTAATAGTAAATTACAGTGATCATACACTAAGAGTAGGGCTACAGTGCAAGTGGATCAGGGATCACCTTAATGCAATAACAAGTGGAATAAATCCTAAGCAAGTTTTTCCCGAGGAATTTGAATATGCTATAAAGGCCTTTACAATAATTAGTTTAATAATGGAAGATGCTAAAAAATATGGATGGAAGCCTATTGAGAGAGACAAGATGTTATCGATAAAGAATCCTATTGACTATGATGTTTTTATTGAAGGTGATTTTTCTGAAGATTGACTGGAAAAACGTCTATAATGAAATAAGAATTACTAAAATATCTTCAGATGCATATAAACTTGCTAAAAAATATGGCTATCTTCCATACATGATAGAACGATATCTCAAGTTATTCGGCTATGATGAAACAATTGAATTGCTTGAATCTTTCGAGAAAAAAGTAAAGCCGGTTATTAGATGTAACGACTTGCTTGTAAATTGTAAATGGCTTATTAATCGACTTGAAAATCTTGGATTCCACTTAGAATACCTTCCATGGAGTATCCATGGATACCGGTTGATTAGGCAACCACAAAGACCAAGTATAGGAGCAACTCATGAATATCTAAAAGGCTATTACTATGTACATCGTGATGCGGCACCATTAATTCCTGCACTATTATTGGTTGAACGCGGTGAGAAAACAGAGGTATTGGATGGATGCGCTGCTCCAGGTGGTAAAGCAACCCATATTGCACAATTAATGCTTGGTGAGGGACTAGTTATAGCTAATGACCTTGTCCTATACAGGATTAAGGCACTTATAGGACATGTATTACGTATGGGTTTTAAAAACATCATTGTTACATGGAGCGATCTCAGGAAATTTCCAAGGCTAGTTAACAAGAAGTTTAAGAAGGTATTATTAGATGTACCATGTAGTGCTGAAGGCACCATAATGCTTGATCCATCTAGAAAACGAAAGACTAGTCAAAAGGATTTGGCAAGGATTGTTGCTAGGGAAATAGAATTATTGGAAGCAGGTATTGAGTTACTAGACAATAATGGATTATTAGTTTATACAACATGCAGTATTGCTCCAGAAGAGAATGAATATGTAGTATCAAAGATCATTGAAAAATATGAAGATATCGAACTAGTTGAACCATCTAAGAAACTATTTGAATGGAGTAATGGAATTACAAGTTACAAGAATATTATAGAAGACGAAGAATTAAGAAAATGTATAAGAATATATCCACATAAACATAATATGATAGGAATGACTATATGTCTTCTAAAAAAGGATTAAATCCAGGCATAGGATAAAGTATAATCAGGCGATGAGGTACCTTCCCCAAAGCCCGTGGGTAGGCCGAGGAAAGAGATGCGGCTAAGAGGCCGCGTACCGAGCCACTCTTAACCTTCTAAACAATAATAACGGACTCAGTGAGGCAGGCATCATCACTTTTCAGTTGTGCGTAACCCAATCATCGTCCTCAAGTTAATTGTCTATAAATATTTAGATATTTAATCTGCCCTAGTAACTTTATCCCATGCGCTTATATCATTTGTTATTATTCATTATCTGCATAATACATGGCCTATATAATGTTTATTGATGTATTGATAGATGGCGTTTAACATCATACTTAGAGAATATCAGGGAAGCCATCCGATCTCAAGCATTAATGTTTAAGATCGTTGAAAATGTTGATGTAACTGGTTTATATTCCTTTATCACTAGTACTCCTTATATTATAAAATTTATATCAGCATATAGTAGAAAATTAATGAGGTATCGTAAAGTCTCACCATCAAGATGGCTTAATAATTATTTTGGAACACTTTTACAGAGCATAAAATTAATAATCATAATATTAGTCCTTGTCTTAGAACTATATATTAAATTTGTATTCTTCATAAAGATTACTGAGTGATAAAACGATAATTCTAAATAAAGATGAAATATAAATATACTAAATAGATGTCCTGGTACCTCCTCACACCGGGGACATTCCCGTACTGGGAATTGGATGAACCTGGTGTGCGCGCCGGGACATACATCCTTTTTATATTTCATCTATGTAATGCGTTATTGTTTCTAGACTATACTTAATCCTTGTTAATATAGCAATTAGTATTCTAGCTATTGATTCCTTTCTAGGTTCTCTACCGCTTCCCATATAGGTTTCCTGTAAAGTTCTCAGCTCTTGTTCAATTAAGATAATCTTATGTTCCAAATCCTTAACCCCTGATCTTTCTTTAAGTGTATGCAGAATATCTATTAGATTAGAAACAAGCTTATATTCTACATCTCTATTAGCTTCTATAAGATAATGATTAGTATTCATAGCCTTCTCTATCAGTTTATCAATTATTGCCGGCGCAAGTATTATTGATTCCTCAACAATTTTCAATGCATCAAGCAATTCTATGAAAGCCCTGGTGTCGAGAACACCTTTTAGAGCTTCTCCTAATAAATAGGAATTGATTTTATGTTTAAAGGTCAAATACTTATAAAGTCTATTAAGTAGACTAATATACGTATGATAGCTCTCCACAAAGTCATTATGTGCATGATTATATTCATCATTAAATACATGGTAGAAACCCATGAACTTTCGAGCCCTGGCATTACTTAATAACGATCTCTTGATAAGACCTCTAGAGTTATAGTATTTAGCTGCTTCCATAAAGTCCTTACTAGCTTCAAGCAGTTCGCCCTTTTCAACACTAATTCTTGCATGAGCCTCATAGTAAAGACTTAAAGCAGCATTTCTTAAATGAGGACTTAGAATCTGATCAGCTAACTTAGCTGCTTCATCAAGAATAGATATTGCTGCCTCAGGATTCTTGTTAACAAGTAACTCGCATTCGCCACGGCTAATTAATGCCTTGCAATGAGCAGCCAAAGCCTTACCACTGTATCGTGATCCCAGTCTATTATAGATCGCGGCTGCTTCTTCAAATAAACCGTGAGCTATACAACTTTTACCTCTAAGAACCTTCACTTCACCTTGATACTCTCTTCGAAGAGCTAAGGCTATATCAGCTTCCCTCATTAGTCCAATACTCTTATAATACTCTATAAGTCTATCAAGTTCTGATATTGCTTCTCCAAATCGTTTTCTAGTTGCCAAGCTCCTAGCTCTACTAAGCATGTACTTGGCCTTGATTCTATGAATGTTCTTAACAAATTCAGGTTTATCTTTGGCAAATGCAATAGCTTTTCCATAGAACATCATAGCTGTATCAAAGCTAAGGTTATGATAAAAATAGTCTCCGAGGAGCTCATATAACTCGATCTGCATTGAATTATATGCGTTTTCCAGATTGTTTATCGATCCGAGATCTTTTGATAATGCCTTCATTAAATAAAGTGCTAGACTTGAATAAGCAGATGCATCTAAAAGCTTACCCTCTCTTATACACTGATTTATTCTAGCCTTTAAACTTGGAAGTAAATCAACAATTGTTTTCCTAGGACCCCTTCCACTAGCTAGTAAACTAGAGTATAATGCACCACTAATAATATCATTAACTTTCTCCTTAGGCAATCTTAATGATCTAATAATAAATTGTGCAATATCACCTATATTACGTAAAAAACTATGAGATGACACCCTCTCAATAAATTGTATAGATGCCTTTAATCTATCGTTAAGGTTAGCAGGATAATATCTTGATTCTTTTTCAACAATAAAGCCTGCGTTAGACATGATCTTTAGAATCTTATCAACGATTTTCTCATGTATACTATATACCTTATGGACACCACCATATATGATATACTTTGATATCCTTTGTGCAAGAGCCTTTGAATCCAGCCCTGGATATTTGATAATGATTTTATTAAGTGGCGAAATAACCTCGAAAAAAGCTTTAAGACCTCTAGTTGTGACTGTATAAAATGTTTCTCCATGCTTCGTAAAAGACTTGAGTATTCCCTTTGAACGAAGTTTCTCAACCAAGTTTGGATTAAGTTTCTCAAATACAGTTTTCTCAACATAGTCACTTATTTTACAAACCCTACCTTCATTAAATACTATGTCAATAGTATTCAAAAGAATGTCAAGCTCTATATTATTGAGGCTAAAATACGAAAGCCAATTAACCTTCTTATCTCCAATATTCAAAATTATTCCCCATTAATTAATTAGAGAGAAAAATAGGTTATAACATATTCCCTTAGGACATGGCTAAACTATGTTTAACAAGATATCTTTATATGTCATTGGAGTCTATAGCTCTAAATTAGAAGAGAGAACTCAGGTGCTTATTATGAAGTATAGAGATGTAGTTGAAGAAGTATTAAGGATTATGTGGCCAAGGCCCTTAAAACTCTTTACAGCAGGACCAGTAGCTTGTTTCCCAGAAGTCCTTGAAGTTATGAAAGCACAAATGTTTAGCCATAGATCCGTCGAGTATAGTGAATTACATCGCGATACCGTTAAAAGACTGGCTGATTTTCTAGAGGCAAAAAAGTCTACTGTAATGTTATTCCCTAGTAGCGGTACCGGTATTATGGAGGCTAGTATAAGAAGTGCTGTATCACCTG
This sequence comes from uncultured Desulfurococcaceae archaeon, assembly GCA_964531225.1. Classification (GTDB taxonomy): domain Archaea; phylum Thermoproteota; class Thermoprotei_A; order Sulfolobales; family Desulfurococcaceae; genus CAZHDB01. The sequence continues at coordinate 85,668 of CAZHDB010000003.1, forward strand.
GGGGCAAAGTTCTCGTCACGATAATTGGTGCGTTTGGATATCGATATCGTGATGTTGTTGAATGGAATGGGAGAAAAGCTATTGTTTTAGAGAAAAAACCTGGTGAACCTGTACTACCAGAAGAACTTGATGAAGCATTAAAAAAGAATCCTGATGTTGAAGCTGTCACTATAACCTATAATGAAACTAGTACTGGCGTTCTTAATCCATTGAAGGAACTTGCCAAAGTAGCAAAAGAACATGAAAAACTTGTATTCGTAGACGCTGTATCTGCTATGGGTGCTGCCGATATAAAGGTTGATGACTGGGGTCTCGACATTGTTTTTGCCAGTAGTCAAAAAGCCTTTGGCGTACCTCCAGGACTTGCCATGGCAAGCTTTAGTGAAGAAGTTTTTGAAAAGGCTAAGAAAATAAGCGATCGTGGATGGTATTTCGATCTATTATTGTATCGTAAATATCTTGATAAACAATGGAGTACACCGTCCACGCCCCCAATACCACAGATTGCTGGATTGAATGTAGCTCTGCGAATCGTTGAGAAAATGGGAGGAAAATATGTATGGCTTAAAATGTACGAGAATAGAGCTGAAAAGATTAGAAGAGGAGTACTTGATCTCGGCCTCGAATTATTTGCTAAGCCAGGCTATTATAGTCCAACAATAACAGTTGTCAAGACACCTCCTGGTATAAAGGGTATTGATGTATATAATGAGATGAGAAAACGCGGTATCGAAATAGCTAAGGGTTATGGACCTGTTAAGGAATATACTTTCCGCATAGGCCATATGGGTTATATAACAGATGAAGATATTAATGAATTATTTAAGAATCTAAAGGAAGTCATTGAGTATCTTAAATCTAAGAGATAATACGTATCTTTTATTTTTCTTAATTCTTACACTGAATAACCGGATCTTGATATTCATATTAGGGTCTATACACTTTATATACCCTAGTCCTAGTCTATATTGGAGGCTGGTTAGTAATGCAACTAGTAGGCCTTGTTGGAAGTGGTTCCACCACACTATATGCTCCTGTTATTATATGGGATCAAGTGGAGCACTTAGCCAAAGAAGAGCAATTAGTTCTTATAGAGGATGGTAAACGCGAGTTAAAATATCTTGGTGTCCTTAGAGGAGTTAAACGCTATGAGCCTTTCCTAAATATTTACCGTAGAACAAGCTATGTTGATAATCCTGAACTCGTTGAAACCGGGACTTTACCACATAGTAGTGGGTACTCGGCTCTAATAGGAATTATACGTGGTAATAAGCTTAGAGAAGTTGATTTACCTCCGAACCCGGGCTCTAGGGTCTATGTTATTGAGTCATCAAATGACTTAGGACTGGATCTTGGTGAAGGTCTGAGGATAGGCTACCATAAATATAGTGGTATAGATATACCATTGGATCCTATGTGGATTACTTATCATGTAGGGATTGTTGGGGCAACAGGAACCGGTAAATCCAGGTTAGTACGTGCACTTATTGATGAAGTTCTTGAGAAGACTGCTTATAAAATTATAGTGTTTGATCATACTGGCTTAGATTATGCCCCTTATTATGAGAATAATATTATTAATGCATCGAATATTGTACTTGATATTTCATTAATAGCCGATCTAATGCTTTCGCGTACCGGTCTTTATCAGCCTACCTACGAACCATATATCCTCTATTCTATTCTTAAGTACATATTTGAATACTATAATTCTCTTGCGGAAGGTAGGAAAATTATTGATGAACTAAAGAGGTCAAGCGATACAACAACTGTACATAGGTATAAACAAAAAAGGATATATGATGAGCATGGTGATTTTAGTGATTTTCTAAATAGTATTGATTTTGAGAAATTACTTGAAACTATGGCTAGACATCCCATTAAATGGGATCGTAGTGTATTTAGAAGAGTTGCAATGGATGCCGTGGAAGAATTAAGAGGTAGAGAGAGTTCCAAAATTAGGCTTGGAGTAGCTATTGATATTAAGCTTGGAGATGGATTCTTTACTACATTAAGTAATCGCAATCTATTGCCAAGAGATATAGTAGATCGTGCTTGGAAAGACAGGATCGTTATAGTAGATCTAAGTACTGAAGATATTGCTACACGCAGATACATTGTAGCCGGAGTAGTATATGAGCTCTGGAAAAGAATTGAGACCAATAAAGCATCTATAGATACATTAGTGGTCGTTGATGAAGCACATAATTATGCATGTAGGAATTGTGGTGAAGCACATTACGCACTTACACGTGTAGCTCGTGAAGGTAGGAAATGGGGATTCGGCTTAATTCTTGCTACTCAGAGGATTATGGATATAGATCCAGAAATACGTAGTAATATTAATACATGGTTCTTTAGCAAATTACAGACACCAAATGATTACAATGAGCTTAAAGGATACATGGATTTAGCAGGTATAACTGAACAGTCATTAGCTGCCTTAGCCAGAAGAGAGTTTTATCTAGCAGGTCTTATGAATCCACTAAAGATACCTGTTTTATTAAGAGTTAAGGAGGTTAGATGAGTATTGGAAGAACATAAGGGATTTCTTGAAGAGGCAGTTGATGATAAGCTTTATGAAGAACCTATTCCCTCTATTGTTGTGAAAGGTATTGAAAGGGAAGTAGAGAGAATAGTTAATTCATATAATATTCGTAGCTTGATAGAGAATAGGGACAGTATTAGAAATAGTCTTCTTAAGGAGAATATATTAAAGGAGATCCCTAAATATACTGGTTTAAAGCCATGCTTAGTAGCCATAGATACCGGCTTTACATCTCCTCCTCTAGAACTTACAGGCGGCAGACTACTAGTAATAATTAGATCGCATGTTTTTCAGGGATGTAGTTCATACGGTGAATACCCGGTTTTTGACAGTGTTGGATACATTCGATTCACTGATCGGACAGAAGCTATTGCCAAGCCCTTGTCCAAGATCTATGAAAGAGAATTTATTAGACAAGTACTTTTGAGCAAGAAGAATGGAGAAATAGATCTTGATCTAATACTTATTGATGGAGAGCTTTTCCCAAGGACTCCCCCGGGATATAGTTCTCGGTTTAGCCGTGAAAGCTATATTATGAAGCTATATAAGAGAATTATTGAAATAACTAGTGAAATCCTTAGACTTGCTCAAGAGACAAATACTGCATTAATAGGTGTTATTAAAAGAAGCTATGGACGAGACATAGCTGTTAGATTACTTAATAATAAACTTATTATCAACGATAAAGCCTTGGCTACATATATATTGAATCCCGGTGAATGGATAGATCTTGGTCTATATATTGATTTGATTTATTATATAAAGAAGTTTCTCAATAAGTATGAGGGCGTACTTAGTCCACGGGAATGGAAGGCTCTTAATGAGAGGTTATCGTGGATTACAAGTGTTATACGTGAGAGTGATAATTCATCAAATATCGGAGTTATTGTATATAAGGCTTTTAATCCATCATACTATATGATTGCCACTAAGATCGAATATTGGACAAGCAATAAGTATCCTCTAGAAAAATTATTAGCCTATATATCGAGTATAACCGGTATAAATGGTGTTCCCCATCCAATAGATCTTGTTGACTCAATGGCTTTAGTCAGGAAAGATCTGCTATATCTTATACAACAACAATTATTTAATGAACTATATAGGAGAACTGGAGATAAAGATCTAGCTTTAAGCATAGCAGGATTAACTAATCCGGAGAAAATTGGAAGAATAGGAGTAAAATAGGTTAAGTACAAATGCTCAATCGAATGCTTTGTTTTCTCAAGGACATAATTATAGATACTAATTGTAATATTCAATAGTAAAGAAAGTAGGAATTTATAACCTATTGTATGAATCAAATTTAATACTTACTTTCTATTGAATATGGAATCGAAGGAAAGGGTGATTATATATGAAGGTTTTAATTGCAGCTCCTATTCATAATAAAGCTATTAAAATGCTTAAGGAGGCCGGCTTTGAAGTCGTGGTCAAGGAGTATCCTGATGAGAGTGAACTAATTGAATTAATTAAGGATGCTGATGCATTAATTGTGCGTAGTAAGCCTTTAGTTACTCGCAGAGTTATTGAAGCCGCTGGAAAATTAAAAGTCATTGGCCGTGCAGGCGTAGGCCTTGATAACATAGACCTTGAAGCAGCCGATGAAAGAGGCATAACGGTATATAATGCGCCTGATGCTTCTACAAATAGTGTTGCCGAATTAACTATTGGTTTAATGTTGGCTGTTCTCCGTAAAATATCCTATGCCGATCGTAGTATGAGAAATGGTAAATGGGTTAAGAAAGAGTGTCTAGGACGAGAATTACATGGCAAAGTTCTTGGAGTTATTGGTATGGGCCGGATAGGGAAAGCTGTTGCAAGAATAGCCTATTACGGTTTTGGCATGAAGATCATTTACTATAGTAGAAGGCGTCATAGGGATATAGAGGAAGAAGTCAAAGCCCAATATTATGATCTCGAAACAGTACTGAGAACAGCTGATGTTATAACAATTCATGTATCACTTACTCCCCAGACAAAACACTTAATTAATGAAGAAAGACTCAAACTCATGAAGCCAACGGCAATCCTGATTAATACTGCTCGCGGCAGCATTATTGATACTAACGCTTTAATAAAAGCATTAAAAGAAGGCTGGATAGCAGGTGCCGGACTCGATGTATTTGAGGAAGAGCCATTGCCGAAGAATCATCCCTTGACAGAGCTCGATAATGTAGTTTTGACCCCTCATATCGGAGCAAATACTATTGAAGCCCAAGAAAGAGCTGGCATAGAAATAGCACATAAAATAATAGAGTATTTCAAAAATATAGGTACATATTAAAAGAAGCTGTTTTAAATTTCTAATTCTTTTAATTCTTCAAATTCTTTTTCCTCAGATTCTTCAGTCTCTACTTCTTCCTTGGCCCGCTTTTTCATTTGAATTCTAAAGAAAAAGTATAGTCCCGCAATAACTAATCCAACTACAACAACAATTAATACTAGAGTAATGGGAGAAATACCAACTACTGGAGCCGCTGTTGATTCTGTCGGCCCAACGTTCCCGACCCCACCAATATTTAGTAATGGATCAATTTGTGGTTGAGCTTTTTCTTTATCCTTATATAGTAAGTAGACCTGTTTATCCGTACTTATTATTGCTTCACGGCTTTCAGGAAAACTTTCAGTACCATAGATATTCATCGTATTTAGTACAAATCTACCTTTAAATTGAGTATCATTTGCTGTTACTAAGAGTCTATTATAAACAAGCATTTCTCCGTTTCTATTGATGATACAAAGATAATAATCTTTCTCATCACTAAATTCAATTATATCGATAAAAGTTATCCTTGCATCACTTACTCTAACAGACGCTAATTTATTAATATCATGGCTTTCAACATAGTATAGATATCCATTTTTAGATCCAAAGAATACTGTGTAACTATAGGGATTCACCACTTGTTCATGAATAGGCCGCGTAGTTGCAAAATCCCCTTCTGGTAAATTCAATGATTTTATTAACGAACTACTAGAGAGATCATAATAATATAATGATAATCTAGAGACAACGACCAGTACATTCTCATAAGCAATCAGATCGTATCCCACAATTTCATGGTTTAATGGAAATAACATTTCGACATTAGCTGTCCATGCATTTGTTTCAATTCCATTAAGATCTAAGGCATATAAATCAAGCTTGCCTGTAACTTCATTTTCTTTTTGATATAATAGGTATTTCCTGCCGTTATAGTTTAGTATGTAAGTTGGCGTATTATGTACGATTCGACTATCAAATTTTTTATTAAGACGATTATTCATAAATACCAATACCCATACTCCATCAACACCAGTAACTACAACAATATCAACATTATTAACACTATAGCTACTAATAGTATAAGGACCAGTAATCCCCATTAAAGCAATATGGGCAACGGGTTCCTCCGCACTATCGGTACGGTCATATACACATAGTGTATCAACATCCTCTATATTAACAACTACATACAAATATTTAGAAGTAACATCAACATTACTAACTACTTCACCCGGAAGAGCTGTGAAGAATCCCTGTGTATGTTCTCTTGACGATTTATCGAATCTTATAGTGGCGATCCTATATTCATTACTGGAGCCTGTAGATACTCTTACAGGCACATATATGTAGTACTCTCCTGGTACTGAATATACTCCAACCTTTCCAACTATTTCTTCTATCTTTACATTGTCCGAACCCAATGTACACATAGGATTAGATAACACAGCGATAATTATGAGTAATAAAATTATTATATATTGATTTGAATTCTTTACAATCATTATTTGCACCCTTATTCAACTCTCATTCTATTAATATTGTCTATTACATCATTTATAAGTGAATCCATTTCACTATATATTTTGATGGCTTCATCGAATATATTTTTCACTTCAATGGAGTTCGTCTCAAGATCTCTTACAATTTTTGATAATCTAATTTTCAAAGCAATATTATCTAAGGTGTCCACGTAAATTGATAATGAACTAATCTTAGGTTTAAGATTAGGTAATTCTTCTTTATATTTCTCATAAACCTCATATAATTCTCTACCAACGATTGTTAATTCTTCAGAAAGACTCAATATTGAATCCTTTATTGGCTTTCTTATTTTCTCGATTTTAGTAATCCAATTAATTAACTGTTTAAGGTCTTCTATAAAGGCATTTAAGTTGTTATATGATTTTCTAGATTCCTGAACTATTCCAATAAGTCTATTTCTTAAAGATGTGATTAAACCTCCTGTTCTAGCTGGTTCACCTAAACCAGCACTAGTTTCGCTAACAATTTTATCTAATGTAGGTATAACGAAGCTACCTAGCTCTAGGATCTTTTCCTTTAATTTACTATATGATACAATTAGGCTTCCAAGAATAATGGCTAGTCTATCCAATATACTTTCAGGATCCATGATCTCGTAATTTCTCCAGAATTTGACAACATACTCCCTTCCCTGTACCGGTGTTAAACCTTCTAAAACCTCGCCAACGATCTGAGCAAGATCATTTGGCTGCCCTAGTAGAAAGGCATGATGCGTTATTAGTCCTCTCCAACCCTCCTTTTTATCAATTAAATTATATGCGTCATAGAGCCATTTAAGATCTCTTAGCCTTGGTGGGTCATTAGGAGCTGGGCTGAACAACTTTAGCCCGGACATCCACCAATATACTATAAAACTGTACCTACGTATTTCACTATGTAATATTAGAGGCTCAGCATTAACCGCAATGTATTTTTCAGCAAAATTCTTGAATCCCGCAATTTTTCCTAGAGCAGTTTCATCAAAGTTTGAGCTATGAGTCATTATAAGACTCAATATGTATCCTAATTTCCATCTTTGATTTATGGGTTTAGCTTCATCAGGGTCATACTCCAGCACGCCATGCTTAATTAATAATTTTAGTACCTCCGGCCCAACCGTCTGTTCCAAACGTTCAAGTATAGCATAAGAATTAATATGTTCATAATTCAATAACGGCTCTAATGTTATCTTCCCTGAGGCTATATAATTAATAGTGACATCAAGTATTTCATCGTACCTATTTAACATCTTAAACAATTTCAAAAGGTTCATGTGTTTCTTCAAAGAGTCCTTTATCTCCTTTATTTTTTCAATTTCATCAAGATCAAGGCTTGCTCTATAAACGGTTCTTTCATGTTTACCCGATCTCAAAGATAATTTTATATTTTCAATTTCGGATCTTAATCGCCCAGAAAGATCCAATAATTCATCTTTATGTTCTATAATTTTATTGATTTTTCTATCTAATTCATTAATCTTCTCTGTAATTGCACCGGATAGATTCATATGAATGTCTTGTAACAACTTTATATTCTCATCTAAGGTTTTACTAATTATCTTAATCCTGCTTACTCCTTTCTTCTTCTGCTCCGTTAACTTTGATAAATATGCTTTAACTCTCCTTAAAAGTTCGTCATATTTCTTATAGACTTTCTCATATTCTTTTTTAATATTTTCCAGCTCTGAACCAATTTCATGTACTATTGTCTTAGTTTTTTCATATAAGGCTTCAGAATCGATAAGCCAAAGTATCTCCTCGACTGGTACATAAACCATATAGTAACCTATTGTTGAAAATGAATGCCTATACTCACGTATTCTATAAAGGATATCACTTAGGTCCTTCTTTTCACCTTTAGCTTCTTTTCTATACTTATATGGAATGAATCCTATATCTAGTAAGAATCTGGTAATGGCTTCCGATAATTCTTGATCTTTATCAGTACCCTTAATTGTTCTACTTATTAACAAAAATGAATGAAACGGATTTTCATACGATCGCTTAGCCCCAATATCTTTACCATAATTCATTAGAAAATGTATTTCTTTGAGTGCTGCATAAGCATTTGCCTTATTGAAATTATGTTCCCTTGGACCAGGGATTATGCCTATACCGATCATGAATGGATCATTTGCATAGTTCTTTCTAACAAGATCCTTTAAGTCAAGAGCCAAATCAAGTAGTGATCCAGAACCGGTACCCCCGCCTAATGCACCTATTAATATAATTAGGAAATTGTTTGATCTAGTCATACTAACCATTTTCTCCATTAAACCCGCGATTGCATGAATAACTGTGCCTCTATGAAACCAATATAATGCCTTTCCATAAGCTCTTCTATTACCGGCTCCCTGTCCCGCAGCAGGTAATAATTCGTCCGTAAGCCATGGATTTACATTCTTTAGAACCGAGGGTGAAGGTATATTTAAGTATATTTTGACTGAGTGCTCGTCTCTCTGTTTGATGTATTTCAAGTTATTTAGTGACTGCTTATCACTATCAATCACTATAAATTTTGTACTTCTCAGACCCCGTTCTTTTAGTTCTCCTAATTTCTTCAATACTCCATATACTTGATCTACAATACGAGAACCTGTACCCCCTACACCTATAATGATCCTATTTATATCGCCTACGCTCAATGACACGAGTCTCACCACTCATAGATTTTAATAATTTCTATTTCGGGGATCTTATTTCTAAGTTCCTGCAAGACTGGTTCAAGTTTTTCATTTAACCTGTTAATGTTTTTGTTGAGAACGTCTATATCCGAAAGCAATCCCTTATAAGCTACAATTATGGTATCTACATATGAACTGAGTTTCTTTGCTTTAGTCGATATTGTATAGGCTTTATAGAGTACAAATAAGTCTATAGCTATAACCAATATCGCCGTAAGAACGACTGCAAGGGATAATACGATGTCTAGACCCAATATTAATATATATGTATAATTAAACAATAGGACAAGCCATATTACTGAAAGAATTATTCCTACCAAAGACATGAATATATATTGATTCAGTATATCTCTTAGCATAAATATTGTAAATATTAGTGTAAATATGGATAGCCCTAATACTACTAGATCCAAGACTTGATAAACGAATATATTAACCGGCAATAATGATGCCGTATTATTAGCCACATTTTGATTAAATACTCTTAATAGCAAGTATACTATAATCTCCCAAGAGATTGATAAGAACATTATTTCATCACCTAAACAGTTAATAAAATTTATCAGAGAATATAAAAAATTTACTGGATTAGCTTTATATTTTTCTCATGTTATTTATGGTTAAATAGTGATTAGTATGAATAATGTTGATAATTATATTAATAAAACACTTGAGAGAATAGACAACGTTTTGATAGATATTTTAGATTTAAATGAATCGCCTAAACTTATATATAGAGACCTTGTAAAAAAGATTTTTGAAAGCCTTAATAGTTTTGATAAAAAAAGGATCCTACTCAATAAAATTTTACAATGCCAGGAAGAATTACCTAAAATTGCATTCGCATTAAAGCTGATCTTAAATAGATGTTTAGCTGTTGATAAATGTGAGTTAGAAAAAGAATTAGAAGATATAGGAATAAAAATTAGAACTGAAAATATTTATGATCGATGTCCAATATTTTTTGCCATATCAATTTGGTTACCAGATATTTTATACAATTACTTTTCTAAAAACATTAATATAGAAACAATTAAGGATACCATTAATAATCTTAAAAAAGAAATAGATTCGCTCAAAGAACGATCAGAAAAAGAATCCGTAGACATTGAGAAAATAACGTTATCTACAAAAATGAAGGATCTAGGAATAATATCGATAAGTAAAAGGCTGCTTCGTTACATAGATTATTATCTCAATAATGAAGTTCTATATAAGATAAGAAAATTCGAAACTTCTCTAAACGACTTAATCAATAATTTAGTAAATATTAATGTATCTATAGAGAAAATACTTAATAAAGATACAAGTCTTATATATTCCAATACACTTCTCAATAACTTATTAAAAATCAAAGAAGAATACGATAATATTACAAATGATTTATCGAATATCAGCAAATTACTAATTGATCTAAAAACGCTATTCGATATATTTATTGATATCGATGAATTTACGAGATACAAAGACGAATTAGCCACAATATTTCAATTAATTATGAAAATAAATCCAAATATTTATGAAAGAGATTTCATTCTTGTCACCGTAAGTACTAGTATATTTGACGAGCTCGAAAAAGATCTTAAGAAAATTAGGGTTGACGACGAATTAGTTAAAACTATAGGAGATTTAAAAGATCGATTTATGAAATTTATGGAGGAGTGTATTATGATGCCCGTATCTGAAATATTTTACTAAGTTTAATATAAAAGATAATTCCTAGTATTATTTAGCCATTATGAAAAACAAGTAAAATGACTATAAAGTCCTATATTGTTCTAAATCATTAATTAGCCTATCTACTTCCTCAATTTCTATTTCAGGCCAGTCAATAGAGCCTTCTTCTAAGATTTTCCTATGAATCCTCATAATAAGTGGATTATCTACATTGCTACTGATCATGCTAATAGTCTTTCTTATATGTTCGAGTTTTAAGCTATATGAAAAGTAGTAAGTTGGAGAAATCGTGTTTTTAGTTAAAATATTCTTTAACTCATATAATTCGGATAAGATCTCCTTAAGAAAGTCTTCATACATTTTCCCATAAAGAACTCCTGAATCAGTTCTTTCCTTTATCTTTAAATAGAGATTTTTATATGCTTTAGCAACTTCATATAATCTAGCAAATAAGTCCTTTTTCCCGATCTCTGTTAATTTTACTATAATATTACTTAGAAGACTTGTATTATTCTTAATTTTCATCACTTGCGTATTTAGGTTATCAATATCGTTTCCGATATTAGCTACTTCCCTTTTTAATTCCCTTAGTTTCTCAGCAGTAGCCTTTATATCTTTATTAAACGTGTCTGTTTCAAGTACACGTTTAACAGTACTTGATAGATCGTTTAGATCGTTCTCAATCTTATTAATTCTTAAAATTAACTCATTTACTAATTTTTCATCTACAGAGGATTTTGAAGAATAATTGTAGCCATATAATTCGGCGCGATATAATGAAATAAGATTGTCTATTTTATCATCTAACTTAGTTAAAGTCAATGAAATATTTTTTAATCGTTCAAGTGTATTTCTCTGCAAACTTTCAAAAGACTTAGATACGTTTTCTATTAACTTTCTAGACTGCTCCATATTCTGTGTTAATAGAATTCCTTCCAAGTTTTTTACAAGTCGAGACTCTAAATCCTCTATCTTCCCCCTAATATGTTCCGTTGATGCAGCAAGATGTATAATATTACTTCGGAGTTCTGATTGTCTTTTTATGATTCCTTTCTTAATAGCAATCCATGTCACTATATGTAGTATATATAAACCTATGAATAGAATTAGGAACACCATATTGGATACATCTAATTCAAAAAGCATAACTGTGCCCCATTAATTTAATTATTTACACCAATAATAAATAATTTAAAAAGCGTTCTATATATATTTAATTCTTGCATTAAAATATTCGAAAATTTATTTTTTGTCTTTAAACATAAGGTATCCGCATTAATTATCTATTATAGTTATTTGTGGATTTTGACAGAAACATTTTTGAATTCTTACTATGATTTTAAAAGTGGTGATATTTTTGAGTATAGAAGCATTGTTAGAGACTCCTAAGAAAAAAGAAGTGAAAATCGTTGATTACTGCACTAAAACATTCATTGGGGATCATAAATTATTGCCAATAGTATATCTAGCCCTAGGCTTACCTATGATCTTGATAAGCATATTACTTGTATATGGATATACTCCCGCTGGCAAAGCATATAACTTCCTAGGTCCGGCTATTGCTTTATTTGTTAATGCTAACTTGCTAGAGCCTATCATAATATCTTCATTAGTCTATGGAGATATCTTCGTGGGACAGTGGGGCTCGAATATTGTATTTATAGCTAATATAATAATAACATTATTTGTACTAATAATTGTAATACAAAATTCGATGAAATATTTAGAAAAATTAATACTATCTTTCTCCAAAATGGTATTATCTTATCTAATATATACAATTGGATCACACTTACTTGAGTTCTCTGTTATTTTATTGACGGCAAATTCATTATATGAGGTAATGCTTTCATATGCGATATCTGAAGACAGGATCTATTTATATGTACCTAATTTCCGGAGTTCAATATTCGAGTTGAGAGTCAATTATATTATTAACTTTCTAGTATTACTTATATTGACTATTATTGTTGTCTTCTTAATATCTAAATCCTTTCTTGCAAAATTAAAACCTATTGTGATAAGACAAGGGCTTATTAACCCATTAGATGGGAGCAAGAAATTGTTGCCTAACTGTATAGATGCCAAGATCAAGATGCCAAATGATCATTTATTTGTTACCATTATTGAAAACGTTGATGAGACGCAGGTAGAGCTAAATGTTCAACCACAATCTTCGAGCAAGGAATTATGGAATATAAATGTAAGTGCAACAGATAATAAAATAAAGTACGTTATTGAGCCACTCAAAAAAATAGATGATGGGAAAATAGACATATTATTAAAAACTAATATAGGAGTATTAAAGGCGAGGGGATACGAAGTATCTGCCTTTGGACCCTCTCTAGTACCTATCTTTGTTTCAGCACAAGTCGTTGATATGAAGGAAGAGGAAATACTTAGTACTCTCGATAGGGAATACCCTAAAGTGCCTTTAACAATGAAGATAAAGGATCTAGTTAATGATGTATTATCTAGGATTAATGTACCCCCCGATCTAATCGGTGAGATCAGAGTAACTGTGTCAGGTGGTGAAGAGACTCTTGAGGTCACAACATTAGATCAGTCAATAAAGAAGGCATACATAGATTTGAATAAGCCTGAAGTTATTAGCATGAATATAACTTTCGTCATTAAACCATCTATGGAAGTCACAGTTGCTGGCAATCAAAAAGTTATCACTTTCCATACATATGACTATGTAAAAGTTATTGATTTCGTTAATCTCATTTTACCATATCTTGATATATCAAGTTCCGACATTATTAGTAAAATTATTATAGATTCACGAGAATACAAACTTGAAGAATTAAGTGAATTAAAGTTCAGAGACTTAGTGGCTGAAAATGTAAGGTCATTAAAAATGGTTATTGAAACCTCTCAATAAAAACTTAATTATCATAAATGAATTATAATTTAATCCGCTAAAAATAAATAAAATATTTCATTTAAAAAAGATAATAAATAGAGAGATGGGGTAGAATTTCATTTTGCATAGCATTATAGTCGGGATAGGAAGATGTGGCCAAAGAATGGCTATTTCTATTCCTGATCAAGTAATTAAAAATCCTAATTTACCTGGATTATATTTCTCCCGAGATTTATTTAGACTCAAACGAATTAGATCAATTACTTTAGCTGATATATCCGATCAGCCTTTACTTTCCTCAAGAATGTTGAAATCTATAGAGGTAAGAATAGGAGTACCAATAAACACTATTAGGTTACAGGAAACTGGTGGAGGAGGTGTAGGAGGTAGGTGGTGGATTTCTGAGAGAATTGCCGAGAGAGAAGGAGCTGAAAAAATCATAAACTTACTTGACAGAAAAGGCTTTTTACAAGTGATTGATACAGCAGTTATAATTCATAGTGCTGGAGGAGGTACAGGTGCAGGAACAGGGCCTGTATTAGCTAATAGGCTAAATAAATATTTCAATAGTAAAAACGGCGAAGTTTCCTACGGCTTACTATTATCGGTTACGGCCCTACCTCACGAAGATGATCCTATTAGAAGACTAAATGCTCTTTCGACTATTGGGAGATACGATAAACTAGTTGACACAATCATCTTATTCGATAACGCTAGATGGAAGTTGGTAAAGAAAATTATTGGAAATAGTAAGAAAAGAGAGATGGTAGAGCCCGTACTGCTAATAAACGATATATTTTCAAGAATATTCTTATGGCTTAATTCAGTAGATGGATTCCTTTCAAGAAGACGTGATCACAAAATAGAGCCCAAAGATTATGAGGCAGCTGATTTTAAAACCCTTCTTAGGGCAGATAATAAGACTAGTTTGTCTGTTCCATTTTACGGAGAATATACTATTAGAGAACTTTATAAATATAAGTTACTATTTCTTGTTTTATATACTATTCTCCAAAATTCCATGGTTGATATAGATCCGATACATGGATTTAGGAACTTGCTCGTTATCATAGGTATACCGAAAATCTTAAAAGAAACTAGTAAAGTACAATCATTGATTACAAGTGAAGAATTAACTACTATGAGAAATTACTTAAATAAGTATCTGAGGATTTACGACAGATCAGAAGTACTACAAGTATATTATAGACCAGGTAATAAGATTGTCATAACTGGTCTGATTATTAACCCTATTGTTAGAAGACTACTGGATCTCGAGACCTATATAGATGAAGATCTTAGTAAAATTAAAGATGAAGATATCGTAGATATTTATCAAGATGCCTTAGACAAGTATAAGAGTATAACAAGTTATGCTAGAAGTGAAGTATCTAGGTAATAGCATCTAGATCTAGGCTTAAACAGGTTTTAAATATTGAGCAAGGAAATTTATTAAATTAGTTATCTAAAGGTGATGCATTATTGTCACCAAAGGTTATTGTGAAAATCCCAATATACAATATTCCTATTAAACGCGTCGAACCTATTATGATTGATTTAGATAAAATGTTACCTCATGAAGAAATCATCAGTAAGCGTCTTGAGGATCTTATAGCTTTTATAAAGCGGTTGAACGCTGTAGATATGCCATTAATTATTGCACCGATACCTGGTACTGATAAGTACTTGATCGTTGATGGTCACCATAGATGGGCAGCGCTCAAGGAACTTGGAGCGAGAAAGGCTCCATCGATAATCATTAATTACTTTGATAATAATGTAAAGCTATATACATGGTATCCGGCTTTTTCTGGGGATCTAGAGATCTTTCTTAAAAAGCTTAAAGAAGAAGGGATTAGCTATAGTACGTGTAAGGCCAAGGATGTTGATAAACTTATTGAAGAAAGGAACTATGCCTTTATATTGATTGGTAGAGGGAATATCTGCATAATAATTTACGGAGGCATTGAGGGACAGAAGAAAGTATCACGTATACTTGACCAATTAAATGTTAAGGGATTAGTAAAACTAGCATATTATGGGCTTAAAGAAGATGCTTTAAGAGATCTTGAGAAGGGAGAAATAGATTACGTACTATTACGGAGAATACCATCTAAAGAAGAAGTCATGGAGATCGTTAGAAAAGGAAAGGTATTTTCGCCAAAAACTACAAGGCATGTACTACCATTTATTCCCGGCAAGACATATACTCCACTAAAGGATTGCTATTAAATAAAACGTGGCTACATCATTTTCTTAATTACTTTCTTATATGGAGATTCTAGAAAGAACCCTCCCCTACACTTAGGACATATGACTAAGATAGGTCTATCGCGTTCTTCAGGTAAAACTTCGTGATCAGCAACGTATAATACCGATTCATACATATATTCAAATTCACTAGGATCACCTGTATATCCACAATATGGACAAGTTATTTTCTTCATATTTAACACCGTTTTCATTTTATATGTTAAGCCATAGATAAACCTAAAGGATAATCGGTTCGCTAACGAATACAATGTTTAAAATAAGATTATAGGTATAATATAGCTTAGGTGGTACATTGGCTATTATGAAGCCAAGTGATCTTATGAGAAGAAAGAAAGAACTTATAGAGCAGATAATTAAGGATCTATCACCCGGCGTAAGAGATACTGCTAGGAGATACCTAGAGACATTATCCATAGATGATCTTAGGGATATGGAGAAGGCTAAGAATTTCTTGAGAAAGAAAGGATTGATTCGCTAAGTAAGTAAAGCTATATTGACGAAATAATGTTAATAAATAATTTAATCTATTTATTCATATTTATAGTGCAATAGATATGGTTTGTTGTAATAGTAGGTGAATATGTATTGAATACTAAAATTAGGGTTACAGATAGACAGTATAAGATCTTGGAAATGGTAGTTGGTAGGGATGGAATTGAAGTTGAAGAACTTGCTAATAGTCTTGATCTCAGGTCCGAAGATATAATGCGGGATTTAGCCGAGCTTGAGACAAAAGGATTAATTATTCGTGAGAGAATTGTAGAAGATACCTACGTATTGACTGATGAAGGTAGGAAAGTACTCTCTCAAGGCCTTCCCGAAGAGATTGTATATAATGTATTATTTAGATGTATAGATAAAGAGATCAGTGAATTCATTGAATGTATATCTAAGGAGGCAGAGATAACAGATGAATGGGCCCGTATAGGTTTTCAATACTTAGTACGAAGTAAATGTATTACTGTATCAAATAAAATTGTTAAGAAGGGTATTCTAAATAATTGCCATAAAGCCATGGAGGAAGCAGGTCTTTTAAAGGCATGGCTTAAGGAAATTGAGCAAGGAAAGAGCGTGCCAGATGATGTATTGAGAGTTTTAAGAAGGAGGAAATTTATTGAGAAAACACGTTCAACGAAAATAATAATTAGATCTACTGCTAAGCTTAGGGAGGCATGGAAGAAAGGGCTAGTTGTAAAAACTACCTTATTAACAGTAGTCACTCCCCAACATTATATGGATGGTACATTGGAGAAAGCAATTATTAAGAAATTTGATTTATCGATTCCTCCTCCAAGAAAGTCTATTATGAGGCTAAACGCTTATATGGAATTCCTCGATCTTGTAAGAGAAATACTTATATCAATGGGTTTTGAAGAAGCTAAGGGCCCACATGTTGAACTTGAGCTATGGAATTTCGATGTACTATTCCAAGCACAAGACCATCCCGCTAGAGAAATACATGATACTTTCTTCTTAGATACTAAATTTAAAGGAAAAGTAACTGATCAGGACTTAATAAACCGCGTTAGAGAAGTACATGAATCTGGATGGGGCTACAGGTGGAGTCTAGATAAAGCATTGAATCCTATATTAAGAACCCAGACTACAGCCGTATCAGCAAGGATCATATATGAACGTGGTCCAGGCGAGTATAGGTGCTTTACACTAGATCGAGTATTTAGGCCTGAGACACTTGATGCAAAACATGCAATGGAGTTTTATCAGCTCGACGGCATTATAGTTGGTAAGGACATAACCTTCCGCGATCTCTTAGCGTTCTTCAGAGAATTTGCAGCAGCCTTAGGTATTAAAGAGATATGGTTTAAGCCTGGATACTTCCCATTTACTGAGCCCAGTGTAGAGGGCTTTATTAAGCATCCAAGTCTTGGATGGATCGAGGTCTTTCCAGGAGGTATGTTTAGGCCCGAAGTTATGAAGATTCTTGGAGCCGAAGGTGTCCGGGCAATTGCATGGGGTATTGGTATAGATAGGCTTGCTATGACCGTGCTTGGAATAAATGATATTCGAGACCTATTCTCAAAAGATCTAGGATTTATAGAGAAACTCCCAGATCCCAGGCTCCCATACTTCACTAATAGAACAAGTGCTAAGGATACCATAGTTGTTAAATATCCAATATAATTTATTGTTTATTCAAAATATCTTATAAAGAACCCAAGATCATATATATTCCTATAAACAGGCTTCTCTAATCCCTTCTTCAATGCATTAATTAATTCATTCTGATCAACCATAGGCTCTGCTACGCCAATAACTCTATTGTCAAAGGAATCAATTACTGCAACTGGATTATATATTGGCTCATAGTACTCAGTTATTGAAGAGGCAAAAAGATCATTACCGTATAGGAAGGTTTTAACACCCTGCTCAGATACCTTAATGGCTGCTCTATATTCTCCTAAATATTTATACACTCTTTCATAAACGATCGTAGACAAATATACTTTATTATCAACTACTATGCCTATCCATTCTCCACTATATACAACAGATGCATTAAAGTACTTAGCACCATACTCACTACATGAGAGTATGCCTAGGTTACCCAATATGTAGATATAGGGCCTACATTTTATGAAATCCCTAAACTCAACCCCCAGCAATTTAAACGTTGCCTTTAAACCATAAATAATATCTCTATCAGCTTTTTTGACCTTGTATCTTAAACGCTTAATCAAAATAATACACCAAATACTTAAACCATATTCCTAGAAATATATGGTATGGATGAAGAAAGTAATATTTCTTCAGACACATTTGTGGATGAAGAAGGTTTCGCGCACTGATTATGTCATTTATGTAATGTATTTATTGACATATGTGGCTCTCGCCGCTCTTATTGAAAGTATAAATTGAGATAATAGAACCTACTTATTCAAAAGAATTGCTATGTTCTAATATAGAGAATCTATAGGTTCATAGGATCAATTTTATTAGGGAGTATGGGATCAGATCATAACCTAGAAGATTGGGGATATGGAGGCTAGGATGTATGTCTGAAAGGAAAACTGCTAAGGAAACAGTTCTTGAGGTACTAAAGAAAGAGAAGAGACCATTAACGCCTAAGGAGATCCAGAAACTAACTAATCTAAACTACAATACTATAAGAGGCAGATTACAAGATCTTAAGAAAGAGGGTCTTGTAGTCCGTACTGAAAATGGATGGATTTATAAAGAGTATCTTAAGAAGTAAAACCATTGTATCCATAAGCTAATATCTTTTTTAAATTAAAATTCTTCATTTTATAAATGGTTTCTAATGATACTCCGTATTTATATCAGGGTCCTTGATATATGATTGTATGGATAGAGTTATAGGGGATTGTTCTTTTATGGTTAAACTAGTTGTTTAGGTGGGCCTAATGGCTAAGTTATTGAGATTAAATATTGACTGGAATGATGTTATTAGGAAAAGAGTGGAGTTTTGGAATAGTAGTCCAGCTTATAGAAGGATCTATGAAATTCTTAGAAAACAGGGATACCATATAATTGGCACTACTGGGGCTGTTAAACGTTGTTACTGGACCCGGGAAGCCCTTGTTAGGGGTAGATTCTGTTACAAATGTTTATGGTACGGTATTGAGAGTCATCGCTGTATTCAAATGACACCTGCTGTTGCATGGTGCTGGAATAGGTGTTTGCATTGCTGGAGACTTCAGCCCGAAGATATTGGTATGGAGTGGGATGAAGCTAGATTGCCAGTAATAGATGATCCCGAGGTTCTTGTTGAGGAGAGTATTATTGAGTTCCGCAGGATCATTAGTGGATTTAAAGGCAATCCATATGTATCATTCGATATGTATAATGAGGCTATGGAGCCTAGACACGCAGCTATCAGCTTAACTGGAGAGCCCGTTCTTTATCCTAGATTGAGCGAATTAATACATGAGTATCATAAACGTGGAATAACTACCTTTCTAGTAACACATGGTGTCCGGCCAGACATTATATCTAGCCTCGAAGAAGAGCCTAGTCAGTTCTATCTAAGCCTTGAGTCATGGAACAGGAAGATGTATATGGAGTTTAATCGTCCAATAGTTCCTCGTGCATGGGAACTTGTAATGCAGACAATAGATCATATTCAATCTATGAAATGCCCTACAGTATATAGAATTACTATCATAAGGGGCTTCAATATGGGTGAGCAAGATATTGAAGGTTTTGCTAAACTAGTTGAACGTGGCAACCCAACATATGTTGAAGTAAAAGCATACATGTACATGGGCCGTAGCAGGGGAAGGCTTTATCCAGATAATATGCCTAGCCATGAAGAAGTTAGAGAATTTGCTAAAAAACTCGCTGAAAGAATTGGATATATGGTCTTGAGTGAGAGCATACCAAGTAGAATAGTACTGCTTAGTAGGATAAAGAGCCCAGTAAGACATGGCAAGGGATGCCCTGATGGTGTAGAGCATCCAGAGAAATGGTGCCGCCCATTAACACGAGAGTATGAAGAGATAAAGGAATTGTAGTGACAAGACTTAAGCCAAACGCCTACTATATGTAGCTTAAGATCCCTCAATATATTGTTTCTTAAGTAATTACTGACTATTCAACATATAAAGGAATTTTAAAGGTCTATGTTGCTAATGAATGTATAGTATGGATTAATTTTAATTTTTAAGTGGGTATTATTTGCCATTTGTTAATTATTTGTGAGGATCGTATTATTTGGTAAAAATTAATAATCTGGAAAGAATATTTTATACTGGTGAATAAAGTGGCTGTGGTTAAGATGG
Source organism: uncultured Desulfurococcaceae archaeon (assembly GCA_964531225.1). Classification (GTDB taxonomy): domain Archaea; phylum Thermoproteota; class Thermoprotei_A; order Sulfolobales; family Desulfurococcaceae; genus CAZHDB01. The sequence goes on from CAZHDB010000003.1 coordinate 106,269, forward strand.
ATAAGCAAGGACGGATCCTCATTCCAGCAAATATAAGGAAAAAAATTAATTCCGATCTATTTATTATAGAGATCGCTAATGACGAGATAAGGCTCAAGCCTATTAAACCCACTAAGTTAACAAGCTACTTCGATCGAATAGTTGTCGATGCAGAGGATTTAACTGATACACATAAGCTTAGAAAAGCATTAATGAAGAGGTAATACCGCTATGAAATTTCTTGATTCTAGCGTATTTCTTCATGCTTTTCTTCGTCCCCGTAGAAAACTTAAACCTGAAGAGGAAATGCTTAAGAAAAGGGCTAAGAAGATCATAGAAAGAATTGATTCTAGTGATGAATATGTTTTAACAACAGTTATTCATGTAAGTGAATTAGTGAATATGATTGAGTCATGGCTTGGATTGCGGGAGAGCCTTAGTGTACTAGCTAGGCTCTTATCACTAAGAAATATAAGTATTGTTGAGGTTAGTGAGAGGGATTACGAAGAAGCGTTAACTATATCTATTCACTACAAAGTAAGTGTAAATGATGCCATAGCTTATCTGAAGATGAAAGAAAATAATGTCAATGAAATATACACATTTGATAAACACTTCAAAAACTTACCGGGAATTAAAATAAGGCAGGAATGATTATTACCAGTTACGATTAGTTCCAAGTTATTCAAAGATCTTTGTACGATTGCCTATTGTGATAAAGCCTTATTTTACTTATTTTTTGTTTGTGTACAGAATTCTTCTGTGAATTTCGGCTTGCCCAATGCATGGCATGTTTTTATTAAACCTATTCCTTGGAGATCGTGAATACTATTGAGTCAACTGCATCCCGTCCACTAAGCATGATAGCGCATATACGTGAATGTCCATCCAATACATAATAATTGTCTCTATATCTATAGATTAGTGGTGGAATACTTAGTTCTTTAGATGATTTTTCCAATCCACGAACTATTGGTTGTGTAGCATATAGATTATGAATGTATACCCTCTCCCTCCATACACGTGCAATTAAACCATGTCTCTGCTCAAGAAAATGTATTATGTTCACCATATGCCTTAATGTACGGTATGGTTCTCCGATATTAACCGGGGGGTTAACAATGGCTGTATCTCTGAGAGGAACAGATACTCTCGGACTATATGCTAATGCTTCTAGTAAATAAGCATCTACTAATTCACGGCGCCATAGATAAACTCTTGCCCTATGATGCCCATCAATTATGTAGAGTTTTCCCTCCTTACCTCTAATAACTATTATTGGAGTATAATACTTATCAAATAATATTGCTTTGAGTACGAGACCTAGTTTATCGCTTTCAAGACCAGATTCTGTAGAATAGAGTATGTCTGGGCGAAGACTCCTCTTGCCAACGAATCTCACACTATACTGTCTAGACAATAATCTTTTGATCTCATAAAGCCTTCTCTTAACTATACGCTCATCTATAAGCATAAGTCTCTTTAATCTATCCGGCATAGCCTCCCAGCATTATTGATTTCTATACTCCTTGACTTATATAGTAAATGTTATAAGATCTATCCATAATCCCTTGATAGGGGATTATATATAATTTCCATAAATCCATGAATTCATCGAACATTTTGGTGGATCGATAAATGACTTACAACCTAATACAATTCTCATATACAATTCTCACCCTCAAATATAATTGAATAAACAATTTCTAGCTTATAATAGCAAATTTTATCTGATAACATGATTATTTTAAGGAGTTTATGTTATAATAATATGATGGTGTATTATATGGTTAAGAGTGATGAATATAATCATTTACTTAAAAGATCTATGGAGTTTTACGAGACAGCATCTATCCTTTTTAATCGTGGTTTCTATGGACTCACAGCATTTTGTCTAGAGCAGGCACTACAATTATTCCTTAAGGCACAACTTCTAAAACTAGGAGTTGATTATCCTAGAACACATAGTCTTAGAAGACTATTAGAGCTATTAATAGAGGTCGCTGAGGAGGGAGTGGAGAAAGTTAAGGAGATTCTAGATAAGTATTCTCTAGAGCTAGCGTCATTAGAAGATGCATATATTACATCAAGATATATTCCTAGAGAATTTCGTAGGGAAGAAGTATTGAGGCTTAGAAATTTGGTTGAGGAGGTTATGGGAGTTGTCAGACAAGTTATTGATTGAGGAAGCTAAGCGGAGAAGAATGCTCTTTAAGAAACTAGATCAATATCTATGTTTAATTTATACTGTAGTAAAGGAGATCGATCCATCGGCTAAAGTATATCTATTTGGATCAGTTGCTCAAGGAACACACTTGTTATCAAGTGATATAGATATTCTAATCATATCTAGGGTAAAGCCAGAAATAATCATATCAAGGCTCTGGAGAGAGGGAATAGAGGATCCCTTTGAGATACATGTAGTTTCTCCAGAGTATGAAGAACTCTATAAAAAGAGATCCAAACTTATACCATTAAGTAAATACTGTGCTAATAAGTAAAACAGAAGTATCTACTTAAATCAAGAAATTTTATGGATAGTCCGTTGAGTCTACACTTATGTAATTATAGAGTTTCGTAACCCTAGTGTTTATAACAATATATGTTCTTAAAAAATAAAGAGTAAATTAGGATTGATCAAAGTGATTTGTATCATGTGAGATAAACCATATATGAGAGAATAAAAGGTGAAGATGTTATAGTATGAATATCCTTACATTAAGGACACTATCCTTTAATCTATGTATTAGTTTCTGTACAGTTTAGGAGATAAATTATAGGCACTTAGTTAAGAGTATTATGAATATCTATCTTAACATGTTTTATCACGGATAGGGCTTTATTTCTAAGTAGTTCTTTTTGGTATATATACAAGGCTCAATTATTAAAGCATGGATCCCGCATTTTTCCTTGGCTTTTTCTACTGCCTCTTTAAAACTACTATAGATACCCATTACTTCTCCTCTACAAATAAAGAGGTATCCTTGCCAAGTTTGTTCCTTAAGTCTTTTGACAACATTCATATTTCTCTCATATTCTATCTCTATATTTTCCCACTCTGATCTATTATATGCGAATATTTTTCAAGCCATAGCTTTAGTGCCTCATTTATAACGGAGCCCATTGTCCTACCCTGTAGAGTAGCAATCGCTTTTACTCTACGGTAAAGATCCTTATCTACGTTCTTAACCACTATTAATTTAGACATTCCCTCCCGATCAAGCGGTATAACTAGTTATACTATTTATATACCTTATTAGGATATCATTAGATAATAATATCATTATATTATCTCTCCTTACATATATTTTAACGTCTATTTTAAATAATAGAATATTAAGTTGTTAAGTGTCTATAACTCTGCCGAATATTCGATCACCTTAGCCCCCTAACGTTTTATCATGGTATTGTATCTATGGTAATTATAGAAGTACTATAGCTATTGCATTTCCGCTCTAGAAATATTTAAGCGGTAGTACCTATAAGTAGTACCAGGTGATGAATAGTGCTAGTGAAGGTGACTAGAAAAGGACAGATCACTATTCCTAAGGAAATAAGAGATAGACTTAAGATCAATGTAGGTGATTATCTCATTGTAAGACTTGTTGATGACAAGATAGTTATTGAGAAGCCCTGTTTTCCGGATCCCGGAGAACCAGTAGGTGTTGAGGAGTATCGTAGAATTATTAGCGAATTAGAGGAGATGAGACGTAGATGGCGATAGTACTTGATACTAGGTTTCTATTAACTTATTTATTCCCTCCTACAAGTGAAGATAGAGTCTTACTCATTAAATTTGCTAGGACAAAGCTTAAACACTATGCACTAGTTATACCAGTTATAGTTGTTACTGAGTTTCTAAAGATTGCTGGTAGGAAAATAGGTATTTCTACTGCTGAATCATGGATAAAGAGTTTTATAGAATCTGGTGCTAAAGTAGAGGTTGTTATGGAGGAGGATTGTTTTGAAGCAGGAAGAATACTTTGTAGATATCAAGGCATACCTATAGCTGACGCATTAATTGCCGCTATAGCTAAGAGGCTAAGAGCAATGATTGTAACAGATGATCCTCATTTCAAAAAGCTAGGATTAAGGACATTATGGTATAAATGGCCTTAGGTTAAACAATGGGCTATAGAGTACTAGATATCTAAATTAGGTGAGTTATCTACATAGTTTAGTAGGTGGTTATAGGTTATGGGAAAGTCTAGAGCTATCGAGCTGGTTAAGCCTGGTGAACTAGATAAGGTTCCACCTGGTAAATGGGCCGCTATAAAGGACGGAAAAGTAATAGCATGGGCTAATACTCTTAAGGAACTACGTAGGATTATGGAGGAGAAGGGCTATAGTCGTGATGAGTACTATGTAATTAAGGTTCCAAGCCATGATCTACTTGTAGTCTAGATGCATTGCTCTTTTCTCCCTAGTACTAGGTGATAGTTTATGGGCTTGACTAGAGTGTATAATTATGTAGTGATACGTGGTAGACCTTACCTGATGATACCAGTCACTATTAGGGCAAGATATAAGGCGAAACTATATGCTTTGGTTGATAGTGGTGCTGTTATAAGCTTATTTCATAATCAGGTAGCTGATGATGTAGGCATAGATCTATCTAGCTGTAGGAGGGAATATCTTGCAGGAATAGGAGGTTATGTACCAGCATATATAGTTAACAATGTACTAGTAGAGATCGAGGGCTTGAGGGAGATACGTATACCAATAGCTTTTACAGAATGTATTTCGTCTGATCTAGCTATCTTGGGTAGAAAAGGATTCTTCGAAAAATTCAAGATAGTGTTTAGAGAATGGAGGAAAGAATTAGAGTTAAGGATTATTGATTAGGAGAAATAAGTAGTGATATACACTACTTTTCTCATTATCTCTATCATATGGTTTAGGGAGAAATGTATGTCCTATCTTGGCATTGACTCTAGTTTTCTTAATGCATATTAACCGTGTTGTCTCAGTTATTTCTATGGTGTGTTTAGTATGCCTATATTCATTATTTTCCGTCTAATACGTAGGTTTAGATTTAGGAGAGTATTACGTTCTAAGATCGGTTTTGTAACTTTGTTTTTCACGTGTATGTGGTTTGTCAATGCATTATTGTTTTATTATAGCGAGCATGTTGTCGCTGGTAGGAAAGATGTTGATTTCATTACTAGTCTCTACTGGAGTATTATTACTATGGCTACTATAGGCTACGGAGACGTAACGCCGATCAGGGGTCTCGGATGGCTTGTAGCTGGTTTTGCGGCGATCATGGGTATACTAGCGTATACATTAACCGTATCAGTTATAGCCGACGCATTCCTATCAGCTAGTATTAGGAGGGCTATGGGGCTTGCACCATTGAAGAACAAGAAGATACTTGTTATCGGAGATAGTAATGTATGTAATGAAGTTATTGATGAGCTTGTATTGAATGGCTATGGAGATGATACGGGTCTACTAACACCTACGCAACCACGTGGACAGCCGAAGATTGACTATATGGTTGGCGATCCAGGTGATGAAGGTGTTTTAAGGAAAGCCGGCGTTGGCAAGGCTTCACATATTATACTATGCATGAGCGATGACGACAAGACACTATATACAGCATTGCTTATCAGACACATTAATAAGGATGCTAAAATATCAGCCATAGTATCTAGCTTCTATACTGAGAAGCTATTGAGAGAAGCCGGTGTAAAGTACATTGTCTCAAACAAAATGCTTGGCAGGACAATAGCTTCAGCAGTATTCGAGCCCCTAGTACTCACTTTCATCACAGACGCTATTTCAGTAAGGGGAGAAACTGATCTTATAGAGATAACGTCGAATACAACAGCAACTGTTGAGGAATTTGAGAGAAAGCTAATGGATAAGGATAGAGGATATAGATATAGGATCATCGTGATCCATAGAAATGGGAAAACAATATTCTTACCAGACAGAAACCACGAGATTAGGAAAGGAGATAAACTTGTAGCTATCAAAGCTATAAAGACTACCTAGGAAAAACAATCCATAGCATAATAAGTCCTTTATATCGTTACCTTATAAGCCTACACCATTACCATGTATTAAAAGAGTCCTTATTATCGATGGCAACTGGTCTATGGTTTCTAGATGGTTTCTAGAATATATTTTGATCCAATATTTAGATGCATCTCTCAAAACAATGGATCTATCGATCCATTTGATTAGTTCGTCCCTAGTTAATGGATAGAATGTAACGTCATAGTCGTACCCCCATAATCTATAGAGTATTGAGAGACGCCTATTCATAGGTAATCCTCTCCAATCATCACTCACTACCACGAGATCTATATCACTATAGAGACTAAAATCACCCCTAGCTCTACTACCAAAGAGATATAGTTCATCCACAACTAAACCGTTTTCATTAAGTACTCTAATGAAGTCATAGACTATACTCTTTATCCTATTCAACTGTTTTTCCCAAAGTCTTTTCCGCAGCCTCAACAATTCTTTCCGCAACCAATAAACCCTCCTTCGCTGTATTGTAGGATATTATTTCATCGGGTAATCCCTCCACAAGATCTGGATATCTAGTTATAAAATAGTATTGGGTAAGCTCATAAGCTTTCTCTAGGACTGATTCATCGAGATCGAGGAATTGCTTTATAGATTCACATAAACGCTTGATATTATGTGTCTTTGGAGCATCTCCCGTTAAAGCTATGTGGAGTGCTTTAAGTGCTTTTTACTGCTTGTTGCAACTAAAAAAGCGATGCTACCTTATCACTTTTTTCTAAAGAATACCTTGCCCTCCCAAGATCCTTTTTAGCAACTCTAATCCACCATAGAGCCTCCTCCCTGATCACGTGGAAACACCGCCGTTGCATGCTTTATATTAAAACATATTATTTTATATGTTCTCCTCATTTTATTGTGATTTCTCCTTTTTTAATTGTTATTTCGTTGTTTTCTTTTAGTTCGAAGACTATGATGTCTCCTTCTTTTAGTTCTAGGAGTATTCTTACTATTTTTGGTATTGTTATTTGTCCTTTTCTTGAGAGTCTTGATGTGCCTAATATCTTCCCCATAGACTACACCTATTCCTTACATTTGTAGGGAAAGTATTTATACTTTTGTAAAGAAGTAAAGAATATGTAAGAAAGTAAAGCGGTGTAAGAACATGTACTCTAAAAGAAAGAACACCTGTATTGGAGGAGGATTAGACAAAGAGAACCCTCTGAAAACATTCTGATAGCCATTGATAACTACACTAGTACTAATAAGTTGAAAAGACATCTCCGGAGAATACTTGTCGAGATCGAAGAGGAGCTGAGAGTCTATACTATGGAGAATGACCCAATCTACCATAGTCTTATACAGAAAACAATTGTACCGCAGAAGGCATAACTCTCTTTTTATACCAAGCCACATGTGTATGGGGGTTTACCTATGAGGGGATGCACCACCCACATGGCTGGGTGGTTTCCCGTGGAGAGAAGATACTAACACTCAAAGCACGTGGAGTACTAGTAGAGGGTTCTCTGGAGGAGCTACGTGAAGAACTCTACCTTACACGTAGAGCAATACAATACATAGTAGATGCTCTATGGGAGCTAGAAAAATTACCCAGTATTAATCATGTCCATCAAATGTTCTATATAAGATACTTCGTAAACAAGGATTCCGTGCACACCAGTCTAAGCAGATATACAAGTACGCTAGAACAATAGTAAAATCAGCCAAGGAAAACAATGGAAAGAAACTAGTACTTAGGAAACTAACAACACGTCTAGACAAGTACGACGCTAAGATTGATCTAGAAAACCAGATAGTAATAGTCAAGCTTAGGAATAAAGTGTTCAAAATAAAGCTACTGCATAACAAGGACTATATAAGAAATTTCAATGGGAAGAAATGGTATGAGGTAATCATAAGCATTGACAAAAGAAGTAGGATATGGATAAGCATACCGTTTAGGTGGATGTACAAACCATATAAGCTTAGGAGACTAGTTTCTCTTGACATTAATCTAAGGAAGATAGTAGTCTATAGTGGTAGGGGTATTAGGAGAGTTGATACTAGGTATATAGATGCATTATCATTGAAGATACATGCTGAAAAGCTTCAGAAAAAGTATACCAAAATATGGAGACATAATGAGAGGATACTTGGTAGGGTAAGGAGTCTCCATAGGAGGAGTAGGAACATAGTGATTGACTGGTCTCGTAAATTCGCTAAGTACATAGTCCTTAAAGCTAAGAGGACTAAGTGTGCTATTGTTCTTGAAGACCTTAACAAACTATGGTTTAATGTTTCACAGAAGTCTTCTAGCCTAGCTGATAAGCTATCACGTTTTGCTTATCATAAACTACAACAGGCTATAATAACCAAGGCTATTGAGTACAATGTACCAATAATATTCGTAGACCCTAGAAATACTTCAATGATATGTCCAAGGTGCAGAGCAAAGCTAGTCTATAACCATAGGCTAGCAATATGTAGGAAATGCGGGTTCATTGGTGATAGGGATACCGTTGGAGCTGTAAACATATACCTTCGTACACATAGGAGGATGTCTCCCTCCAAGGGTGAGGGAGGAATGCTCCCCCAATGAACAATGAAACCCGAGGAAGGGGAGAACCAAAAATGAACCAATGACGCCTCATATAAAAACATATACAAACATATAAAGAGGTGAACCCCCATACATAGTCATGGGACACGACCTCTAAAGCATTTTCTTCATCATCTCTCATTTATGGCCTTAAAGTAATCTATAGCTAATGATAGGTATACTTAGGATAGAACATATAGTCATGAGCTATGCATCGAAAATACAGAGTCTATTCAATCAATTCCCTCGATATATCCATAGATCTCTATACCATGTTTTAGAGCTAGTTCGCGTGCTTTATCACTTACAAAACCTGCTACAATAGCTAGTCTAGGCTTAA
>CAZHDB010000004.1:0-95690 GCA_964531225.1 uncultured Desulfurococcaceae archaeon
ATTCTAATTTTGATATTATAAGATATGATTATAAAATTGAGAAAAAACTTCCATTAAAGCCTGAAGAAGTAGATATAATTTTAAAATTAAACCCCATAAGACTCGAAGGAAGCGTTGTATTTACATTACCCATTTACATTATAAGTTATAAAAATTATTCAACAGATGAAGGAACTGTTGATGAAGAAGTATATGTTGTTGCTCCTTATATAAGTGATGAATATGTGGGTTATGTAGAGGAAGTAGCTATTATGACTACTTCACCTAGCGAGGAATCTATGTGATTATTAGGTGAAATAATAGGTCATGAATAGACCATCATTATTCCATTATCTACACGAGATCATATCTATAGTATTTGCTGCACCGTTTATTGCCTTATATGTTTTATTTATACTAAACTTTCAAACAATTATAGATAAAAAGGATCTAGTTATAGGGTCAATATTTCTAACAATAATACCTTTAACCATATCCATGGCATTCTCTATGTACTACGGTATTGAATGGGATTATAGGCAACGAGAAAAGAGAATTATTCCCCTAGCATTAATCAATATTTCGTATATAGTTTTATGTGTTTTATGGACAGATAGGGGCTTTCTCGAAATATTTCTCTCATTTTCTTACCTAATGAATGGCCTAGTATCATTGATTATAACAATGCGGTATAAAATAAGTATACATATAATAGGCATATCTGGTCCTGCAACATATTTTTTATTAATTAACAGATATAGATATGCGATATTATTCTATGCGATTGGTATTATAGTCGCAATTTCGAGGATTAAGTTAAAAAGACATAGCATAGACCAAGTAATAAATGGGTATATAACCTCTATAATTACAACGGTAATGAGCTATGTTATTTTATCGGCGATATATAATGTTTAGGCCATTGATAGCATTGATAATATTAATGCTTACAGCATCTTCGATTACAGTCGCATCAAATACTCCCCATATTTATTATAAAGTATCTTACTCTATTGAAGTAGATAATAAAGTATTTGAAAAGGAGTTCTTTGTAATATTCTATCCATTAAATAATTCTATAGTCATTAATAATACTTTACTTTCCCAAACAACAATAGAAATAAAGGAATATGGAATAAAAATAGATCTAGTAAATGAAGAAAAAGAAGGAGAGGTAATTCGTGATTTTACTATCCAAGTAGATGAAAGACTCGAGAAGTTTGATGTGCTCCATATAATCCAAAAATACAGGCCATATTTTATTGAATTATATTATGAATTATCATCTGGTATTTTAATTCAAGCAGATATATATGATCTTGAAGAAGAGGCCACGCCAATAGGAATAATATTCCTATATAATTATACAGTAACATTAAACAAAATATATACTCAGTCAACATCACCCCTAAATACTTCATCTATTATTATTTCTAATACCAAGACAAATACATCGCCTACAAATAATCAAGACCAGTCATTTGCAGCTATTCTACCTATAGTACTCTCACTCACAATAATTTTTGTAGTCTTCACTATATTATACTACTTAAAAAGACAATAGCTTAACTCTTTATTACTATCTAAACATATGTATATAAGTAATAAAGGCCATTAGATTGGAGAAATATAATGTCGAGATTTTGCATATATTGTGGAACAACCGGGACTGAGGATAATCCAGTTGTTAATGGAATTTGTCTAAAATGTATGCTAGAGAGAAAGAAATTGATTAAATTAAGAAAAAATAGTATAAAAGTCGACATTTGTAAAATCTGTTATTCTATAAAGATCGGTTACAAATGGTTTGAAACATCTGGATTCGAGGATGCAATATCAAACATCATTGATAGTATAGTACCTAAATTACTAATGCCCAGCTCTAGAGAACAAGTATTTTATATTAAGAAATATGAATTCGTTACAAAGGCGTCATGGAAGACTGTGGTAAGATTATACATTATAACATTCTTTGGAGGAATTCAAATAGAGGTGCCACTTGATATAACTATTTTCTTAAATCCTGTAAAATGTCCGAGGTGTAGAATGTATGATAGTAGAGAATTTGAGGCGGTTGTCCAGATAAGAGGATATTCACCAGGTTATATTTCCCAAATACTTGAGAAAATATTTTTAGAAGATAGGAGATTATCAAGAGACTTTATTGACTCTATTAGTTCTAATGACGGTATAGACATTTATTTCTTTACTCACGGAGCAGCCCGTAAACTAGCCCGTAAACTAGCAAATATTCTAAACGCTCATATCGTAGAGACATATGAGGAGGCTGGTATGAGAAGTGGTAAGCAAAGGGCTAGACTATACATTAGTGTGAAACCCAGGGAATAAAACCCACTTCTAATTAATTCTTTTAATAAGATTTATAAAGAATTAGTGGGAATACTTCGATTAGGTGTTTATGCATTGGATGAATTTAAACAGGAAGATCTAATACTTATAAGAGAATTAGTTAAGGATGGTAGAACTAGCTTTAAAAGATTATCTGAAATTACGGGATTATCCTATACTGCAATTAGGGAGAGAATTAATAGGCTTAGAAGAAACATGCTTATTGATATAAAACCTCTTGTGAGTCCAAGACTATATGGGTCAGTTGGTGCTGTTGTTAAAATAAAAACTCGTCGACCATATGAATTAGCCGAAATACTCTCTAAATGCAATCGCATAATATCATTAATTATTAATAATAAAGGATTAATTATAACGATAGTAGCTCAGACAAAAGTTGAATTAACGTATACATTAGAACGCTTAATTACTCATAATAAATATGTTGAAGAATTTGAAATAGAATATGGAAAAGTGCCCGATTCTATACTTATCCCTCTTCGCAATCATAATCCATTATGCAATCCATGTATAGCGAATGAAAAATATGGATGTAGTGGATGCTTTCCGGTTCTTCGAATGAAGAATACTACAAAGTAAATATAATAGATTATAATCCATAGTAAGTAAACCCTAAATGAATTCGTTCTTTAAGTATTCTTCATCATATAATCCATAAACTCCTATCCTGTATACTTCTTCAGCCTCTTTATCACCTAGAACAATCTTAGCTAATTTTAAAACGCTATTTACAGTAGGGTTTCTCCTTAACCTATATATGAGCCTTCTTAATTCAGGATGTTCATACATAGTCATTCTTAATATTTCTTCAAATAATTTTCTTCCATCACTATTTAATACGTCATTATGAAAATACCGCCTATATCCAAGTAAAAGCTTATACAATAAAGCTTCAATATCCTTACCGAATTTCATCTGATGACACCAAGGCAATTTACATGAAGCATATTCTTTGACTTTATTAAGTAATATTCATTACTATTACGGCTAGCGACCATTAAATATCCTGCCCAATACTCTATAACTTCGAGATCTTTACCCTGTATATTTATCATTTCTATCTCTCTAGCTTTATTATAGTACGCTATATCGATCGAAGGCATTATTCTAAAGATAGTCCTCTGGTCAGGTAATGGAATATTTAAGGCCCTACTAATTTTTTCAATTATAGATAATAGTCTCTTAAAGCTATATCTGGGTGGATAGGACAATATGTCCTTTAGTGATCTTTTCCGGGGTTTCTCAGATAAACCATGTAAACTGCCTATTCTCATCTCATATTCCCTAATAGTATAGGCACTACTAGACTCCATAAGTTTAGTAGCGATTACATGTGGCTGTTCAGCTATTCTATCATAGAGTCTCCAGCTACGTGTAGTACCAACCTTAACACCAAGGCCATAGTCTAATAGATATAGTGAGTACATAATTGTTTTACCGAATATGTCGTCTAATCTTTTACAAGCCCCTAAGCTATGGATTCCTCCACCACTAAAGCATCTTGAATAAATGGCTCTCAAACTATCACTGTGTTCTCTGCAATAACCAAAACTAGATAACGGCTTCTTAAGACAATATATTCTTTCTAGCGGATTATCTCTTCTATCAAGATAACCACTATGCCAATGGCAATATTCATTAGTAGGCGGTAGAAGCTTTATATGGTCTCCAGATACGACAACATCTAAACTTCCATCACCCGGATCTTGTATTATTATTCCCTTAAAAATACTCCGATATTCCTCAATAACATCCTCGCCTATATTCTTCAGACCTAGAAAACGATCTAGTCCATTCAATCCAAGAGTTCTTCTATTAAAGAATCGTGACTCAATTAGAAACAGTCTTGGAATATATCCAGACGTATTCTTCACCATAGAATTTTTCATTATAGTAAATAATTAAATTACTGATATATTAGGTTTACACGGTTGGATCTTTAGAATGTTTTTATCAATTAATATTTTTTCTAGTATAGGGATTGTTTTTAAACTGCCAACAGTGTTGTCAATCTTTATTAATATACCCTTGGAGCTATAATAGTCGATAATAGGCTGAAATGTTTGGTAATATACTTCATACCTCTTCCTAATTACCTTCGGATCATCGTCTCTTCTTCTCACAAGAGGAGTTCCGTCATCATCACATAACATATCATTTTTTGGCGGGTTAAACTTTAAGTTATATATGCGCCCACATCTTGGACAAACATATCTAGAACTAAGTCTTTCTACAGCAATTTCCATGGGAACATAAATATATATAGCTGCATCAATAACTGCAAATTCATCTAAAGCTTTGGCTTGAACAATAGTTCTCGGGAATCCATCAAGTATGAACCCATTTCTAGTGTCTGGCTCGTTAAGCCTCCTACGAACAACTTCAATAACTATTTCATCAGGAACTAAGAGGCCTTTTTCAATGTACTCTCTAGCTTTCTTACCAAGCTCCGTCCCTTTTTCGATCTCGGCTCTGAAAATGTCACCAGTACTTATATGTGGAATACAGTATTTCCTCGAGAAATATTTGGCAAATGTACCTTTACCTGCGCCTGGGGGTCCTAATAAGACAATCCGCATAGTGTTCGCCATTTTTCTACAATCTAACAATTATTAGGTATATAGAATTTTAACTATAAAACTATATGATTATAGATAATGTTATAGGGAATAAATTTATGGAATTAGTCTTGTCCGATCTCGTACAAATATTGTTGCAAGTCTTACATTCTCTAGGCCGAGCATACTCATCATTAATCTTTCAATACCTAGTCCAAAGCCTCCATGCGGAGGCATACCATATTTAAATGCTTCGAGGTAGAAACTGAAGTTTTTTGGATCAAGATTCTTGAGTCTAAGAGCTTCTACAAGCTTTTCATATCGATGTTCACGTTGTCCACCACTGGCTATCTCAAGACCTTTGTAGTCAAGATCAAATTTTCGAGTATGATAGTTATCCTCTTCTCTCATATAGTAGAATCCAGTAGCAGGCCATGGAAAGCCAACTATATAGTATATGTTGTGACCTCTTTCAGCCATTATCTCCCCAAGCTTCTTTTCAGCGGACTCGCTAAGATCTTCGCCCTCAGGAACCTCTATGCCTTCGCTTCTAAGTATATCAATGGCCTCTTCGAATCTTAGTCGCTTAAACGGTGTCGTTAATGGGTCAATACTTACGCCAAGTATGTCTAGCTCCTCCTCAGCCTCGGAACGTACCTTATCAACAATGTATTTGACAAGGTTTTCCAAAAGCCTCATAACATCTTCTTCGCTATGTATGAATCCAATTTCAGCATCGATCCCCCACGATTCATTAAGATGGCGTGTAGTATTGAATTTCTCTGCTCTAAAATAGGGTGTAATCTCGTAAACGCGTGGAATACTAGACATGAGTATTTGTTTATACAATTGAGGACTTTGACTAAGATAAGCTTTATGTTCAAAATATTGTATTGGGAAGAGTGTAGCACCTCCCTCGGCACCAGCTGCTACGATTTTTGGAGTATGTATTTCAAGGAATCCGTTTTCTTCAAAGAATTTTCTAGCACTACGGAGAATGACGGATCTTATTCTAATAAGTGCCTTTTCAACGGGATTCCTAATCAATAAGTATCTATACTTGATCCGTGTATCTAGTAATGTTGGTACTTTACCAGCAGTGTCAACTGGTAATGGCTCTAGAGGCTCTGCATATACCTTAATATTCTTTACAAGATATTCTATGCCTCTTTTACTCCTTTGTTCAGGCGCTATTTCCCCTTCGAAACATATGGCTGTACCTATTGCTAGTTTTTTAGCCTTCTCATAAAGCTCAGGGTCTCGATCCTCCTTTAGAACTATAACAGCAGGCCTTACATGTTCTCCTACGCTTAATTCAATAATAATGACCTTACCAATAGCTTTATGTCTTATTATCCATCCACATACACGTTTACTCAACATATACACCTAGGCAAAACAATACATACTACGTAATAAAAGAATTATCCCTTCCATAATTAAAATAAATAGTTATAATAACTGATAATTAATTCAAATAATTTATACGCGGTCTAAAGAAAAATTAATATAAAATATATAAGACATAGAAGCTTAAAATAAAAATGTAGCCAGTCACTCGGAACCGCCAGCTACCCCGGAAGCCCGGGCAGTCCAGAACATGAGCATTACAATGATTGTTTTGGGCAATGATATGCCTGGGAATAAAAACCACTAGCTGGCGGTTGCTCCCCCGGCAACGGGGGAGTGGGTTCTCCGGGGTGGCACCGGGGACCCGGAGACCCCCGAGTGGGCTAAAGCTATGGTATTTTCTTGGTTATTCTTTTTCTAAATTCTTCAATTACGATTATTATATGCGATACTAATATGATGTATATCAAGCTCTCCATATCTAGAGGCGTTGCTCCCAATAACCATGGCGTTATGTAGATAGGTGTTATTGCTAAGGCTAATCCAGCTAAATAACCTAATACATGGTATTTGTTTGATAATAGTCCTATTTCCAATAAGCTCTTGTAGGGACTTCTCATATTATAACTATGGGCTAGTTCTCCTATGGATAATGTTAAGTATGTAGCAGTAGCTATTGCTGGCGGCGATAATGTATGACTTAAAGTCCATGAAAGCATTGCCAGTAGAAGTCCTATATAACTTATAAATGCTAGTCCCGATTTTCCGAGCAATGGTTTTATACTCCATGGAGGTCTCTTCAATATATCTGGTTCCGGAGGTTCTAGACCAAGTGTTATAGCAGGTACAGAGTCCGTTACGAGATTAATCCATAAGATCATTGCGGGAGTAAGTATAGCTTCTTTAAATAATCCTATTGAACCAAGAACTATGGCTACTTCAGCAATATTGGCAGATAATAAGTATAGTGTCGATTTGCGTATATTTTCATAACCAGTTCTACCCTCCTCTATAGCTGCAACAATTGTAGCGAAATTATCGTCTTCAAGAATAAGATCGCTAGCTTCACGCGCTACATCTGTTCCCCTTAGGCCCATGGCAACACCCACATCGGCAAGCTTTAGTGCTGGAGCATCATTAACTCCATCTCCTGTGACAGCTACGACATGTCCTCGTTTTTTAAGGGCTTTTACAATGCGTAGCTTATGTTCAGGCGAAACTCTTGCAAAAATAGCTGTATCTTCAACAATATTGTATAATTCTTCATCACTCATTTTTTCTAATTCGCGCCCAGTAATTATCCTTTTACCCTCTAAAGGTAACCCGATCATTTCGGCAACGGCTTTAGCAGTTATAGCATGATCTCCGGTTATCATTATGACTTTTATACCTGCATCTAAGGCTTTCCTAATAGCATCGGGTACTTCAGGTCGAGGTGGATCCATTAGACCCGTTAAACCTATAAATACTAGGTCCTTTTCAGCATCCTCGTTATCAGGTATTTCATCAACAATTTTATATGCATATCCTAATACCCTAAGCCCTTTAGAAGCCATTTCTTCAGAAACAGCATTAATTTCATTAATATCATTATCGTCAATGCTTTTTAGATAACTATTCTTAAGAATATATCTGGATCTTGACATAATGACTTCAGGGGCTCCCTTACTATATACTATATATTTATCCTTAGCTTTTACTATAACACTCATCATTTTCCTTTCACTTGAAAAAGGTATTTCCTTTACTCTCTGCATAGTATTTCTCAATTTCACGTGATCGACCCCTGCCTTAATACTGAATACTATCAGTGCGGCTTCCATAGGATCTCCTATGGGTTTAGGTGGATCAGAACTATAGTCTACATCACTATTGTTACATAGTACTGAGTTTTCTAAAAGTAGGTCTATAGATTTGTTTTCACCATAAATTATTTTCTTACCTCTATAGAGTATGGCTCCTTCTTTAAGATAGCCACTGCCTGTAATATCTAAGTAACCTAATCCGGGAATCCATGCCTTAATAACAGTCATTTCATTACGTGTGAGCGTACCAGTTTTATCAGTAGCTATAACTGTTACTTTTCCAAGAGTTTGCACGGCCCCGAGACGGCGGACTAATGCATGTCTGCGAGCCATACGTAAAACACTCAGTGCAAGGATCATTGTTAAGACAGCAGGCAATCCTTCAGGCACAGCTGCTACTGCTAAAGCTATACTAGTTAGCAATGCTTCAATAGGCGACGTTACATTTAGTGCTATGGAAAGGCTTAAGACAATTAATGCAATGACTACAATAATTCCACCAAGTTGCTTAGCAAGTCGATCCATTTCTTTATGTAATGTTGTTTTCTCTTCAAGACCTGGGGCCTCAGCTATCATCTGTGCTATACGGCCAACTTCGGTAGCCATACCCGTTGCTACAACGACAGCTTTACCACTACCACGTACAACATATGTACCTGAGAAAACCATATTTATACGATCAGCAACCGGCGTATCTGGTTCAAGAACAACATCTGCTTTCTTCATGACAGGCTTGCTTTCACCAGTTAATAAGGACTCGTCAACATATAGATTTATAGCTTCAATAAGTCTTGCATCGGCCGTAACACGATCTCCTTCGGACAATACAAGTATATCTCCGGGAACAAGGTATCTTGAATCAATCTCGACTAAAGTACCATTTCGTATGACCTTAGCCTTAGGTACAACGAGCGATTTAAGCTTCTCAAGAGCTTTTTCTGCACGATATTCCTGTATAACACCTGCCATAACCATTATAGATATAATAGCCAGTATACTCGCTGCATCACTTGTTTCGCCTACTATTAAAGCAATTATAACAGCAGCTATTAAAAGCAACATGAATAAATTAACAATCTGTCCCAATAGGATTTTCCAAATACTTCTTTTACCTTTAGACTCGATAATGTTTAATCCGTATTTCCTTAATCGTTCTTCAGCATCTCTACTACTAAGTCCTCGATTGGGATCAGTCTTTAACTTCTCCAATACCTCCAATATACTCTTTGAATGCCATTTTTCCTCTACACTAGACATTACTAAATACCTCTATCAAAACATGATTTTTTCCTCAAATTAAGCAATTGAATAATTTAAATAATTAACTTACTCGTTATATTATAGAAATAATATCCAATTACTTCATATATTTCCTCAGACTACTAGATAGTCAGGGGAGTTGAGTAATATTTGCCAAGTAGAAGAAAAAAGGTAAGGAAAAAAGGTATTAAGACCCTGGATTTTTTCCTCAATAGAGAAGCTAGTCAAAAAAATAAAGACCATTTGACTAAGGAGGAATCTGAAACTACAAGAAAAGACGAACTCGAAGTTCTCTTCAATGAATTGTTTAAGCCTACTAAACCATCATTAGATAAGTCCCGTACCGATTTAGTTTCAATGGATTTAGCTAGCAATTCTAAGCAGGGGCTTCTTGAAAAAAGGATTCCGAGCTCGCATGAGGAGGAAGTTGATAAAGAGGTAGTTTTACTCAAGACACCCATTCCTGAAGGGGATATTTTACGTAAACTTCTTGAAAAACCAATAAGAACAATAAACGAAATCATGTGCGGTAGCGATGGATTATGTAAGGATAATAAGAGATTATCAGAGATATTTATTGATGAACTAGGTTTTAAAAGACAAAGAGGATTTATTAGGACTACGAGAGCCCCTGTCTTCCTTGACTGGATAATCGAAGAAGCAGTTGTTTCAAAAATACTTCCGACAGCATATAAAGTTGAGACGAGTCGTGGAGCAATAGCTCTTATACCGGAAAACTTTCTATGTGAGCTTGATAAAAGATATGGTGTTTTATTGAAGAATTATGATTGCAGCAATTATAAGTTATCAATTTCTTCTAATGAAAAAAGAAGAAAATAGTTAAATAAAAATTATTCTATAATCAATGAATTCTATTAATTGGCTTATCATAACGGTAATTATAGAATGAGTAGTGTACGCTATCTAATTAGTTAAATAGTCATAGAATAGCTAATGCTTTGAAGGAACATAATATGTTCTGGGAATAACCGTATCGGTATAGACTCTACGTACCCTACGTCTTCTTCTCTTCCTAATCCCACGTCTTTCCGGTGGAAGTTCCATACCAGGGAGTCCATAGCTTCCATCAGGAAACTCAATAAGTACACCAGTATCAACAAGTCTATTCAGTGCCTTTCTAAGCCTATCTTCACCAGCAATACCACTAAATTCATCACGTAATTCTTCCCACGTCATTGGTCTACCTTTTTCCCGAATAGTATCTACAATAACATCGCCAAGCTCCTCGTCTCTGGGCGCTATTAGCACTACTACATCTGAATCTTCATATATCTTCTTAGTACGAGTCATATGGTACCACCTCTTTTTCTACCTCTGGTAATACTAGTGAGAGTTAGATATATAAACCCTTTCTATATGAGCAAATTTATCCCACAATTATAAAACAAACCCTATAAAGTGGAAATTGCCTAGACCCACTTTAATGGGATTAGTTTATTAATGGATTACTGATAAAATTACTGTAAATTAGACGGTTCTCAATATTGTTCGATGAATAATGAACTTTGTTATTAAAATGTATGATTTATATGAATATTCTATTCTAGCTTGTAAATGTTTATATGAATATGATCAATACCTATCATACTTCTAAATTTCTAATGTTCTGTATATGTAGCTAAATAAGATTTTATAGGATGTGTAGTAAATTATATTGTGGCCGATAAAGGCTTGTTCTGATTTAGGTGACAAAACATTGGCTAAACTAAAATACTTATTATGGTCTAAGGGATCTACGGCTCTATTATTAGGTAATGAAGCGATCGCAAGAGGGGCAATGGAGTCTGGAATAGGCTTTGCAGCAGCATATCCAGGAACACCCAGTACTGAAATAATTGAAGCACTTGCAGATGTAGCCAGGGATGTGGGATTCTATGTCGAGTGGAGTACTAATGAGAAAGTAGCTTTCGAATCAGCATATGCAGCTGCTATATGTGGTGTACGTGCAATAGTTGCAATGAAACATGTAGGCCTAAATGTAGCCGCTGATATGTTTATGAGTAGTGCTTATGCGGGTGTTAATGCAGGCTTTGTAGTTGTTTCAGCCGATGACCCTGGACAACATAGTAGTCAGAATGAACAAGATAATAGGTGGTATGGGTTTATAGCACATATTCCTGTTGTAGAACCATGGAGTCCAAGGAGTGCATATAGACTTATAAAGGCAGCTTTTGAACTTAGTGAAAAGCTCATGCATCCAATTCTCTTTCGTTCAACGACTCGGATAAGCCATACGAGGCAACCTATAACATATGAGAATGATATTCCAAAGAATATAAAGACAAAGGGTGTCTTCGATCGTGATATTGAAAGATACGTATTGATACCGGCTCATGGGCGTAAACAGAAGCCTAGACTAATGAGTAAGTGGAAAAGGGTTATGGAAGAGGAAGGTAGAGAACCGTTTATAGCTATAGAGAATCCTGGTCAGAAAGAAGTTATTATAGCATCTGGCATATCGTATGCTCATGTTAAAGAGGCGGTCGAAGTACTTGGTGAACCGGAAAGATTTACTATTGTGCGTGTATCTTTACCGGTACCTCTACCCTATAAACCAATACTTAAAGCTACAGAGGATGCTGAGAAAATACTTGTCGTTGAAGAACTTGATCCTATTGTTGAGAAACAGGTATCGGAAATTCTTTATAAAAACGGCTTATCAATAGAACTTCATGGAAAGGATCTTGTTCCAGAAAACTTTGAACTAGATCTTGAGAAGGTTTATATGGCTATTAAGAAATTTATTGGAGATAATACAGCATCTCCATGGAGCCCCCTAGAACCTATAGTCACGGAACCCCCAATACCGACAAGGCCTCCTATATTATGTCCTGGATGCCCCCATAGAAATACATACTACATAGTTAAGGCGGCTGCTAATAAAGCGGGTCTTAAGAACCCAATATTTACTGGAGATATAGGTTGTTACACACTAGGTTACCAACCACCTTTCAAGACTCAGGAAACCAGTTTTGAAATGGGAGGTAGCATAGGAGTTGCTCATGGTTTAAGTAAGGTTGTTGATGAACCTGTAATTGCCGTTATTGGCGACTCAACATTTTATCATGCAGGCCTACCCCCATCAATTAATATAATATATAATAAGGGCCATGCAATAGTACTTGTACTGGACAATTATTATACATCTATGACCGGTCATCAGCCTCATCCAGGCACCGGCTTAACAGCTATGGGCGAACCCACTTACCGTATTCCTTCAGAGGATCTTCTTAGGGCTATGGGATATAATACATATGTCATTAATCCAATGAATGTTAGAGAAAGCATTGAAAAAGTTGTTGAAGCCTACAAGAGATTCAAAGAGGGCGATCAAGTAGCTATAGTATCTCGGATGAAATGTGCATTGCAGACTGTTCGTAAAGCTAGGAGAGAAGGTATTAAACTGCCAATATATGGAATTATTGAGGATAAATGTACAAGTTGTATGGTTTGTGTGAACTTACTTGCATGCCCAGCAATAATCGTGCCCAAGGATGCCGAGAAACCAGTCATATTAGAAGATCAATGTGTTGGATGCGGTTTATGCGCACAAGTCTGTCCATTCAATGCAATAGAGGTTGTTAAGGAAGGCAGTCCAAATTGGGTGGAGGCATGGCTTTAGGAGGTGAGTCCACATGACTAGATACAATGTGCTTCTTGCAGGTGTAGGTGGTCAAGGTTTACTTACTCTGGGAGCAATAATTGGTGCAGCAGCTATTGAGAAAGGTGTTGATGTAACTATTGCCGAGACTCATGGCATGAGTCAGCGAGGTGGCTCGCTTGTTGTTCATGTAAGGCTTGGAGAAGGAGCATCTCCATTAATACCGAAGGGGGCTGCTAACCTAATTATTGGTATGGAGGCTCTTGAAACTGCTCGCAATATTGTATTTGCTAATAAAGAAACAATGGTTATCATGAATAATTTTCTGTGGCCTCCACCATTATCTAAGTATCCGTCTATAGAGGTTTTAATCAATGAATTACGTAAACGAGTTAAACTCTATGTGGTTGATGCTATGAAGATGGCAAAGGAAGAAACAGGACTTGTTGTTACAGCTAATACTCTAGTCCTAGGATACGCGTTAGCTATTGATAAAGAACTACAGAAATATATTGATGTAGAAGCTGTTGTAAAGGGTATGGAAAAGATATTCAGTGGAAGAGCTCTTGAGCTTAATAAGAAAGTACTATGGAGAGGCTATAGAGAAGGGAAAAAACTTGTTTCAAATTAATACTGTTTCCCTTTTTTAAATTAAAATGAAATTTATTGTTAATATAATGTCTATAGTATATACTGGCGATATGTATGGAGGATAATTTATTAAATAAGGATCTTATGCTTCTTAATGAAGCTTTAAAGATACTAACTAATAGTTACGCACCTTATAGCGGAATCCATGTGGCTGCTGCATTATTGACTGAAAAAGGAAATGTGTATCATGGGGTCAATATTGAGAATTCTAGCTATGGCTTAACTATTTGTGCTGAAAGAAGTGCAGTAGCGGCTATGGTGGTAGCTGGAGAGAGAAAACCTATAGCAATTGCTATAGTAACTGACTACAATAGACCTATACCTCCATGTGGTGCTTGTAGACAAGTATTGGCTGAATTCAATCATGAAACCAGAATAATAATGCACAGTATAAGGTCGGGTGAAATTAGGATAGTCAATTTAAAAGATCTATTTCCCATGCCTTTCAAAATAGATTAACTATTTTAAATACATATAGAAACATAGATAGTTAGGGATGAAGAAGAATCCGGGATAGGATCCCCTGATTAGTGATGGGGATATGAATTAAAGAATATAAGAGCGGGCGCAGACCTTAATTATTTTATGTAGCTACTTCGACCTCCTGTTCTCTATTAAATAATTCCATTATGTCGAATATTTCTTCAATGCCTGGATCATATGGTATACCTAGCTCCTCTGATATAATTTTTATAGAGGCCCTTATACCAATTAATTCTATGATTTCACTGGGTTTTAGCTCATCTTTAGACAGAATTTCTTCTTCTCTAGTTCTAAGCTCTTCCAAAGTCTTCAAATAACTCCTTTCTATATTATCTATGAATTTTGTGGCTCGGGAATATACTTCAGCCAACTCTAATAATACACCTCCCAATATCCTGATAACATTTAATTCTCCTTATAAGGGAGTGTTTATGGTAATACTAGAGTATATCGTTTATTTATAACAGTTAACATACATGAATATGACCTACCTATGCTTCCTTAAAACCAATCTATAACAACCTAACATTGTAGGAGTATATTCTGGTGACAGTCGATGGCCAAAGATCGTGTACTAATAACGATAACTTATGGCAAAATGGAAGATGCTTATATACTTGAAACACTATATCATATTGAAAGCGAGCTTAAGAAAATAGGTATAGAACCAATAATCCTGCAGGTGTATATGCCTGGTTCAAAGCTAAGAATTAGTGTTAATGGTATTGAGCTCAAGCTCGATGAGAATTTCTTGGAAAACATCATTTCTACGGCTATAGAGGTTTTATCATTAAACAATTACGTTGAAAACAAACAATATATTAAAGGCAGGATTGCAGCGGCTAAATCAATTTAATTATATACCATTTTATTGAAGAAATAAGATTATAACTATCTTTAAGATTTTATCCTTATGAGAGGTAGATATTGTGGACACAGTTAAAACCGTATATATGTTTATGATCTTTGTAATATTATTTATAGGAAATACGTGTATATCTGATGATACCCTAGTCTTAAGTGGGACAACTCAAGAATATGCTATTACATTAACAGGTAATTATACGGTTTTAGAAGTAGATTTCGAACTAATGAATATATCAATATTTAGTTATGTGTATATAGCGCTCGATACATTAGATAAAGGAGCTGGTTATAGCTACGGTGTTATAATAATATATGATCCCGATGAAAACACTCCTATATTATATCTAATGGCTGGTTCTGGGAATAGTTGGTATAGAATAATGAATTTGGATATTAAGGAACATGTAAAGTTTTCCATATTAATAGATCATATTAATAAAACTATACACTATACTATAAATGGCAAGTCGGGTAGCATAAATAAATCAATGATTGTAATGCCAAAAGGCGTATCAATAATATTGAACTCTATAGGAACAGATTACCCACCACCGTCAATTAATTTAAAAGAATTAACTGTCCTAGAAACAAATGATACTCGTATAATAGATTATTTTCTTGAAGCAGATTTTAACAAAATATATGAGATCTCTATTGTAAGGCTTAATAAAACGAGGATTGAAATAATACCAACTCAGCCCTCTACAAGTTCGTCTCCAACAACATCACCCAGTTCACCAACTATACAACCTCCTACACAAGGTTATCCATACTTATCACCTACAATAATAGCATTAATAATAGTAGTATCATCAACAACAATTATAATCATTATATTAATTATCAACTTGTCTCGAAGAAAAAGGTCCCCCGGTCCGTGAAGTAATCACACCCCTCCGGCGCTTAAGGGGTCATCTAGTAGAGGCCCCGGTCATCCCATTCTATTGTTTTATTATTGTTCGTTTTATCTCTTTCCAGACTCAAACAAATATCTATAAAAATTTATTAATACTAGGCTATAGGATTACCGTATCTATACTCAGCTGGTTTTTCATAAATACGGGCTTTACCTCTAATTACCATTCCCAATACATATAGAGCTTTCTTTCTGGACAAGATCTTGTTATTATTGCCACAATATGGACTGTATATACATCTAGGGCAGCCATCATCGCATCTGCAGTCTTCCATAATTTTGTATGCTAGTTCTTCTGCCTTCTCGAAACGATCAAATAAAAGACTTGCTAATCCACTACCTCCCACGGCAGAATCATATATAACTATATCGCCACTAGGATAGCTTATTCCTCCTAAATCACCTAATCCTGCTCCGCATACTGGCCTGGCTGCAGATATTATCGTATGTTCTATGGCATGAAATGCTTCCGCATTATCCATTAAATCCCACTCATTTCTATATGGATACTTTAATAGTAGGGCTCTTGTTCTATAAGTATAGACAACAGGTTTATCAAGATACTCAATAGTTGTAGGCCTATTACTCTCAAAAATACTGTATACTGCATAGCCTTCAACATTTACTGATATTGTCGCCCTTGCATATGCCAGAGGTATCCCTCTAGTACTTATTCTCTCCCTAACTACTTCGTAGTCGATAAGATCAGTCGTATATATAGGGCGTGTATATAATGGCGTATCATCAGGCAGTCTGTGCACTCTAGCAATCTTTTTACCAGGGTCAATCATTATACTTTGGTAAACTTTACCACCATGTAAATAGATGGCGTATGGATGAAGATCGAGAACTGCCATGGGTAATTCGCGAAAACCAATTACCTTGTCATTTTCATCGTGAATAGCCACTTGCGGTCCAGCACCACGTATCGTCATATATTTAAAGAATTCTTTTCTAGCTTTTCTCCAAACCGGGAAATAGCCTATGGGAATAGATATTGCCAAGCCTTCATTAACAACTTCATCAAAAGCTTTTTCCCAACCAATTCTCTTTACAAGATCCTTCCTAACCATACCCTGCTGTAAAAGTAATGCAATCGCATGAATACGTAGAACTTCCTCATTACTAGGTTCTATATAGACTGGCGGAATATCTTGTCCAAAGTATTCTTCAGGATTCCTTTCATAATACGAATCAATCGGATCGTCACCTAAAATCATGAAAACATAACCCGTTCTACCACGTCTGCCAGCACGCCCAGCTCTTTGTATGTATTTAGCATAGCTAGGAGGAGGTGCAACCATTACAACGGCATCAAGGTAACCGATGTCTATACCTAGTTCAAGAGTAGGTGTAGCAACAACACCATCGATCTCTCCTTGGGCTAACTTAAACTCTATATTTCTTCTCTCCTCAGGTGTTAGGCCAGCTCGATGAACATGGAACTCTATATTAAACCCTCTCCGTATAATCCTCGCTATCACTTCTGCCATCTGTTGCGAATCTACAAAGACAAGTACCCTTAACCCGAGTCTAGATAATAAAGCAGCTACTGAAGCTGATACACTCCATCTAGAGAGATAGCCCGCAGAGATCATAACGTGATATGCTATTCCTCTCCTCCAAGTTGGTCCGCGAACGACTTTTACTTTCTCGCCAAACAATATTTCTCCATGTCTTTCAGGATTACCTATAGTAGCGCTTGAACCAACAAATACTAGATCTTTTGAACGAAAGATCTTTAATCTTTCAATAATTGCTCTAACATGTGCTCCGAAAGCACCTTCATATGAATGCATTTCGTCAAGTACTAAATAATCAATACTTCTAACCATTTTTCTAATTGCAGGGCTAAGAACTAGTCCAACATGAATCATATCAGGATTCGATATTAATATATGTGGTGGATTAGAAGATATTTTCTTCCTCTCTTTTCTAGGCGTGTCACCGTCATATACGGCAGTCGTAATATATCCGAATCCTGTAATTTCATTAATTCTTTTTAATTGATCTCGTGCAAGTGCTTTAGTTGGATATAATAATAATGAATTTGGATTTCTACCGCTACCTATACCTTTAATTATCAATGGTATTAGAAAAGCCTCTGTCTTTCCAGTTCCAGTACCAGACGCAATTACAGTATTATATCCATCAAGAATATATTTAATTGCCTCCCATTGAAATTTATACAATCGCTTAATGCCTTTTGATAAGAGATTATGTTTTAGAAACTCAGGTAATTCAAGATCTTCTATAAATGGCCCCGGCTCTGGTTCTCCTATTTCCTCTTTTCTTATATGTATAATCTTGACTTGTTTCCCATATCGATTAAGAAGTAGTTCCTGGAATTCTTTAAGTACCGGATCGGTCTTCAAATTTCCCGCTACATCCCCTTTTGAAGCATTTTTTCTATCATAGTTTCTTTCTTAGTTAGTTTTTTCCATAACTTATAATGAGTTTCACATAAATATACTACACCTGGTTTTCGTGGCGGATGTGCGTGGTACACTTTGAGTTTAAACCCTTTGTCCTCAAGTAACTTAGCTCTGTTATATCCAATCTCTGTAACTGCTTGTTTATCACATCCTTCAACACTACATTTTTTCTTAACCAAGAATACCCACCATGAAATATTTCTTAGTAAATAGAGATAAAAGAATTGTTCCTATCTAATCATTCCTTGGTTCTTAATCTATATACATTACTTGGTTCTAAAGTATGTTGTTTACCATCATTCGTTAATACTACTAATGCACCGTTGCTTTCTACATTAACTGCTAATCCTTCAATAGTACCCATTGGTGTTTCTGCAATGACCCATTTATTAAGTGTATCAAGATGTTTAGTATAATTCTCCATAAGATCTTCGGGTTCTTCAACTATTTTCTTAATCCTAGACATCCAGCCAATTATTGTAGCTAATAATCTATTTCTTGGAGTTAAACCAACGAGTTTCTTAAGTGATATGGCTCCTTCTACAGGAGGATCATTATTAACGTTTATTCCAAGCCCTACATATGTTAAGAAGTAATTTGGAAAGGCAGAAGCTTCTATTAATACTCCTGCAAGCTTTTTACCATTAATAACTATATCATTAGGCCACTTAATACGAGCATCTATATTGTATAATGACTTAAAGACTCTAACAAGCATTATAGGTATAGCTATTGGCAGGTAAACAGCCTGTTCAGGCTTCAAAGAAACCGTTATTGTCAACCATAATCCTCCAAGCCCCGTCTTCCAAGTCTTCTTATGTCTTCCATAAGCTGATACAAGGTACTCAGCGATAATTATACTCCATGGCCCGTGTCCTCTAGCAGATATTTGTGTAGAACCTAATACGAGTTTATGTATGAGTCTCCAGCCCCACGGCTTAATAGTTGATGGATTATCGGATGGGTTCCAAATAACTTTTCCCGGAGACAGTTCAAGTAAATAGTTCCTCTTAAGTTCTTTCAACAACTTCTTTACAAGATCTATATCTAAACCTATGTCCCATGATAGGTCTCGAATACTCCACTCATTTTTTTCAACAAGTTTAGACATGATCATTAGTTTTTTGAAAAGTTTTTCACCATATATCATTATCTTCATCCCTTATAATGCCGCTAACCTCTATACGTATAGTGTAATATTCTAGAATATTTATAAAACAAATCTCTTGTCTAGACTGCCTCCATCCTCGGACAATTAAGAAGAGATTTGTATTATAGCTTCTTAATCCTTCTAAAGATCTCTTCAATACCAAGGACGTATGGAAGGTTAGGATAGTATCTTTGCAAGAAGTTATATACATTAATAACTCTTACAGCGGAAGGTGTTTCATTGATTGTTGCTAAATCAATTAATCCTCTACGCCACAAATTTGATAATAAATTTAATACCATTGTTCTTTTACTTTCGGCCTCAAGAGCTGCCCTATACTCATTTGGCATATATTTTGATATAAAGTAAGGATCAATGTCCATATACTTATCTATCAAGTACTTGTACTTTTCTATTACAGGGCATTTAGCTGATAAGCCATATTCAACCTTAGGTACTATAAGCTTCAGTCTTTCTACAAATAGATACCTAACCTCTCTTGGAACATACGGGTAACTTCTACAGATTAGTGGTTTATACACGTCATGTATAATGCATTTATTATCTTTCCTCAAGAACGGGCATCTTCTATCCTTATTTAGTTCTAGTACATATGATATTGCAAGAAAACTATTACTTATTCTATCCCATACGATGTATCCAGGCCTTGTATGTATCTCTATATCAAATGCTTTAGCAAGGGATCTAATAATTATAACTTCAAATGATTGAAGAGTAATGGGCGAGGCTTTGCAACATATCCCTGTACATATGCATTTAAATCGAAAAACCAATTTTCTTCACACCGGATAATATCCTGGTATTTTCTCCATGTATAGCATCTTAACTCTAGATACACCGTCTATTTCATCTATTATTTTAGCTACCGGGGGAGGGACATATTCTCTCCATTTAGGATCATTATTTACCATGAGCTTTCTAATAAACGAGCCTCTATATTCTTTTCTATTAACTAACGGTGGCTCCTTAACTTCGTAGCCTTCTTCTTGAAATATTCTGGCAACTATCGGATTGAGTGTAAGGACGTAGTCAAATGGAGGTGAATATAGTTTTACATGGTGAACAGCTACACGGCTGACTTCCATTGTAGGTAAGGTAATCGTTATTACACGATCAAGTGGTAGTTTAGCCCATTTAAGAGTTTCTCTTACCATCAATATACGTTCTCCAGCTGTAAAAGGATTCTCTGGTGTATGACTTTGACTAGCCATTCCAATAACTATAATTACTTCGTCAAAATTTTCTAGGGCCCATTTAATAACATGGTAATGGCCGTAATGTAGTGGTTGGAAGCGTGCTATAACTAAACACCTTTTGGTATCAGTAAGCATCTATTATACCCCAGTACCCCATATTCATGGGCTATTCCAAATGTTTATATCTACTACAATTTAAATATCTCCTCAAAGCATCATGTAAATTAAAGATAATAAATGGATTTAGAGGTCTAGTCCATGGCTTTAACTCGTATAGTAACTCTTAAGGAACCAATTGCATTTATAGTAGCTTTAATAGCTATATCCTTAACGGTAGGTTCTAGATATCTTGTTTTCGGCCCAATAACGTTCTTTCCCATAGTAGTTGCGTCTGTTTCTCTAGCGTTTCTTCCACACGAGCTTATGCATAGACATATTGCTAGGAAAATGGGTTGTTTTAGTAGATTCGTACTAGATCCATTTGGACTAATTCTAACCCTGGCTACAGCCATACCATTCATACCGTTTAAGATAATTATTCCAGGCTATGTAGTTATATCTAGTCATTACTATGATCCGATTACAAGAAAAAGAATTGAGGGAGTATCTGCAATTGCAGGGCCTTTAACTAACTTAGTTATAGCTTTGATCGGTATAGTATTACTTAATACAGCCACATTATTAAGAACAAATGAATACTTAAGCATATTTCTCTATTACCTAGTAATTATTAATGCATGGATAGCATTCTTTAATTTATTACCAGTTCCTCCCTTAGATGGTAGTAAAATTATATCTTGGAAACCAATTAACTGGGCACTACTATTTACACTATCTATTATTCTATTATTCCTATATTGGTTTTAGAATAATACTATTCTAGAATATATAGAACTTGATCAATAATATATTTCCATGATTAATAGGCATGTGAAGGGGGAAGAAATAGAAGGCTTGATAGCTAACAATATTTTATTCTTTGACAATAAAACTTAGCAATAGAGTATCCTAAATAAAGACCTTCTATTTCTAATGGAGTATTTCTTAGGCTGGCATAAATTATCGTACAATTGTTAATACATTTTTTATCTTTAAATTTCTTAATAGCTTCCTCAAAAATATGATGTTCAGCTCTAGAGACAGGTAATCCCGGTATCCTTAGCTCGCCATCTTCGATAAATGCGATTAATGCCGCATCCGCATTAATTGATATAGCTTTATCTCTAATTGTTAAAATTGGAGTATCCTTCGGCGGGATCATATTTATGATTATTAGAACAGGGTTATTCCAATTAAATACTTTAACATCTTTGTATAAGGTTATCATTTCGCATAATGCTTTGCTTAATTCTATACCCCTATCTGTTAAGTAAGCTCCAGCAACTCTATCTGTTTCTATAAATCCGTGGTGCCTAAGCCTTTTGAAGAGACTTCTAATACTTGTTTCTCCAAGTTTCAGTTCCTTACTTAATACTTTTCTACCTGCAGGGCCCTTATCCTTTAGATAAAATAATGTTTTTATGACGTGACCTGGATGGAAGGCTGGTTCGACTCCTCCCTTATAGCTAGTTATTTTTCCCACTTCTTCGATTGCTTTACAGAATCTCTCTGTCAATGGATCTATTTCCAAATAATATCACCATATTGTCTGATTCCATATCTAATCTTTTATATACTTCTCATATATTTCTAGGGTTAAGTATTGACTGCATTTTCGAAAAAAGATAATGGAGGATTTTTTATGAAACCATATATAATTATACCATTGTTTACTATATTAATACTTCTTTCAACGTTTATACCTAGGATCATACAACCATATTATCGATCTAGTAGTATTTCTTTATGGGAAAGTCCTGATCTCGACATAGTTTCTTACTTATGTAATAGTACATTGTATATAAACGTGAACTATCATGGAAATGAATCAATATATCTTCTTTATGTAATGATAGAAGGATATAAGTTAGACATTAAACGTGAAATAAGGGATAATACGCTAATTAATTTCTCTGTAAAGAATAAAATACCGTATATGATAGTTCTTAGGATAAAGTATAGGGGTAGAGAATTTAATCGCTATGTCTATGTGATACGTGAATGCTATAAATGAGTATACTACATATCTTTATACGGTGATTGCATATGGTTAAAAGCTTAAAGGGAAGAGACTTCTTAACATTAGCTGATTATACTCGAGAAGAATTATTATTTATGCTTAACACTACTAGAATGTTTAAAGAGAGATTCTATTCAGGGGAAAGAATAATACCTATGCTACATGGTAGATCTCTTGCAATGTTATTTGAGAAACCAAGTACACGTACAAGGGTTAGCTTTGAATTAGCCATGAAACAACTTGGGGGCTTCACACTATATCTAAGTTGGCGAGATCTGCAGCTTGGACGAGGAGAAACCATAGCTGATACAGCAAGGGTCTTGTCAAGATATGTTGATGGAATAATGGCCCGTGTTTATGAGCATAGTAAGATTGAAGAACTAGCAGAGTATAGCGATAAACCTGTTATAAACGGCTTAAGCGATCTACTTCACCCTGCACAGGCCCTAGCCGACTTATACACTATCATGGAGAAAAAAGGCGATCCAAGGAGACTAAAGATAGTCTTCATAGGTGATGGAAGGGATAATGTGCTTCACAGTTTATTGTTAGGCCTTGGGGTTATTGGCGCTAAATTGTTTATATCGTCTCCTAAGGGGTACGATCCAGATCCTTGGGTATTAAAGAGATTTGATGAAATATCTGCCGAAACTGGTGCTTCCTATGAAATAATAAGGGATCCGATCGAAGCTGTTAAAGACGCAGATGTTGTTTATACAGATGTATGGGTGAGCATGGGTCAAGAAAAAATTGCTGATAAAAAGATACAGGATCTAAGTCCCTATCAAGTTAATGTAGAGCTTATGAAATACGCGAAGCCTAATGCTATTTTCATGCACTGTCTCCCTGCTCATAGGGGACAAGAGGTTACTGATGATGTTATTGATGGTAAGTGGAGCGTTGTGTGGGATCAGGCTGGGAATCGTCTTCATGCTCAGAAAGCCATACTAGCATTATTGATACCATAAGATCATATAAGGGAATACATTTTTAATGGGTACTTAATTGTTTTAAACATTAGGTGCCTACTCGTAATCTTTAATTCCATGTAATTTGGGGAATGATATATGTCCATAGTGTTTAAGTATCTTGATAAGGCGGTACTGGAATTAGAGAGAAGAAAAAGGGTCAAAACCGTTATAAAAATTGTCATTATAGTTGTCTCTATGGCGATTGCCTTATATCTAAGAGCTGTCCCGGCATTAGAGATTGCAGCAAAATATGGTCCGGAATATGCATTGGAATTGCAGGGCAATGATCCATGGATCGAGTATTGGGTTGCGAACTATACTTATCACCACGGCATATTATCATGGTGGACTTTAAAACCAACAGATCCCATTGCTGGACCTTTAATTAGGAAATTCTGGTATCCATGGGGAAGAGATATTACTATGACAACATATCCGGGTATATCAATATTTTCTGCATTAACATATCCTATTGCACAAAATTTTGGATTAACACTCAAAGACTGGATTGCTTTACAGCCTTTATTTTACGCAGCTCTAACAATTATATTCGTGTATTTTGCGGTAAAGGAGTTAATGGATGGTAGCGAGCTTGCTGGTTTAGCTGCTGCAATGATATATGCTGTATTGCCCGCAACCGCTGATAGGACTATGGTTTCATTTACTGAGAAGGAGGGTGCTGCACTACCTTTTGCATTCCTCTTTATCTACTTTTATTCAAAAATGGTTAAAACACCTTATGCGGAGCCTAGAAAGAAAATAATATATTCATTACTAGCAGGACTGTCAATGGCTATGGTTGGATGGTTTTGGGGAGGATTCCAGTATTTATTCGTAGCATTATCAGGATTTATTGTACTATATCCTCTAGTATCTAAAGAGGAAGTGAAGTTAGAGTTTATCTTATACAATCTAGTTATAACGTTATCAAGTATAGTATTCGTATCGATTGCCCCAACAAGCTTAAAGGCACTAGGCATATATCCTTTCACCTACAAAGGCCTTGGCTTACTAGCTATTCTAGCATATTTATTACCGATTACATACTGGTACTTTAAGGTTAAGAAAAGAATATTTACTAGAGCTACATATTTTGGCATATTATTGTTTGTAGGAATACTTGTCGTTGTAGGTATAGGATTAGGCTATATAAAGTTTGGCGGTAGACTATTGTATGCGGTTACTCCTCCGCCATTAAGAGGATTTGTCCATTTACCTCCACTTGTAGAAAGTATAGAAGAGCATCAACCGGCTTTAAGGGCTCATGGATTAACAGGAGTACTATATTCTTGGGGATATATTGGATTCTTAATATCAATACTTGGAGCATTCTACCTATTCTATAAGGGTAGGCCGGATCACCTGTTGGTATCAGTGATATTCCTTATAGCATTCTATGCATACATGAATGCTACATACTTTGAAGCGGCTGCAGCTACTTTTGGAGTAGTTACTATAACAGCTTTCATTAGTTTCTTATTGACAAAATTATTACCTGAGAAAAAACATGTAAAGACTAAAAAGCTTAGAAAAGGAAGAAGTGTTATAACGATACGTGAAAAAGGTATTGGAACAAGGATATTTGCATTATTCTTCTTAATAATAATTGTAATTTCATCATCTATAGCTACTGCAAGATTTATCGATGAACACAAGCATATGTTACCATCAATATTTACAGCAGGCACTGGCATAGGCCCAAATGATGCATGGTACGAGACTATAAAGTTTATTAGAAATAGTACTAGCAAAGATGCATTAATTGTTTCTTGGTGGGATTACGGGTATTGGATTACTGTTAATACTGGTAGAGCTACATTGGCTGACGGTGCAACATTTAATGGTTCTCAAATTAAATTGCTCGCTAAAGTGCTTACTAGCTTTGATGAAAATGAGGTACTAGATATACTTAAAAACAAACTTCATGCACCAGATGAAACGTATATTCTAGTCTTTGATGTCTTCATGTTTATACCATTCCAAAACAACACTTATATTGTAAGGCCGTATTTTCCGCCAGGCCAATTAAGGATAGTTGGTAGAGTAGATATTCCAAAGAGTATATGGATGATCAGGATTGGGGAAAGAGATGCTAGTAAATATCTATACCTATATAAATTCAGTGATACGGATTTGCTAATTTCACCTCGATTCGATAAACCAGAGGATCTACCTTTGATATATAAAATGATGGTTGATGGAATATTATATCTTAATATTCAGGAAAACATGAATTTGCAAGGAAACGCTTCTCAAGTGAATGCTACTAGATACGTATTTCAATGGTGGACTGGACAGGAGGTAGGTGTTGAATCGGTTTATAAAAGATATGTAAGTGACCTAAATGTTACAAGGGAAATAACTACAAACTATCAAAACGTGGCTTTATTTGGAGACCAGCCTAATGAAATCAATATTGCAAGTATGAAATACATAAAACCCTATAAGATAATACATAAGCCTTTCCAGGATTATAAGAATTTAGAAGTAGTGATCTTTATATATAAGGTTGATTTTAGTAGTCTAAAACAGTGATACAGTTTATAAATTATTTTATTTTCATCTTTAAAAACTCTAGTAAAGACAATATAGACAATGGTGTGTAGAGAAGTTGTTGTTCAGAAAGAAGAGGAAAGACCCTCTTAGGGCTATGCTATATTCATTAGCTAGTGTTAGACGAGCATTATCTAGGATGGAGGCACTAACGTCTCGAATATCAAGTAGGAGACAATACTTACTTGAAAAAGCTTTTCAATTAGAGGAAATGGGTAATAGTTTTCTAGCACGAAAATATATTGAAGAAGCAGAAAGACTCAAGGGATTTCTAGAGCGTACATATTATATAAAGCTTGTACTAGAAAAACTAAGTCTTACACTTGAATTAAATATTGAAATGAAAAGATTCGGTAAGGATGCTAAAGAGATCTTGGAGATTATTGATATTCTAAAGAAATTACCCGAATCAACTATTCCAGAATTCGCATTGGCATTACACGATATAGAGGTTGGTATAAGAGAAGTTGCAGATATTTCCATGGCCGAGGCGATCATGATCAATAACTATGATGTGTCAACAAATAGTGAAGCTGAAAAAATACTTGCCGAAGCACGTGCAATCGCTCAGGAGAAGCTCCTAAATGAATTATCAACTCCAAACAAGTAGAGCTATCACTACAATTATTAGGATAGAATTAAATATGGTATATAATACTGTATTTCTTATACTGTACTTCTTGACTAGCGGTCTTAACGAGGCTTTCTCTATTTCTGTCCCATATATATAAAGTGCTTCCACTAAGTGACTTGATTTGATATATAGTGTTGCAGTTGCTGATACAAGGCTTCTCCATAATGGATCGCCTTTGAGCTTAGCAATACTATAGGACTCATCTAGTATCTTCATGGACATAGGAATAAGTCTCCATATAAGTAGTGTTGATATCATTACCCATCTGGGAAGATGTAGTTTTTCAAATACATACGATAAATACATAGGATCTGTTGATGCAAAGAATGATAATATAGCTGAAGCTATAGCTAGTATCCTTAAACCAATTAATATCGATAAATAATAATTACCGGTAAATAATAGTGTTAATAATGAGATCATTAACAAGGGTAATATCGGGGCTTTATAGGAATGTATAGCTATTTCGTAATCCCTTGTTATAATGGAAATTATAATAGCGTATATTAGCAAGAATGCCATAGGTAGTATATTATTAATAATTGCTGCTAGAAAAATAATTATTGCTAAGCAGGAGATCTTTATAAATATATGTACTCCATCAAATGATCTACTCCAGGAAATTGTTGATGAATATATTTCTCTGAATATGAATTTAAGCACGATCAACACCCAAAGAACCATCTCTTAAATAATATCTCATAATAGTATCGCGTTCCAAAAGTGTAATCATTTCCTCATCGTGACTGGCTATAACTAAACACCTGCTTCTTTTCAAAACTCTTAATATAGATAACAGTTCATGCAATGAATCACTATCTATGCCTGCAGTAGGTTCATCGAGATATAAAGGATTATATCCGCCTAGTAATCCTATAACTAATGAAGCTTTTCTCATTAGACCATAGCTGAGCTTATGGATTGGCGTATGTAGATATTTTCTTAAATCCATAGCATCAAGAACTTTATTATTGGGATTAATTCCTCGTGATTTGAGCTCCATATTTAGGTTCTCATATGTAAAGAAAATACGTGGATCTTGGGGAATATATATAGGTTTACTTTTAATTAAAACTTTACCTTTTACTGGCTTATATAATCCGGACAACATTTTTAACAATGTAGTTTTTCCGCTACCGTTGGGCCCCTTTATTATTATTATTCCGTTTGTTTTGAATACAATGTTTATATTTTTAAGAATCCATCTTCTTATCCTTGGATACCTGAACCAAGCATTACTTGCTATAATCAATGGTTTTAATTCTTTTACATTCATATATTCTACATTAACATTTTTGAGGGGCTTTACCGGATACAATATACTCTTCTTCGGAATTTCATATATTCTCTTATTTTTAAATAAAAATACGCGATCAGCTAGATCAATGTATTGTTTAAGTCTATGAGTCGCTATAACCAGTGTATATCCGTGTGATTTAAGGATCCTGAGTGTTTCTAAAAATATCTTTGTAGATTCATTATCTAGAAAGGCTG
This sequence comes from uncultured Desulfurococcaceae archaeon, assembly GCA_964531225.1. Classification (GTDB taxonomy): domain Archaea; phylum Thermoproteota; class Thermoprotei_A; order Sulfolobales; family Desulfurococcaceae; genus CAZHDB01. The sequence goes on from CAZHDB010000004.1 coordinate 28,435, forward strand.
TTGGTTCATCTAATAATAGTATCTTTGGCTTCTTAACTATATTTGATGCTAATACAAGCTTTGCCGTCTCTCCACCACTTAATTCAATAGTACTTTTACCAGCAATATTACTGGCATTAACGAGTCTAAGTGAATCTCTTACTCGTTTCTTTATTTCCTCCTTATCCTGAATCCCAGCAAGTGATAATGAAAATTCAAGCTCTGTATCTACATCTGTAGTTAAAATCTGCGCTTCAGGTTCATGGCCTACATAGCCAATACATTTCAGAACATTTAATGGATTAGTTAATGGATTATAGCCACATACTTTAATTTCGCCTCTAATAATGCCATGATATAGATAAGGAATTAGAGTTGAAAAAGCTCTTATGAGAGTTGTCTTGCCAGCTCCATTCTTGCCTATAAAAAGAATCGTTTCACCAGCATATATTTTTAAATTAATATTTTCAAGTACCCATTCACTTCCATCATACCCTATATACAGGTTTCTAGCTTCAATGATTGCGTTGTTTTTATTTGCCAAATTCTACTCCCATACCACGTAGTGTTTTGACTAGTGGTAGTGCAACAACTAGTCCTATGATTGCCTGGCCTACGTTAACTGGAATTTCTGTTGCTGCTACATAGACATCGTAGTGTAAATAAAACACTTGATACAAGAAATACCCTGTAACCATTTCCAAACCAGAAATTATTAATGCTAATGCATCGAATCCTGTTGACGGATCGACTCTAAGTCCTAGCCACGGTATAATTAGTGCTAATGCTGCTGCTAGAAAAGCCCAGAAGTAAATGGGAACATGTAATTCAATACTATTGCCATAGATCTCTAGATATGTTACACCACTATATAGGTAAACACCATATACTAGTACAAGTACTGATATAACAAGGGTCATTAGGACTAGGAATACTTTCCATCGAGTCATGGTTTTTCTAAATAGTTTTGCCAGTAGTACAACGAGTAAACCTTCAACACCCTTAATGATGAATGTGCCCATAGCATAATGTGCGTATCCGAGATAAATATCTGCGAGAGCTGAACCCAGTCCCCCAGCTATAAAGGCTATATATGGGTCTAGTGTTAGTAATGCAGTAGTGTATACCATTGTTTCTCCTAGGTTAAAGAAACCTCTTGTAGCGGGTGTATATACTACTATGAATGAAGTTGCTGCAAAAACTAGCGCTGTAAACACCGCGGTATAAACAGCCCTCTTTATAAGTTTTATTCTTTTACTAACTGATACTGTCAATTATCTCACCATAAAAGTAATATAAAGTTTCAACTTTATATAAAGTTTATCCTTTATATTAGCTTCTTAATAGCTCATAAAGTTCATTGAGTAGATTAGCTATTCTTAATCCCTTATTAGATAGGCTATAGTACTTCTTTCCTCCCACGATCCTTGATACTAGTATACGTCTCTTTTCAAGCTCATTAAGGTGTTGATATATGGCTTGAACACTAATTTTTATTCCAAGTTCCTTCCAAATACTATATCCATGTAACTCGCCCTTCCTATAAAGTAACCTTATGATCTCGAGTTTAGTGTCTCCAACAAATACTTTCTTTGGTAATCCCTTTGCCTTAATTCTTCCACTACTATAGGATTCAATGGCTTTTAATCCATGGCCAGTAAATAGTATAATTGAAGTACTATCTTTTTCTATAAGTTCTCTTTTTACAGCTTCTATATATCCTGCAAGAGCAGATGCAGCAGCTGGTTCTACAAACAATCCCTCATATTTAGCTAGTATTTCTCCGGCAAACAGTATACTCTTCCAATCAACAATAATTGGAAAACCGTTTGTTCTATTAATGGCCTGTATTACTTCCTGTTCTAGAGGGGGATATTTGTAAGATAATCCAATAACAGGCTTCATACTGCAAAATCTAGTCTCTAGCCCCATAGCCCTACTAATTTTTGGATTCCAACATGTTTCAATTCCTATTAGCCTGGGTAAGTGTTCTATTATTCCGTGTTCCAAAAGCTCTATAAACCCATGGAATATGGAGTAAAATGTTAAGCCTGATCCTATAGGGATAAAGACGTAATCTGGTACTTTCTTCAAATCAATATAGATCTCGTACGATATAGTTTTAAGTGCCTCTATACTTAATGCATTGGATTCACTAGTTGCATTATACGAATTCTCTTCTAGGGATATCTTATCAGCTAGAGAATATACGTCATCAAGGCTTTCACCATGTTCTATGACTTCTGCACCAAAGCTCCTCATTAATACTATCTTGCCCCAATCACTACCTCTAGGCACTACAGCCTTAACCTTCAATCCGAGTCTAGAAGAATAAGCTGCTAACGAGGCACCAGTATTACCGTCAGTAGCGCATACAAGTTTCTTAAATCCAAGACCATATGCATGACTCGTAAGTAATGCAGCTACACGATCACGGAAGCTACCTGTCGGATTCCTACCTTCATCCTTAAAATAAAGATCACGTGTACCTAGTTCCTTAGATAGTCTATTAGACTTTATTAGTGGGGTGAATCCTTCATCCAAGCTATTCATGATCTTAAATCTAGGTAATTGTTCTCTAAATTTCCAAATACCGGGATATTTGTCTTCAATAATCCACTTAAACCCGTGTCTATAATGAATAATGGAATTACATTTGGGGCATCGAATTAATGGTTTATGACTATAGAAACCGCACTTTACACATTCATACAAATTTCTTTATCACCTAGGATACCCTATAGGCATTACATATAATGGTCTTTCCCTATTGATATCAATACCAATTACTCTAGCTACATCTTCATCATGAAAAGCCCCTATAGCAACTGTTCCAAGACTTAATGCTTCAGCCATTAGGTATATATTCTGCCCAGCATGCCCTACTTCAATATATACATAACCTATTCCCCGCCTACCATAGTAACTTGTAGTACGCTCGAAAACAGCTGTTAAGACAATATTAGCAGCTGCACTACCTACCCATGACTGTCCAAGACACGCTATTTCAAGCTCCCTGCTATAGTCTCCTTTTTTAAGGAGTTCTAGCTCATGATTATAGGGTATATAGTGATAAATTCCTTGTCCAAGTCCAAGAACGTTTCTTACGACAAGATAAGTTTCTAATGGAAACGTTGCACCTGCACTCGGAGCAGCCCTAAATCTTCTTCTTGGCTCCGTAATGCCCTGGGCAGCCCATAGTATTGTTGATATTTTTTCGAGTTCAACAGCTCTATTAATCCATGATCTATGGCTACGTCTTTTTAGAACAGCTTGGTATAATGGATAATTTGTTTCTATAGGTGGGGGAAGTTTAATCTTCATAGTTTTATAGTATACCTCCTTTCCTCCTTTATAATAGCTACCTTAACATTAATTTCCTCTAGGACGCTATGTATATTTGATGGTAACTGTGTTAATAGTGATGGTGGAACGAGTACAAGAGTCCATGAATAACTTTTACTTTCAACAATAGCTGATCCTAGGCTATAGGCAAGAGCTCGCATTTGAGACCTCTGGTCACCTATAGGATCAATTATCCAAACACCTACTCTTTCGTTATCTCGTTTAGCTATAAGGTCGGGGGCTGTGGCCTTAGTAATGCCTTTAACTTCTTTGACTTGATAGCCTCTGGCTCTAAGTTCGTCGGCAATACTCTTTACAACTATTCTACGCGCTGGATACCTTGTCATCATTTCGAGATACTTATCTATCGGTCCATGAAATTCTGGATCATATAGTGTGTACTTGCCACGGCCAATTCTGAATAAAAATAGTTTTTCTGGATCACGGTACTTATCTTTACTACTTCCATTAACAGTTACTAAATCCACTTCAAAGTCAAGTATTGATGTGGGTCTATCCGGGTCTATATATTTCTTCGCATATGTAATGAGTTCTCTACGTGTAAATGTCTTTAATCCTTTCTTTGTAAGTTCTATTGCAGCTTTCTTAAGAACTAGCCATATCGGCTCCCTATTTTGATTACTCATCGTATATCCCTATTCAAAACCACATGTAGTATCCAATTTATATTCCAGCAATAAAGTTTATGTTAATGGTTAGTAATATGTTTTTATTGTATTGTTATGTAAATAATTATTTTTAAACAAAGAAAAATGGCTTTGGAAAAGGACTATGCGAAATTATATCTAAAATTATTTCGGGCTATAACTACTTTGATGGTTCTTTTCTTCTATAAAGTTAGTTATTCTATTAGCTAATTCATAGATTGCTCTTGCTGCTTCACCATCAGGATATTCCAATAGATAAGGCACACCCTTATCGATAGCTTTACCAATAAGAGGATCTAGGGGAATACGTATTAGGAGATTAGTATTGTATTTCTTTGCTAACTCTTCACCTGTACTTTTCCCAAGTAGATAGTATGTGGAACCACATTTTGGACATTTAAAATAACTCATATTCTCGACAATGCCTAATAGAGGTATTCTATTCTTTACGACAAAATTAATGGCTTTAGCTACTACGGTTTCTGATAATATACTTGGTGCAGTAACTATTATTGCCCCGTCAAGATCGGATATGGTCTGTACAACTGTTATTGCCTCATCACCTGTACCAGGAGGTAAATCAATAACGAGATAATCTAGTTGGTTCCAAACTACTTTTGATAGGAATTCAAGTATAGCCCTAGATTTTAATGGACCACGCCAAATAAGTGGTATATCTGGTTGTTCTAGTAAAAGATTTGTTGCTACGACCTTAACCCCTAAAGGTCCGCTAGCAGGTATTATACCCTCTTCATTAGCATATAGTCTAGCATTATCCATTCCATATACAGTTGGTATAGATGAACCATGAATATCTGCATCAAGAAGTCCTACCTTATATCCCTTCTGAGCTAGTGCTAGTGAGAGCATTGATGATACAAAAGTTTTACCAACTCCTCCTTTACCGCTTAAAACCATGATTTTATGCCGAATGTTTCTAAGCCTCCTTTTAGCCTCACCTATAAGAGCAAATACTGTCTGAACTTGTTGAGCTCTATGTTCCTGTAATCTTTCCTCTACTTCTCGACTAGTCATATCTTATCCACCCGAATTAAACATTCTTGATTTACATAAGGCAATAAGAATAGAATAAATCTATTGGTCAAAATACACTAGCATACATAGGGATTCATAATATTCTAGACAAGAGTTTATGCAATCCACTAAATTAGGTATGCTATTCTTAAAATGTTCCAATAACTTCTTATATATCGAAAAACGTACATGATGTAGATAGAGAATTTACAATAATTTATCATATATCTAATGAGGAGACTTAATATGAAGATATGCGCATCCGCACCCGCTAAGATAATCTGGTTTGGAGAACATTTTGTTGTACTTGGAAAACCTGCTATAGCTAGTTCTATTAATCTTAAAGCCAGAGTATGTATAAGTAATTCAATAAATGACAAAATTATTATCGAGTCAAAGGATCTAGGTGTTAAATGTATTTATGGTAAAGACATTCCTAGAGAACTAATTCAATTTATACATATAGTTGAGTATTGTTTAAGTGAAAATATAATTACTAAGTTAAAACCTTTTCATGCAATAATAGAATCATCAATACCAATAGCTTCCGGTTTAGGCTCATCTGCATCTACAGCCGTAGCTTTCACAGCAGCCTTTCTAGCCTATCACGATGTTAGTTTTAATAGAGAACTTATTTCGAGGATTGCTTACGAAGCTGAGAAAATAGTTCACGCTAAGCCAAGTGGTATAGACAATACCATTGCATCTTACGGAGGCTTTTTAGTCTATCAAAAAGGAAGAATCCGTAGGATAAGGGTTAGATGGCCTAGGAAATTCCAATTGCTTATAGTGGATACTGGAATGCCTAGAAATACTGGTAAAGTAGTTAAAATGGTTCTTGAGAGATATCAAAGAAACGAGGACATAATGAAGTATATCTATATGGCTGCTGAAAAAATTGTAAGAAAAGCTATCAAATGTCTAAGGAGCGGAAATATTGAATGTATAGCGGAGCTTATGAATATAAATCACGGATTATTAGTAAGTCTCGGCATATCAACATATGAGATCGAATCCTTAGTACATAGGTCTATAATGTCTGGCGCATTAGCAGCTAAAATCACTGGTGCTGGAATGGGTGGATCAATTATTGTTTTAACTGATAGAATAAAATTAGACCATGTAATTAGAGCGATCTCTCCGTTGGCGTATAGAATAATACCAGCTTCACCAACTTCTCAAGGAGTTACAATAGAGAGACTATGAAAAATTACAATATAGATATATAATCTTCTTCCCTGAATTCTAAATTGATGATGTGAAAGGGTCTACTGATATATGATGATACTCCCATGGACTGAGTACCATGAATTTTAAGAAAATAAGTATCAATGAATATAATGCATTAAAAAAATTAATTGATGAATACAAGAATGAATTATATGCATACAATTCGCTAATTAAGAAATACGGATATTATCTTAAACCTTATCATGTTGTTACAAAGTATAGTGGTGGTAAAAAGATCGAATATGTGTACTATGGTAGATACTGGTATAAATTGAAATATATCTGTAGAAGAGGCAACACAAGTAAAATTAAATGGATATATGTAGGCTCCGAAAAACCGTTACCCGACTTACCTGATCCTCCAAGGAATCCTTTGGAGGGCATTGTCCTAAAGATATGTGATAACTGCATATATATCAAATATAAATAAATCATTTATATCTTAGTTTATTTTCTATTAAGCTCAATATTAAACTCATGATCTCTCCTGCCTTACCTCTAAGCTTATAATCCGCTATAGGTGTTATTGCTGTATCTTCTATATTTATTTCAATAACCAATCCACCATGTTCTTTAACGATTAATGGTATATAAGCTGCAGGATACACTATTCCACTAGTTCCAATAACAAGTATGGTATCTGCCCGACTAGCATATTTGATGGCTTTGTTCCACTCTTTGTCAGGTAATGGTTCGCCGAACCATACTACATCGGGCCTCATGATCGAATTACATATGGGGCATTTAGGAGGTATATCTTTGGGTGGTTCTTTATATTCTATTTTAAAGTTACACTCTGTGCATCTAGCTCTCCTAATAGATCCGTGAAGCTCGACTACACACTTCGATCCAGCTAATCTATGGAGGCCATCGGTATTTTGAGTAATGACACACTTAAGTATACCCATAGATTCTAGCTTAGCTAAAGCTTTATGGGCCGGATTAGGCTTAGCTTTAAACACTATTTCCATTCGCCATTTATACCATTTCCAAACAAGTATAGGATCTCTATTAAATGCCTCAGGAGTAGCTAGTTCTTCGGGCCTGTACTTACTCCATAATCCATTCTTACCACGAAACGTTGGTATACCACTTTCCGCAGAAATACCTGCTCCAGTAAATGCTATTAAAAATTTTGAAGAAATAATAATGTTTACAACGTCTTCGATTTTCGTTTACGATCACCTCTTAAGTCATATAATTATGTAAACAATACTTATTGATATGGGTATCTGATATTTAAGCATGAGTTAAGGTAATTTTATTAGTAGTGGGATGATTTTCGTGATGATATTGGAGTGAAATAAATTGGGAGTTACATTAATAAAGAATATAAGAAGATATATTGTTGGACAATATTTTATCGAAAATATAGATGTTGTATTCAATAATAGAGTTATGTGTATTGGCGAGTGTAATGATTATTCCTACGACGAAATGATAGAGGCAAGTAATTATGTTGCTTTACCTACACTGAACGATCATTATGTTTATTTACATGACTACCTACATAGGCTTGGATTAACTAAAGATAATTTGTCAAGGAATGATATCTCTAAAACTATAGAGGCAATATGTTTGGAAAAAATATTAAACGGCATTTCCGGGATTTTTATAGATCTCGGCTATACAACTTATTCGCTAACACTACAAGGTATATGCAAATACATGGAAGTACGGCTGGGACAAAGAGTAAACAATGAATTAATTAGTGTATATAATAATTACATACCGATCATAGACGATAATATAGATCCTAATAATTTACCTTCATTAATTAAAGAGATTGAAAACGAAGTAATTTACCTAATGTTCTTAGTTAGGAGAAGACATCCTTATGTAATCAAAGAAAAGACTGGCTTATGGCCTATGGCTTTCCTCGAAAAAAGTGGAGTTTTTGGATTGAATAAATATTACTACTTTATTGGATTAAATTGGATCTCTACAATGGATCTAGAAGTACTTAAGCATTATAGGGATCGGTCATCCATTATCTTGTTACCCTCTAAAACAATGTATATTGCTAATGGTGGATTTACTCCTTTATATGAGATTATTGAAACGTATAAAGTTAGAGTATTTTTGGGTACTAGTGGCTTAAATAGCAGTATCTTAAATGAAGCTAAGCAAGCCCTTTTACTATATAGATATAATTACTGGGATCAACGACTTTCGATAGAACATATTAGGAAAACATTATTTCAGCAAGAGCATAGATTGTTTCGAAATAATTTTCTTGAGAAAGGATCTTTAGCTAACATAGTATTATACGATTCTTATATTAGTAAGTCCCGTAATCCATTACACTCGTTAATATTTAATGAAGTATATCCAGTCTATGTCTTTATTAAGGGAAGTAAGACGGTTTGTCCAAGGAATAAGTTGGATTTAATTAATAGATATAGGGATCTATTGGTGGAAATTATTGATTAGTAAAAGAACGTACTATATCCTAGGTTTAGCTGCGGTCTTAGTTGCACTAGTATCGCTTATCCTATCAATAATCATGTATACACTTGGCTTTTCTGAATACTTATGGTATTCATTTATATGGCTTGTAATTCTTGTCCTTGATATAATTGTATGGAAAACTCCTCCTAAACAACTAAAAGGTGGAGATTATAACAAGGTAATTAATAGTGGTGATACTGTAGTGGAGAATCTTTGTAGTGAACTTCGTGAAGCAGCGGAGCTAGTTTCAGTAATTTATACTCTATCTACTACTACAATCAAAGGCTATAGTGTGTCTTTCAGAATGGATTCTCTCATGGCAAGATTATCAAAGATTTCCGATACCATTAATAATTATTGTAGTGAGAATTGTAGAAATTACCTTAATAGTATCTTAGAAGGTGAAATGAGTAATAATATAGTAGAAGGCTTCTTAATATCATTAAATAATTGCATGGCCCGATATGAATGCGAATCAAATATTGTTATTGAAGATTAGATATATGGGTGTAGAGCTTGACGTTAATAGCGCACCTCTCGGATATCCATTTGGGCAAAAGACAATATAATATAGATTTCAGGGAGAATGATGTATATGAATTATTCAATGAGGCTATAGATATTATTTTAAAGGAACACATAAAGTTTGTTGTAATATCCGGAGACTTATTTGATGAGTATAGGCCGAAAAATAAAGCATTAAAAATAGCTATTGACGGTTTTAGGAAACTTAGTGAACACGATACTAAAATAATTCTCATGCCTGGAGATCATGATATGCCTAGAAGTAGGGAGATGATTTCATTTCTAATATTTGAATCAATATTTGACAATGTAGTTTTATTAAGTACTCCAAATGAATACCGGACTAAGTATATTGATTCTAATAACAAGGTGGCAATATATGCGATACCATATCTTAGAAATAAAATTAAAGCTAGGAAAACAATGCCTTTATTCTTAGACTATGCTTCAGCGTTTTTTAGAGAACATAGAAATCTAAGGAAAATATTAATGGCACATTATAGTGTTGAAGAATTTTTCCCGTTTGACGCTATGTTTAGTTTATCAGATTTACCTGCTGTGGACTATGCTGCATTTGGGCATATACACAATAGAATTTTAGGAGTTCTTCCCAAAGGAGGCATTATAGGTTATCCCGGAAGCATTGATATATTTGATAGGAGAGACATAAGTGATTGGGAGAAGAATGGTAAAGGATTTTATATAGTTGATTTATCTAGAGAGCCCGATCTGTCTATGGTTCAGAAAATGGATCTTAATATAAGGCCTCAGTATAACATAGAAGCTGATAGATCAAGTATTTTGAGTCGTTTAAAAGCACTTATTAATGATTTGGATCCTAAAGCTAAGAGGCCTGTTATAGTCAATTTATCAATACGTATTAGGAGGGGAATGAGTCCCAACGTAAGGGACTTATACCGATTATTTAGAGACGATATTGTTCTCAGGATCCATCCAATATTCATAGAGGAAGAAAAGAAAATCGATTATAGTACTATGGAAATTTTCGATGAAAAGGAGATTCTAAGTAAGTATATGGATGCTCCTATGGATGTAGCTGATCTAGTATATGAATTAGTTGAGTCATTATCTAAAGGTGATATAGGAAGCCAGGAAATAATTGCTATGATTAAGTCTATAATGGAGAAATGGACAAAGGCAAAGAGTATTACTAAGATATCAATTGACACTTATAAAGATGTAGATACGCGAAATGGAGAAAAGAGTGTAATTAAAAGGAAAGATGGGTTATTGAAGTATCTGTAGTTCTTAGGTGTTAAGAATGTTTCTAAAAATAAATAAAGTCATACTTCACGACTTCATTAGTCATCCTAGGACTGAGGTTTCTTTCGACTATGGCGTCACATCGATTATTGGAGAAAACGGTTCAGGTAAAACAAGCATTATGGATGCTGTTATAGTAGCGTTCGGAGGAAAAGAAGAGCTTAAGATTCGAGGTACATCAAAAAATCTTATACGAAGAGGTACTAGTGAAGCGCGTATTGCCGTAGAATTCAGTATTGGTGATCGTGTCTATTGTATTGAAAGAATTATTTCGAAACTAAGAACAGACTATACTAGAGTATTATATGAGGTAGTTGATGGTAAAAGGAAAATTATTGCCAGAGGCGACAAGGTGGCAGAAGAACTAGAGAAAATACTTGGCCTAAAACCCTCAACCATTAATACTATAGCTATTCTTCGGCAAGGGAGACTCTATGAATTATTATCACTTTTTACCTCAGGTAAGAAAAAGGCTAGACAAGAGCTAATTGATGAACTGCTTGGTCTGGATAAATATAGGAGGGCTTATGATAATATGGCAAAGCTTATGCAAATCAATATTACTTTACCAGATGGTTCTAAAAACCTCTTTTCACCCACTCGAACAGATATACCAAAATTAAGATCTTATATTGAGACTAATGTTAAGAGAAGAAGAGAATTGGAAAATGAAATAAATAAGTACGAGAAGGAGCTTACAGAAGTAAATGATACAGTCAATAGACTATCTAATCAACTAGAAAATATTAGAAATAATTTGAACATTCTCCGTGAAAAGGAAAAGGCAATCAATGAACAAATAAAGCAATACGAAATCATTAAAAATGAGTACGAGAAACTACTTAAAGAAATTAATAACTTAGAAAAGAACCTCAAAGAATTGGAACCTAAATACAAGGAACTAAGTATAAAAGTAAAAGAATTTAGTAAGTATCAAAGACTAGCAGAGCTAATGATGCAGTTAGAAAATAATATGCTTTCACTAGAGAACATGAAGAAAGATTATGAGAAGTTAAAGAAGGACTACAATTTACTCAATGAAAGAATAATGTTAGAAAAACAGGGCATTGTCGAGAAGATTAATAAATATAGAGAAGTTCTTGAAGGAATTAAGGAACTAAAATGGAAGGAAAATATCTTAAAAGACAATATAGAGTATCTTCAGAAAAGAATTGATGCAAAAAGATCTGAAGCATCCCTTCTAGAGAAAGATATAAAGAAAATAATTGAAGAAATGGGTATTGAAACCTATGATATGATCGAAAGACAGAGGATCAAGCTTTACGAAAAACTACAATCAATAAGTGTAAGATTAGACGATTATAGAAGTAAATTGAGCGATATTGAAAAGGCAGGCGCTAAATGTCCGATTTGCGGAAGAAAACTTACGCCTGATCATAAGATGAAGTTGATTAAGGAATTTAATGATTTCATTAAGAAATTGACATATGAAGAGAAACAGTTAAAGAGAGAACTTGAACAGGTTACTAAAAAACTAGAATCTATTAGACAACTCGAAAGGAAGCTTATGGATAAAAGATCTAGATTAGAAGCTTTACATAAGGAGATCGGGAATTTAGAGAAGGAACTATCTGAAAAGTCAAATGAACTAGATCTTACGGTAAGAAAATTAAAGGAGTTGGAAAAGGAATATGAATCTCTTAAGAAATTAGACATTGAAAAATTGGAAAATTATTATAATGAGTTATTAGTAAAAACTACAGAATATAATCTGAGCGATCTGGGTTCTCTAAAGAAAAAATTAACTGAATTAGAGAATAAGATAAAAGAATTAGAGCAATTAGTTAAAGAAGGCTTCAATGTACTAGCTAAAGAGACAAAACTAACTATTGAGAAAGTGTTTCAAAATTTCACTCGTCTAAGGAATGATATAATAGAAGGTAAGAAGATGTATGAAGAATTATCTAAAGAATTGTCTAAAATTGAGGGTATACTGACAATAACGAAGTCGAATATACATGATAAAAGAAAAAGATTAGAGTCACTAGAAATTAGGTTAAAAACTTATGATCCGATCAAATTATATAGTGAAAAGGAGATTATTGAAAAAGAGATCAGGAAGTTTATGGATCTAGAGGAGAAGATTAGTAATGAATTAATAAAATGGTCTGGTAAGAAGAAGGCCATAGAAGAGATCCTTATTAGAGATAAAGATCAACTTAAGAAAATATATGAATTCCTCGATAATGCTATAGATGCATATAAGATCTTATCTCTAGCATATTATCTTAGAGAAAATGTACTGAACTATGAAAAAGCGCCTGCAGAAATAAGGAAGTACGTAATTAAGCTTCTTGAGAAAGAAACCAGTAGCATTCTTGAACAGTTTGAACTTGACTATACTGCTATAAGATTTACAAATGATCTTGGTGTTGAAGTATATTCATCACGTGGTACAGCGTATACCTTATCAGAACTTAGTGGGGGAGAACAGATCGCTGTCATACTTGCCATCATACTTGGTTTGCATAAGATTATTGGTAAAGGTAGATTAGGTATTTTAGCACTCGATGAGCCGACTATCTATCTTGATGAGGAAAGAAGAAAGAAACTTATAGAAGTTATAAAGAACTTTAGGGGAGGACATATTATTCCACAGTTAATTGTTATAACGCATAATAGGGAAGTTGTTAATGCATCTGATCAGGTATATGAAGTTGTAAAAGAACCAAGTGGTTCAAAAGTATCAATTCTTGAACAAATATAGTTTGTACTTCTACTTTAATCTTATAATCCATCGCTCTCTACTCTTAATTAAAACAGGTATAGTTTCCCTAGCCTCTAATAATCTATCACGATCAATAGTATACTCACCGTATCTAGCACCATGGCCTAGTTCATAAACCTTTATACCAAAGGGGTCGAGAACCATACTCCTACCAGTATAGTTTTTACCGTATCTATTAGCAATAACAACCCAATAGGTGTTTTCATGAGCACGGCTTCTACCAAGAAATTCAAGCGTTTCTTCCTTTATCGGCCCTCTTACCCAGCCGCTCTGGACTAGGACTAGATCAGCTCCTTGTAATGCATAGCTCCGGAACAACTCTGGAAACCTAATGTCAAAACATATAGCAACTCTAATATGAAAACCATTAATCAAGATTTTCTTAGATAATTGGTCTCCAGGTATAAAGTAGTCTGATTCTCGATAACCATAGGCGTCAAACAAATGAATCTTGCTATATATCCACTCAAAACTACCGCTAGGTTTAACGAGTATACTTGAACTCTTACATTTAGGCTTATTATTAGTTCTCTCAATAAAATGTACAAGTATTGGAATACCATACTTGCCGGCTAGATCAGATATAAGTGATAGATAATTACTATCATTTATTAATTCTGCTTTTTCATAAAGTTCTTCCGGCGACAAACCAGCTAAAGGATCTATCATTGAATATTCGGGTAAGATGATGATATCCGCCTCTTTTATACCATTTCTCAATAGTTCGCTAGTTTTACGGAGATTATCAATAGGTTTTATACCATATTCTTCTTGAACAATACCTACAACTAGATACTTGCTCATTGTTACACCAAATACTAATTAGTTTCTAGAGAAATTTAACAAATATGGCCATCGTATAGCTATAATTTATAAATAAGCTCATAATAGATCATATATGGTGGTATCCATGGAGTTTAATGTGCCTATTGGAATAGTTTGTAAAGATGAGTACATAGTTAAGGAAGAACATTCTGCTAAGGTCATTGGAAGTGGGGATGTCGAAGTTCTATCGACACCGTCAATGATATTATTTATGGAGATTTCTTCTTGGAAATGCGTTCAAAAGTACTTGCCGGAGGAATATACGACTGTAGGTGTTAAAGTATGTATTGAACACAAGGCTCCGGCCCCTATTGGAGATAGGATCTTGGTTGAGACGAAATTAGATACAGTTGAAGGAAGAAAACTAGTATTTTATGTCAAAGCTTTATGGAGAAATAGAGTGATCGGTGAAGGTATTCATGAGAGATATATTGTTAATAAGCAGAGATTCATAGATAAAGTTAAAAAGATAATTAATAAGAATTGAAGTTTTGTTTAAGCACTATCTTAGTTAATTAGGTAATGTATTATCAAGGATTGATCTAATGTACATTGGTTAGTTGGATCAAGATTACGAAGGACATAATTCATTACCATATTACGTTATTTAAACTCCATACAAGATTGATCAAATTATTCTAGTAGCTTATGGAATGTTTTTATAACTATAATATTATGTTAACTTATTAGAGATGATTAGTTATGGCAAGATATACGATATATGTTCATCCTTATTGTATGTCAAGCTATAGGGTTGTTAAATATCTACTTGAGAGAGACGTACTCGATAAAATAACTGTCGTACCATTAATTAATGGGATTCCTTTGTCTTTAGAAAGGGTTATTCCGAGTGTACCTGCTTTAGAAGTTAATGGTAAAATTGCTGCTATAGATCCCGTGGAACCCGAATTTATTGAAAGCGTAATCAATGATTTAGATATTAGCAGGTATATTCCGTTAGACAACGAACAAATAATTAAGAGATTTATTGATAGTATATTAGCGAGTAGTTATCTTGCGATCCAAATATATTTTAGCGAAATGTCATTAAACGATGTAATTGATACTTCTTTTACAGAATATGCATTAAGAACTTATTTCTCAAGGCTTGATTTAAATCGTATAAGAGAGACATTATTAAACAAGATGAATTATATTCAAGATACAGTATCTAAGGTTATACCGAGAATTGTTGCGATTAATTATTTGAGAGATATGTATATTGCTCGTGGAGGCAAAATAGATAGGAGTGAATTTTTCGATGAAAGTAAATTAATGTTATGGAGCATAGCCAAAAGCTCTATGGGGAGAACTTTTACACCTTTGATCGATTATACAATGGAAAACATTGAGAAATATAGGGTAATTCTAAGTATTCTCAAAGAGAAATTCAATGAATATTATACAAAAATAGTTAATGAATATAGCAGGATAAAAAGTGATGAACAGGTATATAAAATACTAGTTTACGGACATAATATGAGTAAATAGGTGATGGTTCTGGTTTATACTATACCTAGATTAATAGACGTAAATGCTCATTCAAAATTATTCAGAAATAAGAAAAAATTACTAATCATTGGTAGATGTTTAGAAGTCGAGCATAGAAATCTCATAGACGAGTTTATTGAAAAAGACTATGTACCGTTATCGGTTTGTTTAGAAGCTGAACATGTAAATATGGTTGGATTTAAACTAGCTGGTATAATTGCTAGAGGAAACTATTATGAAATAGCAATATTAACTGTCGACGGTAGTTTACACTGTACACAACTTCATTGGATGGTTGAAGAAGTATTCAAGATAATGGGTCTTGATAAACGAATAACTAGGAGCCATTATGTGGTTTATAAAGGCAAGATCTATCAAATACCGTTAAAGGCTGTAAAAACTTCTAGATACTTGAGTAAAGTAGCAAAATTAATCTAGTGTTCTTGGGAAAATATAGTTCATGTTAGAAATAATTAAGGTAATATTATTTTAGAATACAGAATACTATAATTAAATAATAGATCTCCTAGTAAACCTAAGTATTGATTTATCTTTTTATCCCTATTTTATCAAATATTTTTGCAATAATGTTTTCAAGTTCAGCTATTTTTGGTAACTCACTAAGAGAATTAGCTCTAACAACAATCTTAATATGATCCTCTTCAACAGATACATCTAGATCTGTTTCCAATTGTTCAATAGCTTTTTCTATTTTCTCTAAAATACCGGAGTCCTCCTCAATAAGATCCTCAATACTATGTGTTGCAGTTAAAGAGACCCCATCACGATCAGCGTCTATTATAAATTCGTCAATGATTCCCGCGCCCATGAATAATATCCATACATTGAAATCATCGAGATCTATTCCATAGTCTTGTAGCCAATAATTGTTGGTATCGAGGATTGATAGTATATATTCCTCTAGGCTAGAATGCGTCAATATACCGAGTTCCATGAGATCCATAAATCCATTGACAATTTTATCTAGATTTGGAATCTCACCATAATTATGTTTTTCAACAAATGATACAACTTCTTCAAGATCATATAGGAGAAATTCACGTAAAAACCTTTGTATGAAATCCTGTAATTCAACGCCATATTTATCAAGTATTCTCCTAGCATGATTCATTGTCTCTTCATCAAGTTTAATCGTTATTTCAGACACGATTATCACCACTCATATAAGAGTATGGGCCTCATCTTAAATAGTATATCTATTTTAGCCAGCAATAATGTTACCTATATCGTCAGGTATTCTATAGCCGGGGTATTTCTTGACAAGATTCTTTATTCGTTCTCCTCGGAGATATTCCATGAATCTCTTAACACTAAGTTTATTCAAACTATCTTTATGAATAAGGAAGTCATAGTGTTCCCAAGTAATAGGAATAAAGTCTAGATCATATTTCCATGCAACGTACTCTATAGCTATACCTGCATCGGCTCTTCCTTGTTTAATAGCAGCTGCAACAGCCGTATGTGTTTTGACCTCATAACTATAACCCTTAATTTTTCTAATCAAATCCTTAAAGTCCATGTTCATTCTCTTTGCCAGATTTTTCAAAGATATATCTAGTAAAACGCGGGAGCCTGAGCCGCGTGTACGATTAACGATAACTATATCGTCGCGGAGGAAGTCATGGACTCCACTAATATTTTTGGCGTTTCCCTTGGCGACTACAATACCTATTCTTCTATCATAACCTCTTATAAGTACGGCTTCACTACGCACACCTAGTTTCTCCATGAATGGTATATTGTATATTCTACTTTCTTCATCAAGTAAATGAGTTGGAGCGATATCTGCTTCACCTCTACGAATAGCATACCATCCTCCAAGACTACCGGTAACAATAACTCTTGTAGAATCCATTAGATCGGCATCTACAAGGATCCTATAGATAAATGGGTCATTGCTCCCTATAATTACAAGATCGGGTATCCTATGTTCTAAACTAAATAATTCAACGTCAATTATTTCATTCTCTAGATAGAGATCCCTATTTTTCTCCAAAATAGCATAGCCATCACCATTAACAAGCGGCGAAATACTCCCACTCTTCATAGAAACCGGATACGCTACTAGATCGTTTTTCCTATGAACCAGTGCAACCGGTAATAACCATGTTCTTCCAAGGGGCTTCCTAATTCTATAAGCTAATCTAGCTCTAATCCTTCTGACCGGAGTTATTCTAAGACCAGCTAGGCGGGCAATAATAGGCTTAACAATTTTATGAAGAACCATATAACATGATAATGGGAATCCTGGAAGACCAAAAATCAGTTTTCCATTAACAATTGCCACAACAGTAGGTTTGCCTGGTTTAATAGCAAGTCCATGAATGATTACTCCGGGTTTTCCAAGGGAATTGAATACGCGATACACTAGATCTCCTAATCCAGCTGACGTGCCTCCACTAGTTACTATAACATCATACTCTTCCAATGTTTTTGAAAGTTTTTTATAGATTATACCATAATCATCAGGTAGCCTTCCATGAAATACAGCATCTACACCAAGTTCCTGTAGACTAGTTGTTATTAGGTAACCATTAACATCATATATCTTTCCTTCAGGTAATTCCTCTCCCGGTTCCACAACCTCATTGCCAGTAGAGTAAATCGCGACTTTTAGCTTACGGAAAACTTTTACACGATCTATTCCAAGGCCAGCCAATAACCCTATTTCTCTTGATCCTAATAATGTGCCCTTGAGCAATATTAGATCGCCTAAACTAATATCACTCCCTGTAAAAGCAATGTTTTCTCCAGGTGAAACACTCTTATATACGAATAACTCATCATTACTTCTTGAAGTATATTCCTCCATAACAACAGCATTTGCTCCCCGAGGGATCATGGCTCCAGTGGCTATTTCAATAGCAGATCCTTTAGAAACTTCCATATTCGGCTTAACTCCCACTTCAATAGATCCAGAGACCATTAACTTAACAGGTCTATTTTCATCAGCTCCATATGTATCCTCAGCTCTAACAGCATAGCCATCAACCTCACTTCGATCGAAAGGGGGATGATCTATTGGAGCATAAATATCCTCAGCCAAAACTCTACCGAGAGCATTAATCAATTTAATATTTTCAACTCCCAAAGGACTTAAACTAATATACCTACTAATTATACTAACAACTTCGTTCAAATCCACAAGTTTATGGAAGATCTTCCTAGACAATACATTACACCTAATCTTTAATCACTTAGATATAATACTAATAAAGATTAATTATTCCATGGTGATCATATTTAATCAAGTATATAGGGCATTATATCATCGATAATTTTGCTACCGATGTACACAAAGCTTCTTAAGTAGATTAATACATTATATGTAGTACTTCTTCACTTCTTCAAAGAGTTTAATTTAACAACGTCTCAGCCGAAACCTCCTTCTTCATCTTCTAATGGATCATTAAATATGGGTATATCATCATTAATTCTCTATATAGAATTATTGCTAGTCACCATATATCTTCTTTAAATACTGATATTATTGGAAAGCAAATGAACCTTAACCTGTTCACCCTTTTCATAGCCTTCATGATCTTCTGGTACCACTATATATCCATGTGTTTTCGCTAAACTCGATATTATACTACTTCCTTTAATCATGTATGGTGTTGCGTAGAAAGTATTGTTGGCTTTTTCAAGGTAGACTCGTACAAAGCTTCTATACCCTACTTGATTAACAATTCTTTGCCTCAAATACGCTATGATATATGGATTTAGAGGAGGCTTAGAGCCTAGCCACAAGTAAAGTAGGGGCTTGACAAATGCTTCTAGAGCTACCCAAGCAGCAACGGGATTGCCGCTTAGAGCAAATAGTGGTTTATCATTTATAATGGCAAGACTTGTTGTTCTACCAGGCCTCAAAGCTATGCCTCGAATAATCCATGAACCATATTTATCGACGTAATCAGGTACTAGATCCTTTTCACTAACGCTTGTTCCCCCAATTGTTATCACGATATCGGATTCCTTAAACGCCTTATTCAAAGCATTAATAAGTTCTTCAAGACTATCTGGCACTATACCATACCTATGTGGATTTATAAAGCCTAGGCCTTCAAGATACTTTTCAACAAGAATATCTGTAGATGCAAACTTTTTTCCCGGTATAAGTGGACTATCTAGATCTATTAATTCATCCCCTATGGCTATTATACCAATACTTAAAGGTTTATAAACACGGATCCTTTTAACTCCGAGACTGACGAGCAATGTTATATGGTATGGATTAATCTGTGTACCTTTTTTGATTATAAGTTCTCCTTTTTTCACATCATCTCCAGCTAAATTGACATTAGCATAGACCGGGACTTGTCTAATAACTTCTATTTCACTATTAACTCTATGTGTATCCTCATACATTACAACAGCATTAGCTCCTGGCGGTAAAGGAGCACCAGTATATACTTCTATTGCTTCTCCAAACCCTATTTCTCCATATAGATCTGGTGCATCGCCGGGCTTCAGTAATCCTTTTACTCTTAATCGTATAGGATTTGTCGGAGAAGCTCCATATGTATCTTCTGCTCTTATGGCATATCCATCAACTGCGCTATTACTATATGATGGGAGATCTATTGGTGCATGTATATTTTCTGAAACAATTAGATTATTTGCTTTATTAACAGGCGTAACTATGGTCTCTACACATAGCTTAAACTGTTTATGGGCTCTTTCTAATGCATCATTAAGCTTAACTAGTTCTCCCCAGAATCTTGGCATAGGGCATCAATAAATTATTGTCTTAAACTATATTATAGAATTGTTGGTTCTAAGTAATATAAATGAAAGATGTAGGGGTTTAAAATGCTAAAATACGGTATTCTTGTCGTTAGTGATAGCGTTTATAATAAAGAAAAAGAAGACGTGTCAGGTAGGCTAGCTAAATCGATTATTGAAGATAAAGGCTACATTGTAAATAAGTATACCATTATACCTAACGATTATAAGCTAATCCTACATAATGTCTTAGATTTCGTTAAAGAGTGTGATGTAGTTATTGTTATAGGGGGTACAGGGCCTAGTCCAAGAGATATTAGTATTGACGTTGTTGAGAGGATTTCATGGCGTGTACTACCTGGATTCGGCGAAATATTTAGGCATTTAACATTCAAACGTCAAGGCTTTAAAGCCATTTATAGTAGGGCTGGATTATACATTGTTGATAAATCTGCTGTTGTCGTAACACCCGGTTCTCCAGACGCTGTAAAAACTGCTCTTGAGATACTGCTTGGATCAGTAGATCACGTTATAGAAGAAGTTAGGAGGCTTAAAGGGGTTCATAGAAAAGTTTAGTCTAGCCTTGTAATAGTGTTATTTATTTCGATATATTGAATAAGTACATTATTGGATTTTGGATAGAATAATATATATTATATGTAAGGTAAACTAATTAATGGTGGAAATTTTGCCTATTGTTAGAACGGGCCCTGTTAGAGTAAGTGGTTATGCCATAAAATTAAGAAGGGTAATCAATGCTGTTCTTCGGGACATGTATAAGAAAGGCGAATTAGATTCTAAGAAGGTAAATGAACAAATATCCGATCTTAATGCTAAAATCTATAATATACTTGTTGAAAGATTCGAAATACCTAAGGAAGCAATTACTAATATTATCTTAGATTTTGATATTGCTGAGGGCGGTTTAAAAGTAAATAATATTGAAATCGAGATTTATGATAAGGATGAAATTCTTAGCAGGAATACAACAAATGAAGTTAAAAAACTCTTGGGACTAGCATAACAAATATGGCTATTAATAAGTTGTATGTATTAATGGATATAGTACTTATTATTATATCATCACTTAATAATATTCACCAAGTAGCCACCAATTACCTACACTTACATTTCTTAAGCCATTTCTTTTAGCAATTTCATACGCCCGTAATGCATGGCTTCTACTAGTTGGCGGAAGATCTAGCATTAGATAGTCTGGATGGAATGCGAGTAGTCTAAACGGTATATCTCGATCAAGGCTTGCTAAGAAACGAGTTATACCATCGATCTCATAATCATCGATATATCCGGGAACAAGTAATGTGCTAACAACAAGTAGTGGAGGCTCTTTTCTGATATCAAAATATTTAGCTATTCTCTCAATATTTCTAATTACAAGCCTACCATCATTGCCAGTTAAAGCATAGTAGACCTCTGGAGTCCAAGCTTTAAGATCAACCTTAATAATGCCCCCTGTCTCAAGACTAAGTTTTATAGCTTGTTCAAGAAGATCCGGATTCATTAATCCATTAGTCTCCCAGCAGATCCGAAACACTTTAATCCCGATCTCTCTAGCTCTCTTGATCATTGCACGTGAAGCGGCTAAAGCGTGTATTATTTGAGGCCCTGGATCACCTCCAAAGAAGCAAACGCAAGAAGTCTTTAGCGATACTGCTTTAACAAGGTCCTTTACTTCTATTGTGGGATAGCCCTTAGACGCCATATCGCGGTATTCCCAGTTTTGACAGAATAAACAGTTAAGGTTACATGCTCCATAAAATACTGCTATATTATAGTAGCCTCTTTCAGGCCCCGCTCTTGACAAGGAGTACTTTGGATAACCAGCCCCTGTTGCTCCAGGGCAAACCCAGTCAGCTACACAATTTGTTGGATGAGGATCAAGGTAATACATGCCAATTGCCTTAAGCGGTGAACCAGTTTTATACATTATTCTTCCATTAATATTGATCGTTAAACCACAGTAACCCATGCCCCCTACAGGTATTTGACAAGAATTACCACATATGCTACATTTTACACTATCAGTACCTCTTGGTGGCTCTATTGGAAGTTTATGTCTTAGCCTAGCATTTACATGCTTTTCTCTAATAATCGAATATGACTCATTCCATTTATTTCTTATACACTCTATACATAGGGATATGGCACTTGATATTAGTTTGCCTGATTTACCACATAATCTACACATACCCATGGCTATATCATGTATATTATTAGAGAATTGAGAGGAATAAATAGTACTGTTATTAAAAACATTTTTAGAAATTTCTAATCTTCTCTAGAAAGTAATTTCGTAAAGGACTTCTCTACATTCTTATATGAAACCATAATATGTCTTGTATTAAATGAAATAGCATATTCTCCCCTATAATCAATAGCTATTAATCCCGTATTGTCCTTACCCCATATACTGGTTATCCAGTCTAAAACGAGATCCATTGATTTCTTTAAACCATATCCATGAGATACTAGAAGAGCTATACGTATACCTGGAAGAGATTGGACGATAACTTCTCCTATGCCCGTTGCAGCTACTGCAACATATCTGTCTGCATAAAAGCCAGCTCCAGGTATAGATGAGTCTCCTACGCGTCCAGGAAGCTTAAGCCACACACCGCCAGTACTTACACCAGCAGCTAATCTTCCATCATTATCGAGTGCAACAGCTCCGACAGTCCCGGTTAGACCTAGCTTCTCTAATAAGTTCTTGTTTTTAGCAAAAATTTTCCATTCACCGCTCCAATACTTCTCTAATAGTTCATGATATCTCTTGAATAATCTATTACTAGGCTTCTTAATACGTTCTAATCCCATTTTTTCAGCTAATTGGTCTGCTCCATCACCTGCTAAAAGCACATGATCTGTTTGTTCTAAAACTATTTTTGCAAGTCTAATAGGATTCTCAGGATATTTAACAGCAGCTACTGCTCCGACTCTAAGTCTAGAGCCATCCATTAAACCAGCATCCATCTCCCTATATTTAGCAATGTTTAATACGCTTCCCGTACCAGCATTAAATGAACCACTATCCTCCATATACGATATAGCTTCGACAACTGCTTCTAATGCAGATCCTGTGCGCAAATATCTCCATCCATGTTCTCTAGCTGCTTCTATATCTTTGAGCGCTTTTTCAATACGTTTTCTAGGGGCCTTCCATGTGCCTGCTCCGCCATGTAATAATATAGCTGGTCTACCCATGTAATTATCACCATTAAAGTAAATAGAGAACTTTATTTATAATATAGTTTTAGGATTATATGGTAATGAAAAGTTAGTCTAACTAATAATAAGTACATTGTGTGGAGGACTGTCTATGGAGCTAAGTACCTGGAGCTTTAAATACAAGTACAGATTATTGGATGAGAAAACTTACCCACTGATTTCAATTCCATTATTCTTTACGATAATAGGTTTCATATACCTAATCCTAGTATCTATTACTTATACTACATTAGATCTACAGGCAGTGCCAGAGCAAGAGCTGTCATTATCAATAACATTCATTAGCTTTGGAGCAATATATGTTATAGGCTCAGCTATTGCTTCATACATGACATACAGAGCACTACATGATCATATATTCTATAGTGTAACTGAAACCGTTCTTGAATTATCTGAAAAGGAAGAATTAGGGATCAGATATGTTCTAAATCCTGAATACACTCGTTCTAAACTTCCATCACCAATAACAGCATTAATTTTAACATTGCTAACAGGAGGAATAGCTTTTCCAGTAATGATATATCTATTTGAAAAGAAGATAAGAACACATGACGCCATAGAGTCTAAAATAAAGGGATTGAAGCCATATTCGCAAATAGATATTGGAAATTTTCTACTTGATCTAATATTATTAGTGGTTACTTTAGGCCTATGGCTTAGCATATGGATCTGGAGAGCTATAAGGATCTATAATAGCCATGTAAAGTCAAAACATTTGTTATTAAAGTCGAAAGAAATTCCTTTACTTACTCCTAGACCAGTATTAGTTATCCCATTAATGTTACTAGCTGTATCAGCGTTTGTCTTCTTGTCTCTTATGAATATCCCTGTAGTACCATTACCACAGATATTTATAGCCTTCCTAATGGCATATACTGCATATATATTTAGAAGGAAAAGATTAATTTATCAAGTTACAGTCTTAATTATTCTTCAATACGTTATTCTCGGATCTATAGGTCTAGCGGGATTTTTTGCTTATAACTTCTATTCACCTCTATTAACTGTTTTTGAGGAACTTTCGGAAGGTCTAGGTAGGGATTTCCTATCATTAGTGTTAACGATCTTCCAAAATAATATCCGTATAACTATTCTTGGTTTAATGCCGTTTATTGGGCCTCTCATAACAGGCTACGCTATAGGCAATACAGCTTTCTTATTTGGGTTAATTTTTTACGAAAAACCTTCTGCTTTAAGTTTATTCTTAATGCCTCATACATTTCTAGAATTTCTATCATATGGACTATCTGTAGCTATTGCGACACGGATTCCCATCAGTGGCCGTAAGTTGCTACCACACGCTCTTATATCGGTTATTGTATTATTCATAGGAGCGGTAGTTGAATCCTTACTTATACTTATGGCTGGGGGTGAATGATCTTGATAAAACTTGTATCGTTTGATGTATGGGATACATTACTTAAACTTGATATAATGTTAGATGCTATAGCTAAAGGGATATCTAAGGTAGCAGGTCTTAATGCTGAGGAAGTTTCTGTCAAGATATATGGGGTTAGGGAAAGAATTAAGGAGATTAGGAGAAAAGGCGAATTAAGCATATCGGAGATACTGTCTCTTAGCAGAATATTAATTGCTGAAGAATTGGGTGTGGATGAAGAATTAGTTAGAAGAGGTATAGCACGAGCAATATTAGATATGAATTATGATGACCTAGTTAATGAGTATGCTAAGGATGTACTTGCTATGCTTAAAAAGAAAGGTTTAAAGATCATTGTAATAGGTAATGTTTTGATATGGGAATCTCCATATACACGCTTACTTCTAGAAGCTACGGGATTAGCAGAATACATAGATAGACAATATTATGCCGATGAAATGGGCGTTTATAAACCTATGAAAGAAGCATTTCATAATCCACTTAAAGATTTTGAAGCAAGACCTGACGAGGCTATTCATATAGGTGATTCTATCATCGAAGATTTTGAAGGTGCCCTTGAGAGTGGACTCTATGCCATAAAAATCGATCCTGAGGCTAATGAAGTAAGTCATCCTAGGGAAAGAGGATATATTGTACCAAGTTTAAAGCATGCTCTGAAAATCGTTATTGATCTTTTAGAGGGATCTAAATGAGTTATGAAGCTGTATGGTTTTGTAGAAATTGTGGCTTTACACAAGATTTCTTTAAAAAATATTATTTTAGATGCCCTAAATGCGGTTCTCCACTACATATAAGGCATAATAAGTCATGGAATCCAAGAGGCAATGGGTTATATAGATATTCTTCGATGCTTCCAATAAATCCTATAATGAGTACAGGTGAAGGATCAACTCCTATGGTTACGAGAGAGTATGATAATTTAAGGTTATGGTTTAAACTAGAATACCTTAATCCATCCGGAAGTTTTAAGGATCGAGGATCGTCGCTTGTAATATCACATGCCTATAGATTGGGGTATAAGAGAGTTTTAGAGGATTCTAGTGGGAATACTGGTTTAAGCGTATCGCTGTACTCTTGTATTTACGGCTTATCAGCTACAATAATTGTACCAGAATATGCTCCTAAGGGAAAGAAGGATCTTATTAGACTTTTTGGAGCAGGTATTGTTGAAGCTCCTACCCGTAGTGATGCTGCTAAAATAGCTCTGGAAATGGCTAAAGACCCCAATACTTATTATGTGGCACATACTTGGAATCCATTATACCCTATATCATATAAGACTATAGCATATGAAGCATATGAGCAAGGGTTCCGTGGAGATGCGATAGTAGTACCTATTGGTAGTGGCGGCCTTGCTCTAGGTCTTTACTGGGGCTTCAAAGACTTATATGATCTTGGATTAATTGATAATATACCTTTATTTATCGGAGTTCAAGGAGTGTCTTCAAAACCTGTTTATGAAAAACTATATGGTACTGTTAATGTTCAGGGTTCTTCAGAACTTGCTGACGGTATTTTAGTGAAAGAACCTCCTCGCTTAGAAGAAATTGCAACCATATTTAAAGAGACAAACGGATGCATCGTACTCATAGATAATAATGATATTATCTATGGTTTAAAGAGACTTATTGGTTACGGATTTATTGTTGAACCTACTAGTGCATCGGTTATTCGCGGTATTGAGAAAGCATTTGAGCTTTGTTCTCTAAGTGATTTAAAAGATATCCTTGTGCCCTTAACAGGTTCTGGTCTAAAAATGGTTGATCTTTTGGTAAAATTAATTAAGCTATAAGTATATAGAGTATGTTATAGATGTAAAGTTAGGCTAGCCTAACTTTATTGGTGAATACATCATGCCGCCAATACCACTAGATCAATTACCTCCCGGGATGAAAGCTAGGGTTGTAAACGTATTTGCGCCTGGAAGATGGAATCATAGATTACTGCAGATGGGTGTTGTACCAGGTGGAATACTAGAAGTTGTCATAAATAATGGTAGAGGGCCTATAGTGATCAGGGTTATGGGCGCAACTTTGTCATTAGGAAGAGGTATTGCTAGGAGAATTCTTGTCGAACCACTCAAGTAATGTCATAAACTTCAGATATTGGAAGGGTGGTTCTTAATGAAAAAAGAAATAACAGTAGCTGTTATGGGACAACCAAATGTTGGTAAATCAACATTATTCAATATATTGACTGGTAGAAACGTTCATGTAGCTAATTGGCCTGGTGTAACTGTTGAAAGACATGAAGGTTGGAGAAATTACAAGGATCATAAGCTTCACTTTGTGGATTTGCCCGGTACATATGGATTATCAGCATCGACTCTTGAAGAAGTAATTGCAAGAACATATCTTTTAAGCGGTGAACCCGATGTTGTCCTAGTCCTTATCGATAGTACAATACCTGAAAGAACAATGTACCTTGCTTTAGAAGTTTTAGAGCTTTTTCCAAAAACAATAATAGTATTAACAAAATCTGATCTAGCACATACACATGGAATACATATAAATCCACATGTTATAGAACGTAAACTAGGCGTACCCGTTGTTATGGTATCAGCTGCTACGGGACAAGGCATCGATGAACTCTTAGAGACAATTATACAGGTTAGTAAAGGTCTTATGGGAAGGAAAGTTCCTTTAAAAATAGATTATGGCGAACTTGAACCCTTTATCCAGAGTGTTGAGGAAATAGTATCAAAAACTAGTCTTGCAAGGGACTTCCCAATTAGATGGACAGCTATAAGGCTCCTTGAAGGAGACATTGATCTTGAATCTAGACTTAAAAAAAGACGTGAAGAGGAAGCCCTTAGGAAAGTTGCTGAAATCCGTGAAGAACTTAGAAACATGCTTAAACAAAGACCTGAAGAAGTGTTTGCTCAAAAGAGGTTTAATTTTCTCATGGATATAATTAGGGAGAGCGTTGCACGTATTGATAAAGCCAAGATGGGTGTTCATGAACGATTTGATAGGATTATCATGCATCCAGTAACGGGCCCTATAATATCGTTTCTTATTCTATTGATATTATTTACTATAGTGTTTACAATAAATACGGGATTCCCATTTAATATTCTTCTTGACACAATGGGTTTTAGCGATGCAGCTTCTATCGTTGAAGAATACAGTCTCGCAGGATTAATGGATAAAGCCATAAGCTTACTTGGAGAATATTTAGCCTATACATTGCAAGGATCTCCTGAATGGCTTGTAGATTTAATTGTTGACGGCATTATTGGTGGTGTTGGCGCAGTCCTTGTATTCTTACCTCTTATATTCCTCATAGCCCTTGTATTAGCAATGTTAGAGGATAGCGGCTTAGCACCTAGAATAGCTGTTAGTCTAAACTATTTATTGAATAAAATTGGTTTATCGGGGCATGCAGTATTTCCTATGACGCTTAGTCTTGGATGCAATGTACCAGCTGTAATGGCTACTAGGGCTACACCTAATTATAGAGAAAGGATCAGGCTAATACTTACAATACCATTTATACCATGCCAAGCCCGACTAATAGTTATATTGGCTTTTGCATCTGCATTGAGGGGCATTGGGAGTATTGCATTGGTATTACTTAGTTATATTGGCGCATTTCTAGTTTTCGCATTCATTAGCAAATTACTGGTTGCCTATGATAGGAGGAAAGGATTATATGAAGAACCTGAACTCCTACTTGAGATACCTCCTTTACACAAGCCCTTACCCAAGGTTGTATGGTGGCTTACGTGGGACGCTGTTAAACATTTCCTTAAGAAAGCAGGAACAATAATATTTCTCGTAACAATACTCGCGTGGACTATGCTATATTATACTCCATCACTAGAGCCAGCTGTTGAGCCAGGTGATAGTATAGGTGCAGGTATTGCGAAGATACTTGCTCCTCTGCTATATCCACTTGGATTAAGTTATAATCAAGCCTGGATGATAGCCTATGCATTAATAATTGGATTTTTGGCCAAAGAAGCTGTTGTAAGTACATTAGCAATATTAGCCGGCACGTCAAGTGCTAGTGAAGCTATAAAGGTTATAGGTTTAAATGATCCACAAATAGCGGGCCTAACTATGTTTAGCGTACTTTATGTACCTTGTTTAGCAACGCTAGCTGTGATCTATAGTGAAACTAGAAACTTGAAATTAACACTAATAGCCATTGCAATAATGGTTTCGGTCGCCTATCTTGTATCTTTGTTAACGTATTCAATTGTTACTTTATTTTCATAATATATCGTAATTGCATGGATCTAGAAAATGGATTAAAACAACGATTCATGTTTTCTTTATAACAATTGTTACTAGTAGATCGTTTATATTCCATTGCTTAGTATAACCTTCAAGTACCTTCTTATCTGTAATAGTTAATTTTTCAGCTCTAACTTCACTCATAATATAGTCCTTATGGTTCTCAACAAGTTTATGATACTCTTTTGGTAGAATTATATTAACATTAATTTTTGCATCGAGTGGTAGATCTAGTTCCTTCCTCATTACTTGTATTCTTCTAATTAAATCCTTAGCTAATCCTAGGCTTATTTCTTCCTCAGAAAGTCTAGTATCAATAGCTATACTACCCCATTTTCTATCTTGAATCGCATAGCCAGCAGCATATATTGGTATTATTTTTACATGCCTTTTCTCAATAATGATCTCTGAATCATCTATCTTAAACGAATGTTTACCCTTTGTTAGGAGATCTTTGGCAACGATCTCCATATTATTATTAATGTATTCAACAATTTTGCCTGTGAGCTTCTTAAACTCGGGTCCAAGAGTACTATATACTGGTTCGACACGGTAGTGAATCAATTCACTGATCTCTTCGGGCATTCGTATCTCTATTTCTCGAGAATTAGTTAGTGTTATTATGAGATCCCTATACTTGTTGGCTACATCTAATATTCTCTTATCATCGCTATATATAATGACTCTTCTTATGGGCTGTCTAAGCTTAATACCAGCTTTCATACGCGCTGCGGCAGAAGCCTCATATATCTCTTTAATGGCTTCCATTTCATCCTCTAGCTTCTTATCAATGAATTCATTATCTATTCTAGGCCATTTTAATAAGTGCACGGATGGTGGCAAATCCTTTTCAGCTGGTCTAATGAATTTTTGATATATAAGTTCTGTTAAATAAGGTATAAATGGTGAGGCTAGTATTAGCCACTTCTTCAATACATAATATAGTGTGGCATAAGCAGTCATTTTATCAGGCACGTTTTCCTCAATCCATACCCTAGGCCTTATCAGCCTTATATACCAGTGACTAACATCTTCCACAATGAATTTTCTAAGTTTGCGTGCAGCTTCATGGACATGATATTTGTTTAGTGCAGTTGTAACGTCTTTAGCAAGGCTGTTGATTCTAGATAGTATCCATTTATCTTCATCACGTAGATATTGGAGATACTTTCCAAGATCATATTTAATTGGATCAAACTTATCTAGATTCATGTATGTAGATGCGAATACATAGACATTCCATGCAATGCCAAGATCACGTTTAACTTCTTCAATGTTCTTCCATGAAAATCTTAAATCCTCCCAAATAGTATTTTGAAGTAGCCATAGCCTAAGGGGATCGCGTCCAACACGAGCAATAGCTTCGTCAGTACCAACATAATTTCCAAGACTTTTATGCATCTCTCTACCATGTTCATCTAGAGCAAATCCATGTACTAGTACAGCCTTATAAGGAGCTCTATCAAATCCTAGTACGCCTGCTCGTAGAAGGCTAAAGAACCATCCGCGTATTTGATCGTGTCCCTCAACAATAAAGTCTAGGACTACCTCATTTTGGTTAAGCTTTTCTGGGTGAGCACGAGCCGCATAAAACGATATGCCACTATCAAACCATACATCCATAACATCTGGTACTCGTTTCATTAACTTACCGCATATAGGACATTTTAGAATGACTTGATCTATCCATGGCTTATGGAGTTCCTTAGGCTTCTTACCGCCAAGTTCTACGAGTTCTTTAACACTACCGACTACCACTTTATGGCCTTCGGAACATAACCATATAGGTAATGGTGTACCCCAGTATCTTTGTCTGCTAATTACCCAATCTTGTAGATTATCAAGTATATGGTATAATCGGTCGAGAGCCCATCTGGGTATCCAATTAACCTTTGCAGCTTCCTCTTTGAGTCTGTTTTTAAGTTTTGTAACACGCAATATCCATTGACGAGTCGCACGCAATACTACTGGTGTCTTACAACGCCAACATACAGGGTATCTGTGTCTTATGGAGCCGCTATATAATAGATATCCAAGCCTCTTAAGATCTTCTATGATTTCCGGATTTGCCTCGCGAACATGTTTACCAGCATACTTACCAGCTTCTTCAGTAAATCTACCCATATCATCTATAGGCGAAGCTACAAGATCAACATTATACCTCCTAGCTATTACAAAATCTTCAAATCCATGCCCCGGGGCTCCATGAACTAACCCTGTACCTTCATAGAGGGTAACTACATCTGGAGCCATATATACTCTATGATATACAGATAACTTCTTCTGAAGAGGAACAATAGTTTCAAGTGGATGTATATATTCTATCCCATCGAGCTCCTTACCCAAGAATTCATTTATTATAGTATAGTTTTCTATGCCTATATCGGTTAATACATGTTTTAATCTTGCCTTAGCAAGAATGTATATTTCATCACCTACCTTTACTTTAACGTATTCGGCTTCTGGATGTGCCATTACAAATGTATTGGCAGGTAATGTCCATGGAGTAGTTGTCCAGATTAATAAATACTCCTTATCCTTACCCTTTATGGGGAATTTCACGTATATACTTGGATCTTCCAGCTCATGATACTCGATTTCATATTCTGCAAGAGTAGTACTACAACGTGGACACCAATAGACAACGCGATATTCGTTATCCAGAAGACCCACATCATTAGCTTTCTTAATAAGCCACCATCCAGCTTCTATATATTCATCCGTCATTGTCAAATAGGGATTATTCCAGTCCATGAATACACCGAGTTCCTTGAACCATTTTGTCATGGATCTTATATTATATTCTACAAGCTCCTTACATTTAGCTATGAAGTTCTCAACACCGAGTTTTTCCTCAATTTCTTTCTTATTCTTAATACCAAGTCTTTGCTCAACCTTAACCTCTATTGGTAGACCATGACAATCATATCCAGGCCGATCATATACTTGATAATCATTCATTCTCTTAAAACGTAATACTGCATCCTTCAAACTCTTATTCCAAGCGGTTCCAATATGCGGAATATCGCCAGAGGGATAAGGAGGGCCGTCAATAAACAAAAACTTCTTCTTACCTCTACTATTAATTTCCTTAATAAGTTCATAGATCCTATTTTCTTCCCAGAACTTATTTACGAGTTCCTCAACTTTATGAGGATCGTAATGTCCCTCGAGCTTTCCTACAACAGGCAAATACTCCACCTACGCATGCTAATTAACTAGGGTAATTAATTAACCTCTTAAGTACTTATAAAACCTACCCTAATTTTATTCATTATGATTCCTATTAAGTACATTAGGTCAAAGATAAATATTCTTAAAAAGACCTTAACATTTTACCTATTACGACGTTTTATCTTAATTAATATAGCTAAAACTAAATGTATATTTTAGGTGCTTGGTGAAAAATTTGGAAGCTAAGCCTAAGATAAAACTTGATGAAAAAATGTTAATTGTTTTGCTAGAGGCTCTTCGGTGGAGTGAAAGGATTAAACCTAGCCAGCATGCAAAGAGAATGGTTTTTGAAAAGCATAAAGTTAGTGATCGTATTGAAAGGGTCTTAACAGCTATTTATTACTCTATACTTAAGAGACAGGGTATTCTGGACAAAATTATTGAAGACATAACTAATGTTAGGCCCATCTATATACTCGATCCATGGCTTAGATCGGCTTTGAGATTAGCCATCGAACTTATGGTTTTCCGCAGACCCAGTCAAGCTACGAAAAAGAGGTTAAGAAATGTTATTGCAGGTGTTATATCTAGTAAGTCTCATCCATATATAGGAATGTATTATTGGAGAATATTTGAAAAACTAGAGGGTTATACATACAAGCCTAAAACATCGATTGAAGAACTGGAATATCGGTATTTACTTCCCAAATGGTTTATTGAAAAAATGATAGAACTACTTGGTAAAAAAGAAGCAGAACAGTTATTTAATGCCTTAAATAAAAAAATGCCGATTAGCGTTAGAGTAAATACTCTTAAAACATCTGTAATTGACGTAATTGAGGAGCTTACAAAGGATGTACCATGGGTTGAGCAAAGTAAAGTAGTAAAAACAGTACTTAGATTCCCAGGTCCATATTCATTTAATAAGTCAAGGCTTTGGAGAGAAGGATACATCATTATCCAAGAAGAAGCTGCTGCAGTAGCATCTATATTGCTTAACCCAAAGCCCGGAGAGATAGTTGCTG
This sequence comes from uncultured Desulfurococcaceae archaeon, assembly GCA_964531225.1. Classification (GTDB taxonomy): domain Archaea; phylum Thermoproteota; class Thermoprotei_A; order Sulfolobales; family Desulfurococcaceae; genus CAZHDB01. Next base: position 61,848 of record CAZHDB010000004.1, read on the forward strand.
ATCTAGCTGCAGCGCCTGGAGGTAAGACTGAACATATGGCTGAACTAATGAACAATGATGGTATCATATACGCCTTCGACATAGATGATCTTAGGATAAAGAGAATGAAGGATCTCCTTAAGAGAACAGGTATCAATATTGTTAAGATATATAAGATGGATTCTAGAAAGGCACCGGAAGTTCTTGGTGAGGAATCTGTTGATAAGGTTCTTATAGATGCTCCGTGTACAAGTGATGGTACATTAGCTAAGAACCCGGATCTTAGGTGGAGAATTCGAGAAGATGCTATACCTGAATTTGCCAAGCTACAACTTGAAATGCTTGATGCTGGGTGGAGGATCTTGAGGAAAGGAGGTAGGTTACTTTATTGTACCTGTAGCATGTTTATAGAGGAGAACGAGGATGTTATTAAAAAATTCATTAGTAAACATGAAGATGCTAAATTAGTGTTCTTGAATGGTCCATATGATCCCGGGTTCTTGGATGGCACCCTAAGGGCTTTTCCACATAAACATGGAACAATAGGTTTCTTCTATGCGTTATTGGAGAAGAGATAGTTTTGATTAATTTATAATTACCATTATTAGTAAAGTCCATGATATTTTCTATGGTAAGGTTTTTGTCTCTCAACGAATTATCTATACCTCGGGTATATTCAATGGGAAAATTATTTGGTACTGCTGGTATTAGAAAAGTATATCCGGAAGGCGTTGATCCTATTTTAGCTTATAAACTAGGTCTGGCGGTCTCGGAAATAGTTGGTAACTACGGTACAGCATATATAGTACATGATACAAGAATAACGAGTCCTACGCTAAGCCTAGCTATCATGAGTGGTTTTATGGCAGGAGGGCTTGAAGCCGGATATATAGGCTTGGCTCCTACACCAGTAGCAGCATATGCTAGTCTATGGCATGGTGTTGTAGGAGTATCCGTTACCGCTAGCCATAATCCTCCGGAATACAATGGATTTAAATTCTACGATCAAGATGGATATGAATTTACGAGATCTATAGAAAATAGAATTGAAGAGTATATTGACAAGGTTAAGCCCCGTTCATGGGAGATTGCTAAGAACTTCTTTATAGCTAAAGAGATAATTGATGAATACATAGACGATATTTCTCAAAGACTTATTCCAGAGAGAAAAACCATCGAACCATCCATTGTGGTTGATTTAGCAAATGGTGCTAGCTATTATGTTACACCAACGGTGTTAAGGAAAATAGGTGCTAGAGTATATACTGTAAATGCTAATCCAGACGGCTACTTTACTGGGAGACCTCCAGAGCCTAGAAAGGATGTTTTAGAAAAATTATTACCTGTTTATCGTGGTTTTGATCCACATGTTATATTGGCTCACGATGGTGATGCAGATAGATTAGCGGTTCTTAGTCCGGATAAGGGTTTTATTAGGCAGGATCGTATTATAGCGTTTTATGCTGCTAAATTGCTTGAAGAAAGAAAAGGACTTGTTGTAGTATCTATTGATACAGGTAAAGTTGTTGATGAAGTTGTAGAAAGAATGGGAGGTAGGGTTGAAAGATATGTTTTGGGTAAAACACATGAAAGAGTAAAGGAGTTAGGAGTTATGAATATAGTTCTTGCGGCTGAGCCATGGAAATTAATTGATCCTAGTTGGGGCCCATGGGTAGATGGTGTATGGCAAGCAGCATTAATTGTTAAAACAATTATTGAAGAAGGAAAGCCATTTGATAAAATACTTGATGAAATGAACATTCCAGATTATCCATGGGATCGTAGAAGTTACTATATTGAACCCTTAGATAGAAGAAATCAGATTTATAATGAACTTATTGAGGAATTGCATGAATTACTTGGTGATCCAATTAATGTATTGACCATAGATGGCTATAGATTCGAATATAAAGATGGATCATGGGTTCTCCTGAGGAAAAGTGGTACTGAGCCTAAGATCAGATTATATGCAGAGGCTCCTGTTAAAGATAGATTATTAACAATAGTAGAACGTATTGAGTATAAATTAGAATCTATTGCTAGAAAATATAATGCAAGAATAGTTGAGAAAACTATAGGATAAGTTCCACATTTTGAAAATATATTATCGATCTATATAATCCTTTTAAATATTTTGTTTAAATTTATATGTTGCCATTATTTTTATGAGCAATAATTATACATCTTTAAATGCATTCATAAAGATTCTTAGATATTTATAAATAGGTGAAAAAATATACAAATTATTAACGAAGTATATATTGATGATATACATGCATAGTAGCATAAATAACCTTTTGAAAGAAGATTATGGAGTCATCATTAACAATATAAACAGTGATATAAAGAGTTATGGATTAATAGATAAACTTAATGATAATGATATTCATACACTAATATCTAATCTAATAAAACATTGTAGAAAAGGAATATTTAAAGATAATAAATGGTTATTTAAAAGGAGGATTTGGAATGATTTAAAGATTATGAGTAAGACTTGTCGTAAGCCGCATATCGAACATTATTTAATATTACCTGGTACACGGTCTTGGATTGATAAACTAATTAAATCCGTTGCAGATGAAAAGGTATTTCTCGATATGAATACCATATGTGCAGCATTAACTATTGACGGTTTTATTAGCTGTAGAACCGTTAGGAGAATAATTAAGGATATTAAAAATGAATATGAAAAATCTACAATAAGCTTCAACAACACTTCATTATCCATACATATGAAAAAGCTAATGGAAATTAATGAATTATTTCATAAAAATTTCCCAATAATCTATAAGACTAGATCTTATCATATAACGAAAGGCTTTATCAGTGAATTCTATAATGAACTCGCAAATACACCGCTGAATATTATTAGTTTAATGGAGTCAGAGAGATCTCGTAGTTATGGAGGACTAGATAAGATAAATAGTGGCTATGAATATGCCAAAAAGATGTTTCGCGAGTTAAAGATTGATACATTAATCAAATATTCAATTCAATACTTTAGTTTAGAACCAGATATTGTTGGAGGATATAATGAGTTCATCGATATAGTGAATACTGGGGCCTCAAATATATGTAGCAACGTAGTACAAATATACATGACTATTTTAAATGGCTTAAACTTATCAAAATAAATTTTAGATTAGGAAAAATTATGAGTTATTTAAGCTAAAATATCTCTTTTATAAAGAATCCATTTTCGTAAATTAGATCTCCATCAGCATATACTCTATGTTTTTTCATGTCTTTAATCATATCCCAATGAATACTTGATTTATTTTTACCACCTGTCTCTGGGTATGCAGCTCCAAGAGCCATGTGTATAGTTCCACCAATTTTTTCATCAAATAATATTTCCTTAGTAAAGCGGTCAATGCCATAGTTTAATCCAAAAGCTATCTCACCAAGTCTTTTAGCTCCCTGGTCTGTTTCAAGCATTTTTCTAAGGAATTCTTCACCGCGTCTAGCTTTAGCATCTATGACTAATCCTTTACGGAAGACAAGCTTTATGCCTTCGACCTCCCTTCCACGCCATATAGCTGGGTAATCGAATTCTACATATCCTTCAACACTATCCTCTATAGGTGCTGAGAACACTTCGCCTCCAGGCATATTGTACTTACCATCATCATTGATCCATGTCCTACCATCAACACGTAAGTAGAGATCTATGCCTGGGCCCTCATATTTTAACTCACTTACTTTCTTAAGAAAATCAGCTATTTTCTGTTGCTCTTTAGCTTTCTCAATCCATGCCTTAACCGGGTCTTCTAAATTAACCATTGTTGCACGAAATACAAAATCCATGTATTCAAGTAATCCCATACCAGCTTCTTGTGCTAATGCTTTTGTTGGATAAGGTGCTACAGTCCATTTCAATTCCTTTTTGGCACTACGCTCCATAAAAATCCTAGTTAATTCGAATCTGGCCTTGCTTCTTTTCCTCATCTTATCAGGGTCAATGTTACTAAGTGGTTTTGTATGGCTAGGACTAAGTATGGATATGAAGGCATTTACCTTCTCATAGATCATTTTTTCAATTGGGCTCACGTGCTCTAATACCTTGTCTGGTGCATATTTGTAAAAGATTTCATCAAGTACCTCGTCACGTATATTGATTATTAAGGGATATCCTCCATTGACAAGGATCTCTTTATATAATTCTCGAATTAATGGTAAAGCCTCTAAACCAGCACTAACGACTATCTCGTCACCGTCTTTAACACCTATACAGTAATTAACAATTAATTTAGCAAGTTTAGAAATATGGTTATCCATAGTACCACCAATGCTAGAATATTGGATATTATGGGATTAAAGATTATTCTCTGGAAGCAATTCTCTTCCTAACTTCTTCAATCATGTACTTTGCCAGAGCTTCCTTTCCAGTAAATTCACTAGGGGGAGCATATATAACATCAATATCCTCTAATAATGATGCTTGGGCGGCTAGTCTTTTATCTCCTGTAAAGAATATGACGTAGTAACCTTCCTTTGAAAGTTTTTCTATAATGTTTAATACGTCAAAATCGTCTTGTGCGGGTTGTTTAATAATGTTCTCTACTTTAAGAGGCTTAGATAATCCTCTGCCTACGATCTCGTGTATCTCCGTATTTGGAAACTCCCTTGCTAAAATACTTGTAAAGAAACCCTTATACATCTGATCTAATACTATAGCTATCTTCTCTTCTTTTTCTGCATGTTTTTTAACGACAGGGGCTTCTATAGGCTCCATTTTTTCTGCCAGTATACCTGTTATTTCTAGGACCTCTTCACTACTTAGCTTAACAACTATTTCTCCGCGATAAATGACTCCTCCTCCAGCTTCTAATAATGCTTTTAAAGCATCACCGAACGAATCATATACGCCTATGAATCTATTTCTCGATACAACTATATACACTATACATGTTCACCTAAGAATATAATTTGATTCAATAACTAATAAGGACTTATTATTTCAACTAATTTAGACAACTGTTTTATATATTCAATAATCCCGCTAAACCCTAGCTCCCTATAAACATGTACAAGGTTGCAGCTTGTCGATAGATACTTTATTCTATTAGAAAATATTCTCGATAATTCTATGAATTTATTAATTCTTTTATCCGAGCATTCATGCGGATCTATAATACATGCTAGGTGTACGTTATATTCCTTTAGAATTTTATATATTGAATAGAGCTCGTCAACTGAATACCATGAAAGATTTAATGAAATAAAATCGATGGGTAATGAAGATAAAGATTCAATGAGTAATAGACTTGGTTTGCTGCAAAACATAAAACCGTATTTCTCAGCATCGCCCCGATTAATTACTTTTCGTAACAATTCTATAAGTAGACTCCATGTCCAAGGCTCATTAGGTCTTGGCCTAGAAAAATATGACCTAAGCTTGTCATCTATATCCATAAAAATTAAGAAATTTAATCCATAGCTAGTTATAACGGTAATTAATCTAGTCATTAAAGTCGTAATAAGATCTATAGCTATTTTAGGATTAGAGATCAATGGCTTACCATTTATATGGAGTACATCAATGTAGTACCATGGAATAGGAAGTATAAATCCTCTATAAGGGTACCCTGTCCTTCTCAGTATTAATGCTGATTCCTCATATTCCGGTACTATTATTGGAGTCTCTCTAATTAAGTTCTTATCCAATGAAAGCACGTTATAATGTTCATTAATTTTCTCTAATATACCATATTTAACAAAACCATCAAGTAAATCAAATGGAGTTCTAAGTAAAGGGGCAACTGGTATATCTATTCCCAATTCTATCGACGTATCTAGAATACTATGTACAACGCTCCTTGAATACTGTATAAACGGTAAATATAGCGGATTCATTGTTCTAACGATTATTTTGCGAGGCAAACTATCAACCGGATATATTAGTTGCTTGTAATCGTAGAAATAAAATATTTATGGTTTATGAAGACTTATGGCGCACTATTATTATTAGTGTGATCTATAATTAGTTTTCTAGAGATGGTAGGGGCATACTGGATTGGAAGAAATCATTGTAGCTGATACATTACTGATACTTGGTTTAATGATAGCATTAGCTAAGATCATGGAGGAATTAATTAATCATCTGGGTTATCCTCCTGTATTAGGAGATATACTTGTAGGCTTAATTCTTGGACCAACTATTCTGGGAGTATTTTCTGGACAATATCTTGAGTACTTATCTATTCTTAAGTGGACGGGAATTATTAGTTTATTATTCTTATCTGGCTTGGAAACTAGGTTTCACATGTTTAAGAAGTATCTTAAATCATCTCTTCTTGTCGCAATTGGTGGTATAGGTCTATCCTTTGTCCTAGGATATATTGGTGGAATAATTATGCATTTTTCAGCGGCTCAGAGCTTGTTTATTGGAGCAATATTTACAGCTACAAGTATTAGTCTTACAGCGAGAATATTAACCGAAATAGGTGCTATGGGAACAGATATATCGACTGTTATACTTGGGGCTGCAGTTATCGATGATATCGGCGGCCTTATAGTGCTTGGACTTTGTACGGCTATAGCTGTATCGTCAGAATTAGAGTTAATAGAACTGGCCTTGACCGCTTTAATAGCCGTGGGATTCTATGTAGCCACTGTAGCTATATTACATAGATTATCTAGTTATTTATGGAAGGGAGTATCTATATTGACGCATTTAGAAGATACAGGTATAGCTTTGCTTTTAGCATTAACCCTGTTTATTTCATGGGCTAGTGTAAGAGTTAATCTTAGTCTAGTAGTGGGAGCATATGCTGTTGGATTAGCTTTTAGTGAGGTAAGAGGAATAGAGAGAATCGTACATAGATTCAGTATTATACCAAATATATTCGCCCTTGTATTCTTCATAATATCTGTTGCATCGATCGATCTAAAGCCATATATACTTGGTATATCTAATCTATTGGCAATCGTAATTTTAATACTTCTTGCCATGATCGGTAAGATCATAGGTTGTGCAATAACAGCTTATGTGACAGGTTTTAATATTAAGAAAGCATTATTCATTGGAGCAGGTATGATGCCTAGAGCCGAAGTTGCATTAATCATAGCATCAATAGGTATGGCCTATAACATAGTTAATGATCTGGTACTTGCTTCAACAATTCTATTAATATACGTATCAAATATAGTTACACCCATAATTCTGGGGAGGCTTTGGAAAATAATTACAAAGACTAAATAGTATACTACATTCCGGCTTTAAGGATCTTCTTAGGAAATCTAAGTTTAACACTCTTAACTTCGGGTCCCGCAAAGACTTTCTTAAGGAGAATAGGCGTTGCTATATTAGTTACTATGACTACTATAAAAGCTGATAAATAAGCTTCCGCACCTAATAATCCAAATGAGACAGCTGTATATGCGGCTATAATGGCAAATTCACATCTAGGAAATAATCCAACAGCTATTCTTAGACTTGATCTAGTCGGAAATCCTAGTATAAATGATGTTAGTCCTGCACCAATTAACTTACCAGCAAATGCTGCGAGAACCATTATTAGGTAAAAGCCTAGATATTCTGGTTTAAGGGCGGCTTTTAAATCTAGTTCTGCGGCCGTCGTTACAAAAAATACTGTTGAAAATATTACTGCAAGCTTACGAAAGGTATCTCTTAAGTGACTTAGTCCATGTATTTCAGATAGTGCAAGCCCTGTAGCATATGCACCTATAAGTGGGGATACACCAAATATCGATACAAGGACCGCAATTCCCGCAAATAAGCCGATCAGTAATGAAGTTAATGCTTCTTCTACATGAAATCTACTTATCGCACTTACTATGCGATCTGAGAATCTATGCAGTAGAAATACAATTATTATCCAGGCACCAAATGCTTTAATAAATACTAGTGATACGTTTGATAGACTAATAGCGCCCATCATAGCAATTGACACACCTATTGCAATAGTAATGAGGGATGCCAGATCATCTAATACGGCTATCTCCATAACGGTGTATCCTTCTATAGTATGAAGCTTATTTAATTCCATGAGAGTCCTTATGGTTAGGCTAATGCTTGTAGCTTCAAGTATTGCTCCAAGGAAAAATGATTCTAGTAATCCATAATGCATTACAAATATACCTATGATAAGTCCCATGGAAAAAGCTCCTATGGCCTCTCCAATAGTTAATAAGCCTGCAATGGGTAGTAGTCTAAAGAATTCACTGTATCTAGTTGATAATCCAGCATAAAATAGAAGTAAAGATACTCCGAACCAAGCTATAGCTTTAGTTAGATCATTTACTATGTACAAATTTAGTATGCTTGCACCCACTATTATTCCGGCAATAAGATCCCCTAAAACTGCTGGAAATTTAAAACGTATAAACACTTCTTCAAGGATTTTCCCCGTAATTAATGCTATTGCTAATATGTAGAAAACCATTACATCACTTGTTATTCCATCTATCAATGTCTAGTCACCACAACTTCTTTACATCATCCCTGTTTCAAACAAATTATAGGCTATTGATGATAAAAAATAGTTACTATTCATGAGAAAATAATTTATTTCGAGAAAAACAAGTAGAAAGTAGCAGAATACTCGAGTATTACTTAGGTATTTTAGAGTGTGATGCTATTGAGAAGAGTTTTAAGAGAGGAGTCTAGGGCTAGAAGAGTATTTGGGAAACACGATGTTGACAGTTTACTCAATATAGGTATCGGCGAGTTTATACGCAAGTATAAGCCTCAATCGACGCATTATATTGTTGTTCGTAAGGGTACTAAACTATATAATGTATTAAAGGCTATAGCTACGGGTCATCCTGTTCTAGTGGTAGTAGTTGATGAAAATAGGAGGCCTATAGGCTATATTAGTGAATTTGAATTACTTCGTATGTTTTCTCGTAGGCCGAGATATTCATTCTTTATTGCAGGCTATAATCTTGCAAGATTAAACATACCTATTGAAACTGCATTAAGTATACCAGTGGAGAAAATTATGGAGGATAGACCATTAATTGTTAAAGAAGATACTTTATTAAAGGAATTGCTAAACTTAACACGGAACCTACATGTATCATCGATCATGATTGTCGATGAAAAGGGTAGATTAAAGACGGTTCTTACTCTACCGTATCTTATGAAGACATTATTACGCGTGCTTCTCGGAGAACCTGTAATGGTTTACTAAAATAGATCTAATTGTAATAAGTGACTAGTACTTCAAGTCTTCGAATAAGATTATAAATCGTTAGGAATAATATAATATATTATGATGCGATGAAGCATATGGCGGAGCACTGACTATCGGTAGATGATGTGTTCCGGCCGATGCTGAGCATATATTCTAAAAGGAGAAATGCTTATTAGAAATGATACATTTATATTTTGTGTATTTCCCACTTCAATTCCACTTTAAAAATTTGAAGAAGGCGATATCCATGGCTCATCTAGAGACACGCCATTTTAATGTTGAGGCGATAGACTTTGACATGGGGAGGAATATTGTCATAATAAATGAGAAAGATGCTAAAGAGCTTGGTTTAGGCCCTAATAATAGGGTTAGATTGATAAAGGGAGATCGTATAAGAGGAGCATTTACAGCCATAACAAAGACTATGGTGCCTTCAGGCAAGATTCTTGTTAGTCGTGATGTGGCTCATGAATTGAGAATAGGGAAGGAAGACATAATTGGCTTAAAACCAGTACCTGTACCTCCGAGTTTCCATGCACTACAGAAGAGACTACATGGGCAAAGGCTTAGTCAAGATGAAATGTTCATGTGGATCAAAGATGTTGTTGAAGGTATATATGGTGAAACTGAAATAGCTGCATTCCTCGTAAGCCAATTATACTATGAACTTAGTGAGGACGAACTTAATGCATTGATTAGAGCTATGGTTGAAACGGGTAGTCGTATAGAGTTTGAGGATACAGTTTATGATGAGCATAGCATTGGCGGCGTTCCTGGTAATAGTAAGGTTGCATTATTAGCTGTACCTACTATTGCGGCGGCTGGCTTATTGATTCCAAAGACTAGTAGTCGTGCCATAACTAGTCCTGCTGGTACAGCTGATACAATGGAAGTACTTGCACGTGTAGATTTTTCTCCCGAGGAGCTTAAGGAGATTGCACGTAAAATAAGAGCTACGCTTGCATGGGGCGGTAAACTCAATCTTGCTCCGGCAGACGACATTTTTGTTAATATTGAGAGAAAGTTAAGTATTGATCCATGGCATCAAATGGTTGCTAGTATACTTGCAAAGAAAGTTGCTATGGGAGTAGATAATCTAGTTATCGATATACCTGTTGGTAGGAAAGCTAAAGTAAAGGACATGAAGGCAGCAGATCAATTGGCAGGTCCTTTCATAAGGCAGGCAGCACGACTAGGCATGGGTATAAGAGTTGCTATTACTTATGGAGGCCAGCCTATAGGTAGAACAGCTGGTCCAGCATTAGAGGCTATGGAGGCTCTGAAGGCATTAATTGAGAGAAGGGGTAGTAAGAGCCTTGTTGAGAAAGCCATGAGTATAGCTGGATTAGTTATAGAATTATCAGGTAAAGTTCCACCTGGTCACGGTACAGAGGTTGCTCGTAATATATTTGAGAAAGGATTAAGTTATGAAAAGTTTAAACAGATCGTGGAGGCTCAAGGGGGCGATCCTAATGTTAAACCAGATGACATACCGATTGGCAGTCATACATATACTATTGAAGCTCCTATAGAGGGTGCTGTAACCCATATAGATAATGCAGCAATAACAGCTATTGCGCGTGCAGCTGGTGCGCCTTTTGACAAGGGAGCGGGAGTATATCTACACTTTAAAGTTGGTTATCGCGTGAATCGGGGAGATCCGTTGATGACGATCTATAGTAGTAGTGCTATTAGACTTCAAGAGGCATTAAATATAGCCTCTAGGTATAGTCCTATACTTGTTGAAGGAATGCTAATAAAGATTTTACCATAAACATCATTCAAGTTCTATATCTATACGTATTTTCTTTACGCCACTGGGTACACCCTCTACACTAGCTAAGAACCCACGTACTAGGTTCTTCAAGATAGTCTGCATACAGGGATCAAGGTGTACGACTTTATCATCGACTATAATATTTCCCCTAGAAAGTATAGGGCAATCTATAGGCTGAACCTCCATACGCAGTATTTTCTCAGCAAGTTCAATACATGAGCCGAAACCGCATTTTCGGCAATCATCGGGGTTCATAAGTGATGATAAGGTTTGTATAGAATCCTTAAAGATCTCGCCTACGAGAGCAACTGTCTCCTCAAATAGTAATGCGTTTAATCCCATTTCCTTAGCATTATTAACAAGATCAAAGTCATGGCTGACTATAAACCATAGTCCAGGCTCTTTGGCAAGATGTTGAAGTTCTTCTTCATTTTCGATAATAGCAATTACTTTACCAATATTGACTCCCTTAAACCCTTCAACAATGACAAGTGGATGATACGGCATGTATCTCATTACTAGATTCCTAAGATCATGTTCTGGCTCCATAAAAACTGTTGTTTCTTCAGGACTAGATACAAGAACTACATTTGCACCTGCAGCCCAGTATCGTCCAGGATCTGATCCAGGATCTATTTGTGGTTCATGTGTTTGTTTTATAACAGCTACTACTACGCCTTTTCTTCTTAGTCCTTCGACAACCTGTTCTCCGAGACTGGTTTTTCCTGCACCGCTTCCCAGAGCTATTATCCTGTAGATAACAGTGTAGCCTATATTTGGTGTATATTGTTCACTCGTGCCTATTCGCCTCCACAACTTATGTGGACTATACCCACGGTATATAAATATAGGCAGATTTGCTTTAAATAGTATGAGTATATATTTAATGCCTTGGTGATAATGAAATGGCTGAGCAATATGATGTCGTCGTTATTGGTGCAGGAGTAGCTGGACTTACTGCTGCATGGCTAATTTCAAGCCAGGGATATAGAGTAGCTATTGTTGAAAGAAAACCCTTAGATAAAATTGGTGATAGAGCTTGTGGTGATGCAATAGGTCTTCATCACTTTCAAGAACTTGGGTGGACACCTCCACAAGACGTCTTAAATGGTAGTTATAAAGGTGTTAAAATAGTAAGTCCTAGCGGTAATTACTCGGTAATAGTATATGGTGAGGGAGTAAGTGTCGATTCATTAAAATTTGGACAATGGCTATTACGGAATGCGCTAGATAATGGAGCAACATTATATGATAATAGTCATTTCATAGATATCAGACTTGATGATAAGGGATTCGTGAGGAAGGCTATAATAAAGGACCTTAAATCAGGAGTAAAAAGGGATCTTGAGGCTAAGGCATTTATAGACGCTTCTGGCGCAGTACCTGCACTTCGTTCAAAACTACCTCGTGAATATCCTATAGCTGAAAGACCATACATGACTGACTATAACATTGCCTATAGAGAGGTCATCGAACTAAGAGAGCCTATTAGTGGTGAGGACAAGGATTACGCAATAATATTTCTCAATAAGAAGGTGGCTCCCGGTGGTTATTGGTGGCTATTTCCGAAAAAAGAAGGCTCCATAGCAAATATAGGTATTGGTGTTATATGGGGTAAGGGAGACTATAATCCAAGACTAAACTACTATAGGTACATTAGAGGAAAATATCCTGGCAGATTGATTCATGCCGGAGGAGGACTTGTACCAACGAGAAGGCCTCTGCCCACACTTGTCTGGAGGAATATTGTTGTTATCGGCGATGCAGCATATACCGTAAACCCTATTCATGGAGGCGGACGTGGTTCGTCAATGCTTGCAGCGAGTATTGTTTCAAAGCACTTAGGTAAGGCCCTTGAAGATGGCAGAGTTAATGAATATAGCTTATGGGGTATTAATAAAGATTTCATGAAAGCCTATGGAGCTAAGCAGGCAGGCTTAGACATTCTTAGAATGTATCTGCAGATTATGAGTGATGATGACTTAGAATTTGTCTTAGCTAAGAAAATAGTTGATGGCAGATCAATATATGATCTTGGTACAAAGGCTAGCTTAGCTGAGGAAATAATATCAAATGTTAAAAGAGCTTTATCTCTACTGGCAAGACCTTCATTACTTAATCAGTTAAGAATAGTTAAAATGTATATGGATAAAGCTATGGAATACTATCTTCAAAAATATCCGGAGACTCCGGATAGATTAAGTAATTGGTTAAAGGAAGTCAATGTTCTATATAGCAAGTATATGCGGACAATAGGATTCGAGCCAGGACCCTTGGTCAAATGGTAATGATGATTATTTGTTCATTGTAGAAACTAATGTCTTTTCAGATAGTTATAATTTATATTCGTGACAAAAATGTATGAATTAATAGTTTATTTTTTCATTGTCAATTGAATCATTAAAGTTTATATCATGATATTATAAATAATAGTTTGTTAGAAGGCATTGTAAAAATCTTTAAAGTATGAGAATTATATGCGGGAGTTATAATTGATAGATTCAAGGCTTATTATTATCGGTCTTAAATTGCCTATGATTTCTCCCGGAGATGATCTTGTTGGGTTATTGCTGGAGTCTATTGCAAAGGAAGGTATTGAATTAGAGGATGGAGATGTACTTGCTATAACTCTAAAAATAGTATCTAAATCTATGGGACTATTAGTTGATATAAGGAATATAGAGCCTTCTAATGAAGCTATTAAAATAGCTAATAAAACAGGGCTTGATCCACGTGTAGTGGAACTTATTTTAAGAGAAAGTGATTCTATAATTGCTGCAATACCTTTTGAGGCTATTATTAGGAATAAGGTAATAGATTTATCAAAATATTCAAAGGATCTTAATAGAGCATTGAAAGCAGTAAAGTATTATCCTACTATTTTAATTACAGTAAGAGATAATATGTTATGGAGTGAATCTGGTATTGACACATCGAATCATCCACCCAATATTTATTCTATACCCCCTAGAAATATCGATGAGGTTGCCAAGAAGATCTCTATGGAGATCTTTAAGAGAACAGGCAGAAAGGTAGCAGTTGTTCTATGCGATACAGAACTCTTCCCATGGGGCGCAATGGATATAGCCCGTGGTTGCTACGGTATTGAGCCGTTGACAAGCGAGTTCGGCGAATATGATATGTATGGTAAGCCGAAGTTTGGTGGAATAGACAATATTGTCTATGAAATATGCGGTGTAGCAGGCCTCATTATGAGACAGGGAGCTGAAGGAATACCTGCTGTCCTAATTAAAGGATTAAAATATAAGTGGTTTGATGGTGGATTGAAAGATAAATTAATAGGTTTAGATCAGTTGAGTAGAGGGCTAAAGTTAACAATAAGACATACACGGAAAGTAATTGGGTTTAGAAGGATCCTCAAGATAATCTGTAAATATTTCAGTACATAATTCAAAATGGGTTAAGGTGTATTAATTGATTGTTGGAGGTCTTGATCCATCTGGCTCTCCGAGAAGACCTAGCGGCTTAGCATTAATTAATATAGTATCTAATGAGATTGTTTATGCAGGTCTACTTCATAGCGATGAAGAGATCATAGATACTATACTAAAGTATAAGCCCAGCGTTATAGCCATCGACTCCCCACTATCATTAACTAAGAAGGGATTTCGAGAGGTTGATATTCTAATGAAGAAAATGGGCTATCCGGTTCTACCTCCGAGTTGGAGAGGTATGAGAATGCTAGTAATTAGAAGCCTAAGGATCATGAATGAGTTAAATAGACATGGAATAATTGTTATAGAGACTCATCCTAAAAGCGCTTTAAGATCCAGCAATTGCAAAACAGCTATTGATCTCTTTACCGAGATCTTTGGAAAGTATAAACATGAATGGATTTCCCATAGAGACTTGTGTGATGCTTTAATATCTTCAATAGTAGCAAAGTACTATGTAGAGGGGAATACTATACAAGTAAAAGCCTCAGATGGAGTGATTTATCTACTTCCTAAGGTGTGTAATCATGGTTAGATATAAAATATCAGCAACAATTAATTACATAATCATATTCATCTTAATTATTATTAATATACCGATCAACTTAACATTTGCCTATTCTATTGATAATGTAAATATTTATATAAATGTAAATTATAATAAAAATGTAACGTATATATTGGAAGCAGATCTTGTCTTTACTGAATTTCAGAATATATCATCTATAGAGGCCTACATGAAATACAATAAATTAGATTATGAATACAAGTCAAAGATCGCTTTTATGGATAATCTCGCCCTAAAAAGTAGAATACAGAATTATTCATGGAGAATGGAAGATCTAAGGATTCTGAAGAAAAGTAAGAACGCATATCGTATAGACTACGAGAGAAACATTCTTTATAATGGTGATGATTTAAGTAATACCAGTCTTAGCATGGAAATGACTGTACATAAACCCTTGAACAATTATATTTCGATAAATTCTATTATGGAGATTAAAACTACTAATTTAGATGATATACTCCAATTCAATATAACCATACTGTTGTTTAGGAATATTGCTAAGAACGCCTCAATTACTACTAAATACTATACAGAGAATAATAATGTTACTTATTACATTGGATGGGCTAATATAACGAATGCAGTACTAAATATTACTAGCACATCAAATGAGATCGTTAAATATTATCTTGGTTCATATGCTCCAATAATTCTTATTGATAATCCAATTGAAGTTCTTAAGTTAATTGAAGAGCTCCATATAAGCACGTTATATACTGATAAAACATTTTTATTTGAACAGAAAAGTAGTGGCCCAATCTCCACTCTACTCTTAAATAAAACACCATTATATGTTGGGATAGACGGCAATATTGACAGCTATTTATTGAAGCCTCCTAAGGCTTATCCAGTTCACGGATCATATAATTTTATTACTGAAATTACTGAAAATAATGAACTATATGGCAAACTCTATGTAGAGTATGTTTATAATTATGGATACAGGTTTGTAAATGAGTTCTTTGAAGATATTGGATCATATATTGACAATAATATTGCTAGTAGGGTTAACATATTTAGGATTAACTTAAGGATCTCGAATGGGACTTTAGTGTATGGTTCAAATACTTATAACGAACTATACCTTGATCATAGAAATTATACATTACTTTACAATATTATCTATAATATTGAAGAGCGTAAAGGTGTGGATTCTAAGCAAGTTATTGATTATGTATTAATAACTATAGTTCTAATGGTAGTAATTGCCGTAGCTATACCTATATATTACTTGCTATTACATAGGAGAAAGAAACTGTAGTGTCTTAGAGGATTTATCTAATAATTTTCTCGATTAAAGTATGGATGTAATGTAATAGATATTCTATTCTCCACAGGGACATCATTTTCACTTTAAACGGTATCTTAATCTTTGCCCCACTAGCTTTAACATGTCCTCCTCCCCCAAGCTTTACAGCAAGTTCTCTAACATTATACCCAGTTGATCTAAAGCTTAGCTTTCCATCTCTACTTACAATAACAGCTATATCTGCATTTGCTCTACCAAGTGCTAATGATGCCATGAAGCTTGAGTCAACAAGATCGTTGTATGGTATATAAACTATTTTTAGC
The DNA here is from genome assembly GCA_964531225.1 of uncultured Desulfurococcaceae archaeon. Lineage (GTDB taxonomy): Archaea > Thermoproteota > Thermoprotei_A > Sulfolobales > Desulfurococcaceae > CAZHDB01. The sequence continues at coordinate 78,363 of CAZHDB010000004.1, forward strand.
CCATTAATATTCCTAATATAGAGATTACGGATAACATCATTATAGGCCTTTAATTCTTTTTCTAATTTAGCTACAATATTCTCTGTGAACTCATTTTTCCACAAAATACCTTGGGACAATGTATCAATTACATGGAGTCTCCATGAATTCTGTTCCCTTCTTCTAACAAGTCTTAAATACCAAGGTCCTCTCCAATGATCGAATTTCCATAAGTCTCCCGCACACACTCCTTTTACAAGTTCATCAATAAAATCTTGTTCAACATCTACTCTCTTTCTTGGAGCGTATTTGGCAACAACTCCTGTTGCACACGTACTTCGGTCAATATAGAGTTTAGTACCAATGGCTTTCATTCCGTTAATCCATTCATTTTCCCATACATGATGATCATACCATTCGACTTCGATCCCCCTATTAATGATCTTCTCTAAGCTTTTACTTATTAACGGGTAAAAACTATTATTCATGCCAAGGTCCATGAATACTATTTTATCCGTCCTAATACCTACAAGACGTTTAATAGTTCGATCTATTAAATACGGCTCTGAAAAATAGATCTTTTCCGGTTTTTCTCCTTGCAGATATATGTATAGTGCCGCACTACCTACTCCATCAATGTCTGTATGTGTCACTATGTGATACATTAGATAATCACCTGTTTTCTTCTTGGAGTTCATTGTATTTCGTATTCTTCTATTAATAGTCTTTACCCATAAATAGGTATTTAGCACACCTATATGATAGGGAGTATGTAATTGGTAAAGCCACCAATAGAACTATGTGTAAGGTGTAAGGGAGCACGTAATCTGTGTGGGCTTGGCTATTGTCCATTATTAGCTGGTTTAAGGGCTAAAGTAATTAGTTTACAAAGTATTCGAGGGCTAGATGTAGAGGGGAGCACTCCTCCATCGATAATTGTTGGAGAGAAGGGGTATCCGAGGATTAGACTATATTATGCAGTGCCGCCTGGAATAATTGGTGATGAAGCTAGAAATTATGATAATCCTAGTCAATGGCATATGAGGAAAAATCTAGGGGAAATTATTGAGCTTAGAAGTAGGTTGCTTCATATCGTCTTACCGACTAGAGTATATGATCCATATAAACTTTATGAGACAGAGATTGGACTAGCAGTTGTATCTGAGCGACCTGTAGATACAGAGGCCTTACTGAGAAAGAAGCCTATTCCTAGACTAGTATTTGATCCATTAACTCCGCCAAGAGGACCAACTGCACCTGCTAGAATAGTTAAAGTAACGGGAAACCCAGTTATACCAAAGCCTATTGAGAAAATCATATGGGATGATATAAAGGCTGAGGAGGCTATTTATAGGCTCTATAGGAACGGCCTTGATTTCTACACGATAGTTCGTGCTCTAACGATCGGTTTTTTAGGTAGAACTGGGCAGAGAAGACTCGTCCCTACTAGATGGGGTATTACAGCAGTCGATCAAATGATCTCGAATAAATTATTGAGTAGAATCAGAAAATACAAACCAATAAGTGATCTCCTTGTGTTTTATAGTGAGTACTTGTATAACAAGTACATGATATTACTTGTACCAGGTGGCTACCGTGGATTATGGATAGAAGTATGGCAGCCTAGAAGTTTATGGAATCCGCATGTAGAGCCAGCTGTTTTAACCGTATATGATAATTATCGTGGAGAGCCAAATATTATGGATGGAGGTTATCTAGCTGCTAGAACCAGTGTACTGGAATATCTTGATCGTATTAAGAGACAAGCACGCGTTGTAATACTTAGAGAAATTTTACCTCAATATATGTTTCCAGTTGGTAATTGGCAGATTCGTTTGACAGTTAAAAAGGCTTTGGATTATGTCCCAATTATGAAGAATCCGTCTATTCATGAAGTAAAAGACTTTATTGATAAGAAATTTGTAAAAATACCCAGGAAGGTCATTGATTTAATTTTATCATTCACATACTTGTTTAATCAGAAAATATTAGATAAATGGTTTAAAGCCTAGACTATATATCGTGTACCTAACTAGATTGTATTTACTAAAAATTATAAAAATACTAGACGTTGGGAGAAGGCATATTTTTATAAAAGCGAACTTGAATTCTAAGTATATAGACTTGGTGTATTTAAGGATAGAGTGAGCCTAATGGGGTATCTAGCTAAATTAAATGAGAAAATAATGATTTTATATAGAATGTTAGGACGCATCTATCCTAAATTATCCATTTTGTTACTTAGTTCAATATTAGCATATATAATATTTTTCTCACTTTATAAATTAATCTTTATCAATATATATATGATTATATATGCTATATTTGCTTTTTACTACATAATACTTTCTTTAATAATTTATAGTGAAACGAAAGGATATTATAAGGAGAGCTTCATATATTCAATCCATGCAGTAGGTTTAATCTATAGTTTATTTTTAATTGGGCTATCTTATTTATTAGAAATGCTTAATTTCCATAACATTTCTAGAATAATCCTCGTATTCTCCATATTGCCTATACTTGGTTATCTAATTCTTAATTTCTTTAAACGTAAAGTAACTGTTGATTATAGACAGATAATTTTTCGCCCCACATTTATCTCTAGTCAACCAATTATACTCTTAATAGCGGTTATTATAGTATACATTCTCAAGATACTCGGATATAATGATCTAATAATTCATCTCCCATTGTTGCTAGCGTCAGTTCTCATAATACGTCTTCTAGAATTTAGAAGTAAGAAAGAAGATGTGACAGTATTTGTTTCCAAAGTATATGATATATTTAAATATATTATTGAACATAGGAGTGGTCCATTAATTGTACTTATTGAATCTAGATCTAGAAAAGGTATTTCCTATGAATCCTTCTCCGATCTATTAAGGAAATATATTAGCTTAGAGAATAAAGGTGTTGTTGAATTTGTGCCTAGTGATAGTATTAAAACATCTCTCATAAGTAGAAATGATCATGGAAAGACTTTACCTCCTGTAATTATTAAATATAAAGGCCAATATATTTATGAAGATGTTTTTAGAAGATTAACTAGAGTTATTGATAGGATTAAAAATGAACTAGGTAACAACGTTAATGGCCTAGTTTTCATATTAAGAACTAGTATTCTTGAGCGACTACCTGGTTCTTCTCATTTAAAATATCTTTGGTTTAGAACCTTCGTTGATTTGTTGGATGAAAACTATACACTTATATTAATTAATGATACACCTAGAAAATTGAATCTAGGACCTATCGAGTATTTTATATCATTTGTTATTCACATTGATTAACTAGGTTAGTACATAGAATAATAACTCTTCTTATAGGTTTAATCAATTTCTCAATTCATTAGAGAAATATTGAATAATTATTGCTTAAATGTTATATTGTGTTATGATAGAGTTAACATTTTGGCTGTTCATTGGACCCTGGTTTAAGCTTTATAATTACTATATTTGTTTTCTTTCATGGTTTAGCTTGAATTCTTTCTAATATTATTAGTGAATAGTTTGGTTACTTTTTAATAAGTGGAAACTTGTGTATAGGAATTATTGTTGAATGTTATTAGCCTTAGGAAGCGGAAGCTCTTAGGTCACCTAGAGATCTGAAAACCTATAAGTCGGGCGAACCTTCTTAAATTAGTTGAGTCAACTCTAGGCAAATTCTATTAGATATCTACTTTTTATAAAGATAACGGCATAGTTATTACGAAAACTATTAATCCTATATATTCATAAATATAGTGTAGGTGATAATAGTATGTCTTATAGAATTATACCAACCGGAATACCGGGATTAGATAGGGCTATTGGAGGGGGATTTACAAGACCTGGTTTAGTTTATGTAGTAGGTCATCCCGGTACCGGCAAGACAATAATGTGTATTCATTACGCTTATAATAGAGCTATTAAATATGGTGAAAAAACCAAGTATTTAACACTGACTGAGCCTAAGGATCTTCTTATACAGCGGATAAAACTTCTAAAGTTCGATAAACTTGATGAGTTTCTAAATGAGTATTTAAGCCTTGAAGAAGCATTGCCATTAGCTGATTATAGAGTAATTATCCGTGTTATTGAACGCGTTCTAGAAGACATATCTAGGGGTAGCTATGCTAATCTAGTAATAGACAGTCTTTCGTCACTTGTAAGAGGCTTGTCGCCTCAAGAAGTAGCAAGTATTCTTCAAATGATCTTTAAAGAAGTTACGGGTCAAGACATTACAACAATAATTGTTGGAGAAATACCATTATTTGCAGAAATAAAATTGCCTGGTGTCGAAGAGTTTATTGCAGATATTGTAATTAGACTTGATTACGTAGATATTCATGGAGAGAGACTTGCTGTAAGAATGACTCCTATTAAGATGAGAATAGGCGCTATTGATAGAAAATACTATGAAGTGGCAGTTGATGAAAGAGGCTTTAATGTTATTGGTGAATTACCAAGTAGGAGTTTTTGAATTATATAGATCTAATAGTACTTTATCATGGAATATCACAGATGTCATAGTTCTAATAAATGTTTCTCAAGGCAATGAAATGTATTCTTAGCTTAAATTTATAAAATAGATAATTGGCAGAAAAAATTAATAGAGAGGGCATGGTTATTTGTTAAAATAAGGATGCGCTGAGAATAGGTATGACAATATTGTCTAGCATTAGATTATCATATTTCAAGATCCCAGGATTACTCTTAAGCTTATTGAGAGAGTGTGTAAGTTGATATTTCTTGTAGATAGAGGATCTATCTTTAAATCTATCTTTAAATATTATGGACTATTCTCATTATTTATAAGTATAATATCTTTGTTAATTTCGATTTCATTCATATATATTGATATAGAATTATTTAAGTATAAATTTATCATACACGATCCATTATCAATAATATACCTCACTTTTGGCATAATTATTTCCTCATTTATGGTGCATTTATTGAATAGATTGTTTAAAGTTTATGCCTTCTTACCGAATAAATCTGCTTATAAGAGATTTTTTATTATCATTTTATACTTAATCGAAATATTCATAATTATATCCATTCTTGACGAAATATTTCCTGCAATGGTTCTAGGATTATTAAGAGGTATACACTATATATTGTTGGCTACCGTATTATCTTTATTCGTGATTAAATTAGAGGCTTTAGGAATTAAAACACAATATACTTTAGATTCCAAGAGCATGATGGAAAGCGAATTTAAAATATTTAATGAATTGTCAATAAGTATCATAATATTATGGCTAGCTTTCGGCATAGTCTCGCTGTGGAGTATTCCGCTATTTGAGAAAATATATCTTTCACTAGCTGGGATCAAGGCCATTGATTATTTTTTGTTAGCATTAACTATTATGATAGGCTTGGCATCCATTTACATTTTGTGTAGGGCAGGTGAACCAATTATTCCTAGCTTATTATTTAAATCATTAATTGCTTTAAGTATCGTTTTGTCAATCATTTTATCAAAAACACTATTTTACGATGTATATGCAACAATGTTTACTAAGATGATCGAGATAATGTCTTTTATGATTTTTACAGCGTTTTTCTCATCTATTCTTGACAAAATTACTTTTGCTTTATCCTTGTCAAAAGAATCATTATTAGAAGTACCTCTAAAAGAGCCTAAAGTCATTACTATTGAATATCATCTGACATCTTTTGGTTCGGATAAGTCATTACTTGCCAAGGCATTAGTCGATAAATTAACCGAACCTTCAGAATTAGGTAGAGAAATAGATCGTTTCGATTCAATCTTAATATATACTATCCGCGGAAGTCCCTTGATCGACTATTTGGAAGGAAACCTTATGTATTACCTTACTGATGAGGAGGGGAAAAGCAGTATTCCAATATATACAATTACGTTGTCTAGATCCTTGACATTACCTAAGCTTTATCCCACTGGTAAAGATATTTGGAGATACGAAGTAGGTATAGATCCAACATACACTCCTTACGTTATTGAGAGAATTAGGAAGGAAAAACGGTCTAAAAATATGCTTGTCATTATAGAGAATCCAGTAGATCTTATTAACTTGATCGGCTTTAAGAGATTTTATGAATTATTACACTCTATAATTGAGAGATTAAGGTCAAGTGATATACTCGTTATATTTACTCCCATAGATCTTATTGATGAGAAGGCACTCAATGCTTTAAGAAACATAGCGATGAAAGTAATAATGATATAAAATACCGTATTGTCTCATTAATGTACACATTTAAAATGTTTCCAACACTTAACAATTATGTATAGATACAAATAGCAGATGATGAATGCAATGAAGTCTTGTCTAGGATTGGATTAAAAATCCAGTGATTAATAACAAATACACTTAGATATGGGGTGTACAGCTATAAGTTGAGTAGGAATACAGAGATCTATGATATTATATCTAAGCTCTCTCTAGATCTAAAAAGGATGGAGCTACTTAGAGATATAACTTTCGAAGCAGACTTATTAAGGAGAAGCCGTTTTCTAGAGAAAAGAAACATGGATATAGATGGATTATTTAAATTCTTAGAAAGATTTATCGTAGGAAAGTACTTATTGACGGCAAACATTAACAATAAAAGATATGTTATGTATGTAGAAAACGGTAAAATAGTTTCACTAGCTCTATCAGATCCTTCTAGTGGTAGTAGATATGTTGGTCTTAGAGCTCTGGCTAATTTTATATCAAAACTTTTGAAGGGTAATATTCAAGTTAGAATATTTATTATTGAAGAAGAAAAAGTAAAGAAAGAGAGTCCACCACGTGAAGTGTCTGAAGGAGGAGCAATTCCTATAAAGAGGCCTACTATTGATAAAATGAGGCAACTTGCAAATCTAGCTACTAAGCAACGTAGAATTATAGAGAGGCGTGTTATTGAGAAAGAAAAAACAGCTGATGCAGAAAAATTAAAGGAATTAAGGAAAAAACTCGAAGATGTATTGGGAGAATTACTTAATTATCACGGATATAGACTAGTTAATATCAAGATCGATGTAGAGAATTCTGATATATACATAGAACTTGATATAAAGAAGAAAAAGCTATTTGGTGCAACTGATCCTAAAAAGTTGAAGAAAAAAGTCGAGGAAGAAACCGAGATACTTTTTAATATGCTTGATCTAAGTAGTGGTTTTAAAATAGAGATTAAGAAACTATAGTTTCCAAAATTATTTATGTCAAGTACTTGTTACGGCAATTATATTTTTATTCTTAGGAATACAATTTAATTAATGTATAAATTAACAATAGTTAACTAGTGTGATAGAAATGGTATTGATTATTAGGAGGCGTAGGGAAACAAACATTCCTTTATTCATAGACTCTATGATTCCTGCTAAAACATTATCACCAGATAGGAAGGTGTATTCGCTTATTATGAAGGTAGCTAATAGAATCGGTTTATTAAAAGATATTAGCGAGTGTCTTGCTAAGCAGAACGTCAATATTATTAAAACAATAGTTCCAGAGCCAGCGACTACCGATAAAAAAGAAGTCCCCCTTGTCTTGGTCATCGAGATTGATAAGGATATGAACCCCAAGAATGTAGTTAATAACGTGAAAAAGATCGAAGAGGTTAACAGCGTTGACTTAAGGGAACCCGTAGGATCCCTATTGTTTCCTAGATTATATCCTATAATGATTGGAGGTGAAAGAGCTCTTATAATACCAAGGAAAGCTTTCGATCTAATGATGGAGGCTAGAGATAAATACGGTATTGCTTGGACTACCGTATTTAACCAAATTGCTAGGGAGATGGGTAGAGGAATGTATAAGCTATTAGTATCATTCTATGGGGAACCCTCATCAGATGAGGATTATGATACGTTATCTAAAGCATTTATATATGCGCTAGAGTCCCTTGGATTTGGACGTGTAGAGATAGTCTATAATAATGCTAAGGAAGGCGAAGTAGTATTCAGGTTGTATGACAATATTGAATGTTCTCGATATGAGAGTCCTGCCGAGAAGAAAGGCGATTTCGTCGGCTCATTTATTGAAGGATTTTACCTAGAACTATGGACTCCTCATAGAGTTAAATGGGATGAAACTAAGTGTATAATCCGTGGAGATGACTATTGTGAGTTTAGCGTTTCCGTAACTCTTTAGTTCTCCCAAACAATTCTCTTGTAATATCTTCTCTTATCTCCGTTTTACCAGCTAAGGATTCAGTTTCGGCGACACTTATATCGGAAGTTGATGCAGCTATAGTAGAGGCAGGTTGTTCAAGGATCTCTGGAGTAATTTCTTCTCCAGCCCTATGAAGATCCTCGACTGCTCGTTTGTAAACAGTTTCTGGATCATAGTAGTAGTTAAATATAATTCTAGATACATCCCATACATTTGTAACGTTTCTATAGATCATCCAATTAAGTACTGTAGCCTTCCTATAAATATCCTCTATAATATCTTCAAGATCCAATCCTCTCTTAGCCGCTATATCACGTAAGTGAATGCTTTTTTCAAGATACACCTTATACTGATCTGTTCTTGGATCCCATTGAGCTATAGTAATATATTTATTAAAGTCTTCAACTTCTTGAATTACATTTACTCTACGTTGAACCTTAACTACTCCCTTCTCTATTCTTGTAATTACTCTATTTATATGAATGAACACGTTCATTAACTTCATGTAAGTCTCAGGAATATTCATGGGAGGACTAGTAAGTCTTTTAATAGCATAGTCAAGTGTTTCAGCATGAAGTGTAGATAGGCCACCATGGCCAACAGCCATAGCCTGAAACAATACAAATGCTTCTTCACCACGTACCTCACCAACAATAATGTAATCTGGACGATATCGTAGGCTAAGCTTTACAAGATCAAACAATTTTATTTCAGTACCGCCGCCCATACCGACGACATAGCTTTCACGGCTAGTCAACTGGACCCAATTAGTATGAGGTAAATTCAATTCAGGAGTATCTTCAACACTCACGATCTTCATACCTGGTTTAATAAATAGGCTAATTGCATTAAGCATTGTTGTTTTACCAACTCCTGTACCTCCGGCTATAAGGGCAGTTTTTGCATGTTCTATAAGAGTCCATAGATAGGCAGCCATTATACTATTCATGGTACCTCCAATAATTAGCTCGGTTGGACTGAAAGGTCTCTCGCGGAACTTACGTATAGTAAACGTAGGGCCTCTAACAGATATTTCTCTACCAAATGTTGCTGCTAACCGGTGCTTTCCAGGAAGCATTGCATCTACTGTTGGAAATGCTACACTAATATGTTTTCCAGCCATATGCGCAAGCTTCATAACGAATTCATTAAGATAATCCTCGTCTAAAAATGTGATATTAGTAGGTATGTTTTCATATTTTCGATGCCATATGTAAATAGGTATGTTTACACCATTGCATGATATATCTTCTATATTAGGATCTCTCATAAGCGGATCAATAGGTCCATAGCCTATAAGATTACGCTCAATGTAGTAAAGAAGTTTAAGCCTACGTGTCCCCACGAGGCCGAGTTTGTTACGGTATTTATCTGCTATACGCTTAGCTTCATCAAATACATAGCTACGTAGGTCCTTAACCTCCTCTGGCTTCTCTGGAGGAGTTATCTCATCCATAAGTATTTGTGTAAGTTTGTCAAGAATAGACTTATCCTCCGGTGACAAACCATATTCTTCAACATAATATACGGGGCCATTAGGTGTTTCAGCAATTGTAACTTTGACAAAGGGTTTATAAACATAATAACTCTCAATTACCCTCCAGCTAGGATCACGAGGTGTAATCTGGATTGGTTCAACGATCGGTATTACAGTACGGACAGCTTCGCCGACTTCTCGAGGTCCTTTCCCTCCTTTCTTTCTCCTAATCTTCCTAAAGAGATTCGGTGAGAGCCTTATCCTTTTACTCTTTCTGATCAATTTTTACCACTCCACTGTATGAATAATATCTTTAACTTACTAGCTTAAATACTATCCCTAAATAAATAGGTTCTAAATGAATATAAAAATATTTGAGTACAGTAGGTTTTATATGTTCCTTCGATATAGAATTATTAACTACTAGAAATATAATATATCTATGAATTGTATTGGAAAAATAGGGTTATTAGGATGAAATTCTGGGATTTTATATACAAATATTTCTGGTGGCTTGGAAAAGGAATTCTTAAATTATATCCTAATATACCCGATTCTGTTAGAAGGAGTGGTATGAGTATATATCCTGAGGTATATGCTAGCTTTATAGGATTCATTACAATATTATCTGCTATAGTATCCATTGTTCTTTCCATTATTATTATATACTTTCAGATCTTTCCACTAATATTATCTATAATTGTTATCATACCGTTCCTTACACTGGTTTTTATGGCTAATCTCCCATATCTCATAGGGTCTGGAAGAGCGGGAGCATTAGATGGTGAAATACCATATACAACAGCTTATCTTAGTATAATGGTTGCTAGCGGAGTATCTCCATATGGAGCTTTTGAGAGAATTTCAAAGGCTAGACAAGTCTTTCCTAGATCTAGTGATCTAAGTCAGAGATTTGTACTACTTGTTAGAGTACTGGGTAGAGATCCATTAACAGCATTCTCTATTTTAGCAGCTAGAACTCCAAGTGCTACTGTAAAAGATCTCTTAACGGGATATATATCTACAGTTAGATCAGGGGGTGATGTCATAGATTATCTTACTAAGAAAGCAAGATTAATGTTTTCCGAAATATTGGTTAAAATGAAAATTATAGCAGATAGACTAGGAAGTTTACTTGAAGCATACTTGGCATTGATACTCTTAACTACTATTGCATTATCAACTTTATATTTCGTAAATGTCGCAATAACTGCAGTAGCATTACCTGCTTTATCAGGATTAACAATGTTTTTAGTTATGTATGTTCTACTTCCGTTTTTATCTATAGCAGTAATGTATATATCCGATCTAGTGCAGTATAAGGAGCCATGGACTGATTATAGGCCGTACATAGTTTTCTTCGGCATCACCGTCCCGGTGACAATATTTATTATTATCTTTGGCCTTTATCTTCCAAGTGTTCTACCTGAATATCATCCATTTAGACAAAATCCTATATCATTATCAATTATAAGTACTGTTAACTCCATTGCTTCATTAACTAATGTTCCTGATTATCTACATTCATCTCTAATGATGACCTTTGCATTATTTATCGCAACATTACCTTCAACAATATATACTTTATTTATTAGTAGAGAATATAAGGTTATTTATGGAATAACTAAGTTCTTACGAGACCTAGTTGAAATAAGAAAAACAGGTCTTTCCCCTGAAAGATCAATTATAGAACTCTCACATAACAATTATGGAGTTTTCAGTAAATATTTAAAGAGAATGGCTATGCAATTAAGTTTAGGCATATCATTGTCTAGAATAATAAGTAACTTGTTTAAAAAAATAATTGTTTGGAGAGCAAAAGTTCTTTTATACATGCTTACAGACGCCATAGAAGTTGGCGGAGGATCTATTGAAAACTTAGAAAATCTCGCCTGGTTCGCTGAAAGTGTAGACGCTATTGAAGAGGAAAAGAAGAAAAGCCTAAGAACACTTTTAATCGTGCCTTATGTAGGAGCAATAATAGTAGTCGCTACAATCATATTACTCGCAGCATTCCTAGGCTCACTAGTTATTAGGATTGCGGCATATAAGGCAGCTGCTCAAATCACACTACCATCAATAATTCTAAACGTATATCTAATGGGCTTAGTCGCTGGTAAGGTATCCGAGGGATCTGTTGCTTCAGGATTCAAACATGCAGCAATATTAATGTTAATCGCTATACTAGTATTACTTGCAAGCCCGTACATGGGAGGAGGCTTTACCTCTATTACAGGGTGAGATCATATGAAATCAGTAAGCGAAGTATTGACTACTGTGATAATGATAGCAATAGTATTAACAGTTGGATTAACAATAGCCTATTTCGCAATAACCACGATCGGCAATGCTGTAGCTACAGCATCATATGAACTCTCTGTCAATGCATTTACCACACTTACTTCAAACTACGATCTTATTATTAATGGAGGTTCTTATATGGTTGAATTCCCTGAAAGAGATATAGGACTTGGATATAATTTAACGGGCAAAAGACTTGAAGTAGTAGTTAATGTTAATACTCAAAATATAGTTTTAGTCAATGACAGCTCTATATATGAAGTCTACATAAAAGGCCCTAATGCCGTAGGTGCAAGGGAATCGATCTTGTATGGTAGGGGAGGTTTAATCGTTGATTCCCCTTCTCTATTACCTATACTAGTTGAACACTATATTCCCGGGAAAGGTCAATATATAGTTCTTAATACATCGAGGATAAGTTTATTCACTTCATCTTATATTACTGATACAACAAATGTTACAATCCTATATATCGTATACTCTGATCTATCACCATCTGTTTTAGGAGGGGCATCTGCTAGAAGACTAAAGCTCTCTCTTGTAGGTATGGCATCAAATGAAAGTACAAGAATTATTACGGGTCCAACAACAATCAATATTACTGTAACCCTATATAATAATGGACAGATAATACAGACTGAATCAAGACTCCTTGTTGTTTCAAACACCATTCTAAAAATATATTATAGAGAATTAATAGTCAGAGCGGTGATATCTTAGTGCCTGCAAATGTAATAACTTATCTTATGGGCTATACTACTTTATTATTGGTCTTATTAATTATAACTAGTCTCATCTATAGCCACTACTATTCAATCCAGACACATCTGGCAAGACTAGGTTATCAATCCATAGCTGAATCCATAGCCGGACAGATCATAACAATATATAGACAAGGATATAACTCAAGCACTACTTTAAAATATCCAGTATATGGGCCTGATGGAAGTATTTACGACATTATAATAGGCTATGGTTCAGCAATAAAGCAGATATTTCCTGTAATGAAAACTCAGGGTATAAACGATCAATATATATATGTAGTAGTTAAGAGCGGTGATGGAAGATACTATTGGTATAGAATAGTATCTTCATCATCTAATATAATCCTAGGAAATCCCAGTAATCAAGTCGATTATTACATGTATTCATCATCGGTAATACTCCGTATTGAGACAAAGGTTATAAAGAACTATACATATATAACTATACAGTATATGGGGTTGCGTAAAACATGAAAGAAATAATTGAACTAATAATAGCTTTTTTAGTAATCATGTCAGTCCTAGCCGGATTTCTACTCGTAACTTCAACTACAGGAACTACGCACTTATATTATCTCCCCTCATCCATAGTACAGGCATTTGCATATGATACAGAGGACGTATTAAGCGGCCATGACCTCTATGACCTAAATAATCCTGAAACAGTTTTCAATGGATTAGATGAGTTATATCCAGAACTTCATTATAGAATAAGGATATCATCGTTAGATATTCAAAATACTGACAATGTAGTTTATCTTGATAATTCCAATGGTCAGTACATAAACTTTAGCGGACATGAAGTTGCAGTTCGTGTACCAGAACCAGCATATGTTACCGTAATTACCATTCATACTACTTCGGGTTCAACTAGAGATGTAGTGATAGATGATGCATACGTTACTGATTACTATGTGTTTACAAATATTAGGGATGGAAGGTCTATTGCAATTGCTATAATGCAGACAGGTGATACGACATATGTTGCATATGATTTTAAGAAAGACCAATTTATTGAATCATACTTTAGTTTTCAAGATGATGGACTAGTAGTAATGATTGGTGAAACCGCACCTGGTGGCTCTAGCGTATCTCTGAAGCCAAAGGCTATAAATAAGGTCTTTGAAGCTTATATGGTTGTCTTATACGATAACGGAACAATTGCAAAGAAAACCATTTACTTAAAGTTTAGAAACGAGGATAACTACTATAATTTCGATGCTTATTGGGACTACGGGGCTACTAATAGAGTTACAAATATGGATGGTAGAGTATTGGCTATTGTTCCTAAGAAACCTAATCAAATAGTTTTGCCAGATCAAATAGTTTTGCCAGGTTGTTATGACATAGTAGCAATTCCTTATCCAAGTACTATGGCTCAGCAAGGATTTGAGATAACGTATGGTGCTGTACCGCCTGAGGACATTCCTGTGTCTACCTATCAATATATAACCTATATTGATGGTATGCCTGCGTTGGTTACAGTAGAGGTGTGGCGTGCTAGTGCATGAAGGGCCAAGCCATTCTTATTACAACGGCATTTGTAGCTCTATTAGTTCTATTAACAGTTTATCTCGTTTTTCAGCAAGGCTCTCTTAGGGCAAATGTTGCTATTCGTGAACCAATACATTATAAGATCATGTGTATTATTGAGTCAAGGACAAATTGGACGGCTGAAGAATTAGCTGAAAAGATAATTAAGGAAACATATTGTTCAGCTGTAGAAGTTAATATTACGATCATCAATCTATCTAATAACAATGTTATATTAACTGATTATGTTAGCCCGGGTTCAGATAACATAGATCTTTCTACTCACTCATTAGTCGCCGTTGACTATACACGAGTCTTGGCAGATAATCGGATGATTATTTATCATGTTAAAGCATATAAATTAATAGGGTGATTCATATGAAGGCGGATATAAGCATTGTCATAGCATTAGTTATAGTATTCGTGCTTACCATGACAATACTATTCTTTGTATCAACACATAACGCGATACTTGAATCAACATTTTATGGATACTGGAACCCCATGTGGTTAAGGCTTGATAGAGATTTAAGGCAATTAGCCTATAATGCTTTAAAAGAAGCAAGTTATACTGGAAACAAGACAGTAGCTTATAAAATTATATGCAATTGGTCTCATATTTTTAACTCTGAAATAAATAATATGGTTGCTTCAATAAATAATATAACAATTATTTTATCTAATGAAACTAAAACCTTGGGCTCATCATATGCTCTTCTAGCAATAAATATATCAGTATACGATTTAGGCTTGGATTATGTAACATACTATATAACAGTAAATGCTTCTATAATCAATTTCACCCTATTAAATAGTGCACCAAATGAATATAATTATTCACTTATTGCAACTATAAGAATTAAACAATATATATATTATGATGAGGTCGAAGTAATTAGAATATATCCAGAGGGAGTACACTTGATAAATATTACATATGTTGGATCGGGAGTAAATATTATCACTACGGATGGAGAGGTCAGTGAAATGATACTTGATGTTGGTGGGGTAAAAATCTCAGCGCAGCCTATACAATAATTTATTAGGTAAACAGGATCTAATTAATTGTTTACTATTACAGGTTTACAGTTATTATTTTAAATAAAATAGATATACATAGGACGAACTGAATAACTAGTAAAGGAGAAAACTGTATTATATAGAAACTATAGAGACTCCTGTTACCAATAATATACAGGACCATGTACATAAACCATATAGAATAAAATGATAACCATAACCTCCTAGGCTTCTCCAGCTTCAATGTAATTGGTGCAAACAATAGATTTAAGATAAAACTCGCCAAATAAACTGGCGGTATACCCATACATTTCACATAAGCTCCGATCTGCGGGTCATACCATAGTGGAAAAGCATTCCATCCAAAAAGCCAGTCAATGGGAGAAGTAGTAGGTGGCCCAGAAGTTAATGCATGCTTTGTCCTCGTATGCCACTTAAACGCACCAATAATAGACTGATTAAACCATTCATTAAACCCCATGTATGTGATCAACGGTAATGAGGTAATAAGTAAAAATATTATATACAATGGAATATAGATGGATACCTCTTTAATTAAGATCTTTAATCTTTGCTTTAACGTATAGGTATTGAATATAGTTTTTTCTATAAGTTCTGCAGGGACAATAAATAAACCTGAAAACTTAGTTAAGCCTGCTAAAATCCATGAAATTTTCTTAGAGAAATCATGTAATAGATTCTTCTCTCTAAGAAAGAAATAGACTCCAATAATAGTAAATAATGCAACATACGGATCAAGCATAGCTAGAATACCAATAGTTCGTAGGGAGGAATCAAAGAACAATATAATTGGTACAAGTAAAGAAATCCATTTGGATAATCCATAATCTATATAGTCTTTAAGAACCTCAATAGTTATGAAATAACTAAGTATAAAAACTATAATAGTAGCAGTAATACTAGAGATTCTCCAAGCAATAGGATAATCGCCCAGTATAAGAATAGATAAAGCTATAAAGTATTTGCCAAGCGGCGGATGCTCAGGATTAAGATAGTTATTAATACCTAACTTATCAGGATAGGCCCAGCCAGGAATAGCATCAATGACTGTATAATTATATAAACTGAATGCATCAATTAATTTAATAACGTTCTCTCTACAGCATGAGCGCACATAAATAGCATTAGCACCACCAAAATACTTATAAAAAGTACTATTAGACTCTTCACCGGGCACAACAATAGTTACTACGAAGGATCTAGAATAATCCATATCTATAACATCAATATTATATTCTACAGATAATTTGTAAATAATGTTTGAATCCGGAACCACTTCAAAAAACAAAGTATAATACACATACGATGAATCATTAGTTTTAATATCATCAATATTAAATATTTTTACAAGATAATTCCTAGCAGAAGAAACATAATAAATCTCATCAGATACATAGGCGTATTTAAAGCCCTTACAACAAGTCGTATTATAAAGATAATAAACACCTCTAATCTGAATAAATATAAGTAACACAACTAATATTATAAAGATTAAGTAAGGCATCATTAGCTTTATTTCACGGGCTTTATTCCACAAATCATTTCTCCTCTTCCTAATCCTAATATTAGGAGTAAACAATATAAGAATTTGACATTTTAAACGATAGCTTACAAGAAAGCTCGTAACTAAATCTAATAGAAATAAAAATAAATAATTATGACATCATGTTTTAAAGACGGAAAGAAAAAACTTTATGATAAATTTTTATTATGGCAATGTTATTTGTCTAGGATATTCATAGCCAGCTGCAGTATGTAACTTAATTTCAATTGTTTGACCTGAAGTAAATGTGTCTCCAGCGATACTTAGTACTATGGTAGCTGTTTCACCGCTCTTAACAGGAATAGAGATACTGGCTGTTGGACCAATTACATTTGTAGTTGTTGGTGTTCCACACGTATAGCTCACTGAAGTAACTGTATTAGTATATTCGGTGAGAGGCATTCCATTTATATATATATCGTCTATGGTTGCATCACTAGGGCCGGTATTTTTAACTTTCAGAGTAACTGTCCATCCACTTGTCTGATCACCTGTTGCATATGCGGTTGTTATTTCTAGTTTTTCGTATCTTGTGAATGTTCCTGTTATGCCTGTCATCCAG
>CAZHDB010000005.1:0-5755 GCA_964531225.1 uncultured Desulfurococcaceae archaeon
GGGAAGTCAACGATCTTGCCACTATAGAGCTTACCCCGGACCTCAATATCAATTGATTCACCGAATAATGCATACCGTGAATCTATATATGCCTGGGCAATACCTCGTTTAAGTACGGGTGAAAATGAACCACTAGTAACCCATCCAACAAGGACATCCTCTATAAATAACTTGTAGCCCTGCCTAGGTATTATACGGGCAAACTTCTTCTTCATCTTAATACCTACACGTATCCACCGAACACCCTCTTTCCTATAAGTTCTTAAAGCCTCCTCACCTACAAACCCGTGTTTATCCCAATCAATAGCTCCAAGGCCGTACCTTAAGCTTAAAGCACAGGGGAACTTCAATGGATCTTCTCCATACTCATGTTCGCCTAGTACAAATCCCATCTCCATACGAAGACTATCCCTTGCAATAACACCACAGGGTTTAACACCTTTCTCAATAAGCTTCTCTATAAGTGTCTGTATAGCTTTCGGCTCTCCCCAAATCTCAAAACCATCTTCTCCAGTCCAACCACTACGACTTACTAGATAGTACTTTGATCCAGCAATTTCTTCATTCATTCTAAACTCCAAGATCCTAAGATCACTAGCCCATGAAGCTCCAAGAGACTCCAAGATCTCAGGAGCTTTAGGGCCTTGTAAAGCAATCATTGCATATTTAAAAGTAAGATCCTCTATCTCTACTTTATACTTCCTAGACTCTATAACCTCCCTGAAATAATTGATCATTTTTTCACGATAGGGCGCATTAGTTACTACAAGCCATTCCTCATCACTAATTTTATAGAGCATTTCATCATCCTTAACACGAGCCCATTGATTAAGGGCTAGTGTTGGACCGCTAAGAAAGAATTCTTTCGTCTTCTCGAGATTTCTTGTATATATATACTGTATAAATGGTATGACGTCAGGACCGCTAAGCCTTAAACGGCCCATATGACTTACATCAAAAAGCCCAACATCTCTTCGGACGGCCATGTGTTCCTCAATCGAACTAGTATACTTCATAGGTACAATCCATCCGCCGAACTCGCCAGTATCAGCTCCAAGTTTTTCGACATGGTAATCCAGTAAAAGTGTTTTAAGCATGTACCTATCACCATTTATTCATGATAGTATACTTGTACTAAAATCTTATTATTCTCAAGTTACTAGAGCACATATACGTCACGAAGTTTATGGTCTTGAAAGAGTTTCTTAGTATATTTGGCATAATTGTTTTTATTCCTCAAGAAATTATTCATATTAATTGGTGTTTTAGGCATTGGTTAAGCATCCTTGGTTACCCAATTCTCCTAATGAGATTAAAGAGGAGATGCTTAAGAGAATAGGTGTTAATGATGTTAAAGAATTATTCATGGACATCCCGGATAAGGCTTGTGTAAGGAATTGGGATAATTTAAAAATAGGTCTTGGTAGGCCCTTATCCGAGATCGAGGTTAGAAAATTTGTTGATGAAAGGCTTAGTCGGAACAAGGTCTTTAAGAACCCACCGCCGTTCCTTGGAGCAGGTGCTTGGCCTCACTATGTACCTGCTGTTGTCAAGTATATTGTATCACGTGGTGAATTCCTTACTGCTTATACGCCTTATCAGGCTGAGGCTAGTTATGGATTGATGCAGGCATTGTTTGAGTACCAGAGTCTTATGGCAGAGTTATTGGAGATGGAGGTTGTTAATGCTAGTATGTATGATTGGGGCTCTGCTCTTGCAGAAGCTGTTCTCATGGCTATGAGAATTCTACGGAAGACTGGCAAGGTATTAGTGCCTTCTACAATGAATCCTTTTCATAAACAGGTTTTAGAGACATATACTTGGCCTAAAGATGTAGTTATTGAAGAGGTAAAACATGACCCTGATAAGGGTACAATGGATCTAGAGGATCTTAAGAATAAGCTCTCTATAGGAGACGTAGTAGCAGTCTATATTGAGAATCCCAGCTTCCTAGGATTTATTGAGGAGAATGCAAAGGATATAGGCGAAATAACCCACGATCACAAAGCCATTTACATCATAGGCATTGATCCATTAAGTCTAGGGCTTTTAGAAGCACCCGGAAATCTTGAAGCCGATATAGCTATTGGCGAGGGCCAGCCCCTTGGACTAGGCCTTAACTATGGAGGCCCATATTTAGGCATTTTCGCTACAAGATTTAAAATGAAATATGTAAGGCAAATGCCTGGAAGAATCATTGGTTTAACAACAACTACTGATGGCAAGCAAAGAGCTTTCTCAATGATTCTACAGACCCGTGAGCAACATATTCGTAGGGAAAAGGCTACTAGTAATATATGTACTAATGAGGCATTGTGTGCTGTTGCAGCTGCTGTCTACCTAGCTCTTCTCGGTAAGGAGGGTATTAGGAAGCTAGGTGAACTAATATATTATAGGTCGCATTATGCAGCATACAAGCTCTCAAAGATCAATGGTATAGTTGCTCCTAGGTATAATGCTGATTTCTTTAAAGAATTTGTTGTAGACTTCAACAATACTGGTTTAGAATACAGCATCATACATGAGGAGTTGTTAAAGAAGGGAATACATGGGGGTCTCTATCTAAAACCATACCTTCCATGGCTTGGTGAGTCAGCGCTATACTGTGTTACTGAGCTACATACTAAGCAGGATATAGATCTATTAGCAAAGGCATTAGAGGAGATAGTCTATAGGAGGTGATTATGGTTGTATAGACAAGCTAAATGGCCTGAGCCACTAATATTTGAACTAAGTAAATCGGGTAGAATAGGGTTCCTCGTCCCAGATCCGGAGCCCGAGATCAAAGAGGTTATTGGAAATATAAAAATACCTGAAAAAATACGTAGGAAAAGTCCTCCCGAGCTTCCAATGGTTTCTGAGGTTGGAGTTCTAAGGCATTACGTTAACCTTACTCAGATGAGCTATGGAGTCGATAATGGCCCTGTACCACTTGGTTCATGTACTATGAAATATAATCCGAGAATAGGCCTTGAAATAGCAAGTGATGAGAGAATTACATGGATACATCCCTTACAAGATGAGAGAACTATACAGGGACTGTTAGAGATACTATACCTATTACAGCAATGGCTTGCAGAAGTAACTGGTATGGATGCATGCTCTCTACATCCAGCGGCCGGTGCTCATGGAGAACTAGCTGGTGTATTGATCATACGTAAATATCATGAATTACGTGGACAACTAGATCGTAAGAAGGAGATCATAATACCCGATTCAGCTCATGGCACGAACCCTGCTAGTTCTTCAATGGCTGGTTTCCATGTTATAGAGATACCTTCTAACGAGGATGGAAATATTGATATGGATGCATTCTATGAAGCACTATCCGACTCTACAGCTGGTCTTATGATAACCAATCCTAGTACATTAGGATTATTTGAAGAACATATACTAGAAATTGCCAAGGCAATCCATGAAGTCGATGGATTATTGTATTATGATGGTGCCAACTTAAATGGGATAATGGGCTATACGAGGCCTGGAGACATGGGATTCGATATAGCCCATATAAATATTCATAAGACTTTCTCAGCACCTCATGGTGGAGGGGGTCCAGGGGCAGGTCCAGTATGTGTAAAGGACCGAATTGTTGATAAGGAAAAGAATATTAAGTTATCGGATCTACTTCCAGGCCCTAGAGTAATATATGATTGTGATAATGGATTATATAGGGTTAAATGGCCAGGGAAATATTCCATTGGTATGCTTAAGTCCTTCTTTGGAAACATTATTCCTTTAATATGGGGCTTTGTTTACATGTTATCACTTGGTCCACAGGGTTTAAGAGAGGTTACTGAACAAGCCGTTATTAACACCAACTACTTTATGAAGCTTATGGAAGGCGTTAAGGGCTATAGCCTATCTTATGGAGAGGGTAGATACCGTAAGCACGAAATCGTATATAGTGCTGAGCCTCTTCATAGAGATACCGGTATATCTGCTGAAGACGTTGCTAAAGCATTGCTAGATAGAGGCTTCTATGCACCAACAATATACTTCCCGCTAATCGTTAAAGAGGCCCTCATGATAGAGTTTACAGATACTGAGACTAAGGAGAATATTGAAAAATATGCGAAGGCTTTAAAAGAGATTGCTGAAAAAGCATACGTAGATCCAGACTCTATAAAGAGATCGCCTGTTAATACAGCTGTTGGTAGGGTCGATAATGTTAAAGCTAGCCACCCAAGAACAGTAACACCTAGTTGGCGTGTATATAGGCTTAGAATGAAAGGCGAAATAAAGGGTCTTAAATGATCCCTTAGTAATTTAGGAGGATTTTTCCAACATAGTTATAATGTATTTTATTCTACCGAGAGATAGGGGATATATGTGATTTCTAAGATTTATGACGTGATTGTTGTAGGTGGTGGTGTAGGAGGTTATCCAGCAGCTATAAAACTTGCGCAACATGGATATAAAGTTGCACTTATTGAGGAACATCTACTTGGTGGAGAATGCACTAACTATGGATGCGTTCCCTCTAAGGCACTATATAGGATAGCTCACTCCATAGATTCATTGGTAAGCGTTATAGGCCGATCTATTGGTGTTAGCTGGAGTGTTTTAAGGGAATGGGTTGAGAGTATAGTATCTGGTACTAGAGAAGGTATAGCATATCTTCTTGAGAAATACGGTATCGACGTGATCAATGATCGGGCAAGACTGTCTAGTGCTGAAGGTATTGTAAAGCTATCTAATGGAGAAGAGTTAAAGGCTAAAAACATAGTTCTAGCACTAGGTACTGATCCAAAGCCGTTACCCAATATAGGATTTGATGGTAGTGATATATTATCTAATAGAGAAATATTTTATCTAAAGGAAATGTCTTCATCAATAGCGATTATAGGAGGTGGAGCTATTGGTGTTGAGCTTGCCTATATACTGTCATCCATAGGCATAGATGTGTATCTTGTTGAGGCGTTGAAAAGACTTCTTCCAATGATGGATAGTGATATTGGTAAAGCAATTGAGAGATTTCTGGTTAGTAAGGGTGTTAAGGTATTTAAGAATACTCTGGCTACATCAATAAATAGATCTAGTGATGGGGGTCTTGAGATAACACTGTCTAATGGTAGTAGGTTTACTGTAGATAAGGTACTTGTCTCCATAGGTAGAATTCCTAGGACTAAAGGGGTTGGTCTAGAGAATGCTAATGTAGAGATTAATGGTTATGGATATATTAGGCTATACGATGGCTATAGGACGAGTAATCCAAGAATATATGCTTCAGGTGATGTAGTAGGGCCTCCATTGCTTGCCCAAAAGGCTATTATTGAAAGCATACTTGTAGCAAACTCCATAATGGGTAGGGATGTTAATAGGCTGGAGCCTGAGAAAATACCATTGGTAGTATTTTCTGGTCTTGAAATAGGTTCTATAGGTTTTTCTGAAGAGCAACTCCGTGCTAAGGGCATTAGGTATAGAAAATATAAAATACCATTATCATTCTTATCGGCTGTACGTATTAAGGATAGTAGATATGGTTTTGTTAAAGCATTGATCGGTGAGGATGACAAGTTTTATGGATTGCATATTGTTGCACCAAATGCATCTGAGGTAATATCATCATTTCTACCTATATATCTTGGTAAAATATCTGTTAATGAGGCAGCGTATATTCCATATCCGCATGTAACAGTTTCTGAAGCTGTACGCGATTTTGCAGAATACATTCTTGGAGAACCAATACATATGTTTATTAGGAAATAATTTTTTATATAGCTCTTCTTTATGAATCCCTGAGCTGAATTAA
>CAZHDB010000005.1:5855-91489 GCA_964531225.1 uncultured Desulfurococcaceae archaeon
ATTAGGAAATAATTTTTTATATAGCTCTTCTTTATGAATCCCTGAGCTGAATTAACCGACACGCCGCGTATTTGTAATAATGATTATGGTAATGCTTGTTCCATGTAGTGTTTCCAAGGGGATAATAGTTTAATGCCTCTGAGAACATCTATATATTGTAGGTACTTGTAAGTAGAGTATGGGTGTATATATTGCTTATAGAAATACTCTTCTATGGACGTGGTGGACAGGGAGGTGTAACTGCGGCAAATATATTGGTTGCCGCTGCTCTAAAGGAGGGTCTCTATGGACAAGGTTTTCCATTCTTTGGGGCTGAACGTAGAGGTGCGCCTGTACGTAGCTTTGCACGTATTAGTGATAAACCTATATTGAGGCATGGGATGTTTAGCGATGCTGATGTACTTGTTGTACTAGATCCTGGTTTGATCAAGATAGGATATACTCGGACGGCTACTATAAGAGATAATGGAGTTATTGTTGCTAATGCTCCATCGAAGGATCTTGTTACACCGGATAAGTTCAAATTGAGTGGTAAGGCAAAGATTTATATTGTTGATGCTACCGATATTGCCCTACGTAATAATCTTATTGTTGCTGGATGGCCTGTTGTCAATACTAGTATGCTTGGCGCTCTCTCTAAGGCTCTAGGCTTAATTAAGGTTGATAACATGGCTGCTGCTGTTAAGGAGTATTTTGGCGGTAAAATTGGGGAGGTTAATGCTAAGGCTGTTTATGAAGCCTATAATGAGACTAAATACATTGGTGAATATGTTTCTAAGAGGTGATCTTGTTTGGTCGAGATCATACCTATTCAATATAAGGTTCCTATAGCCAAGCCTAAGGTTGGTGTAGCTGGTAAGACTGGTTCTTGGAGATGGATCAAACCTGTCGTAGACAATAATAGATGTAATAAATGTTTTCAATGCGAGATTTATTGTCCGGATAACGCGATCATTGTCGATCCAGAGAAGGGTGTCACTATTAATTATGATTACTGTAAGGGCTGTGGTATTTGTTCAGAGGTTTGCCCTGTAAAAGCTATTACAATGATTAAGGAGGCTTGATGGTTATGCCCAAGGTTATTCTTACTGGAAACTATACTGTTGCACTCGCTGCTAAGATGGCTCGTGTAGATGTTGTTGCCGCATACCCTATTACTCCACAGACAGGTATTGTTGAAAAATTAGCGGAGTATATTGATAAGGGTGAGCTAGATGCTGTAATGATCAGGGTTGAATCTGAGCATTCAGCATTGGCGGCAACATTTGGCGCTGCAGTAGCAGGTGCTAGAGCATTTACTGCAACAAGTAGCCATGGACTACTCTATATGCATGAATGGGTACATTGGGTTTCCCGTGCAAGAATACCTGTTGTAATGGCTATTGTTACTAGAACTATAGGCCCTCCATGGAATATATGGTCTAGTTACGAGGACTTCTTTGGACAACGTGATACTGGATGGATACTTGGATTCGCCATGGATAACCAGGAGGTTTTCGATATGACTATACAAGCATTCAAGATTAGTGAGGATCCAAGAGTGTATCTCCCAGTGCTTATTGGTTTAGACGCATTTACATTGAGTCATACTACAATGCCTGTTGATACACCCGAACAAGAAGAACTCGATAAATGGCTTGGACCTAGGAGGCAGGGATACGTAATCGACGGTAGTGAGCCACTAGCTTTAGGTAATCTTGCATGGCCTGAAGATAGTGAAGAATTCTTTATGGATCTCCAGCGAGGCATGGAGGAAGCTAAGAAGGTTATTAGAGAGGTTGATGAAAGTTATGGAAAAACATTTGGTAGGAAATATGGAGGGCTTATACATTGTTATCACTGCGAAGATGCTAAGTATCATGCCGTAATAATGGGTGCTTGGAGCGGTGATTTAATGGAGGCAGTGGACATTCTTCGTGAAGAAGGCTATCCAATAGGCCTTATACGTATGAGATTTATACGCCCATTCCCTGATGAGGAAATGTACGAGATACTTAATGGTTCAAAAGGAGTCATAGTATTTGACCGTGCAATAAGCTTTGGAAGCTTGGGTCCATTATACTTGGATGTTGCTGCTAATTTGACCAAATATACACGTAAACTACCTTATATGAGAAATATTGTTGCTGGTGTTGGCGGGGTTAATGTAACTCATAAAGACTTTTATGAACTAGTTAGGACTACAATAGATGATCTTGAGAAGGGTGTTGAACCACCTGTATTTACATGGTATCATCGGAGGTGATCATGTATGGCCAGACCCATTCCACCTCTGCCACGTGATATGAGGAATACCGTATTGCCAGGCCACTCGGCGTGTCATGGTTGTCCAATAACTATGGGATTGAAAGTTGTTGGTGCCGCATTTGGTAATAAGGTAGTACTCGTTGTACCTGCTTGCTGTACCAGCGTTGTTGTCGGAGCATGGCCTGGAAACGCATTTAATGGAAGCATAGTCCATGTTGCATTTGCAAGTGCAGCGGCTGTTGCAAGCGGTATAGCTGAAGGACTACGGAAGAGAGGAGTGAAGGATGTACAGGTTGTTGCATGGGCTGGTGATGGGGGTACTGCAGATATAGGTATGGCTAGTCTAAGTGGAGCTGCAGAACGGAATAACGACTTTATCTACATAATGTATGATAATGAGGCGTACATGAATACGGGTATTCAGAGATCTAGTGCAACTCCTGTCGGTGCATGGACAACTACCACTCCACTCGGCAAACTTGAGCCTAAGAAGGATATTGCTAGAATAATGATTGCTCATGGAGTACCCTATGTAGCCACTGCTAGCGTAGGATATCCGCATGATTTTTATGCAAAGCTTAAGAAAGCGGCCAGCATTAGAGGCTTTAAATTCATATATCTACATGCTCCATGTCCCACGGGATGGAGATTTGATCCGGCATATACTGTCAAGGTTGCAAAATTAGCTGTGGAAACAGGGCTTGTAGCTCTCTATGAATACTATGATGGAAGAATACATCTATCAGGCCCTAGTAGACCCTATCTTGATAAGAATAAGAGAAAGCCTATAGAGGAGTATCTAAAGCTTCAAGGTAGATTTAAGAATATACGTGATGAGCATTTAAAGGTTATTGAGAAATATCTTGATGATATGTGGCTATGGATTAAGAAGCACATGTAGTTTTTATTCAAATACTTTTAAACACAAATACTTTTAAACCTACGTTGTAGGTAATGGGATCTTCTGTAATACGATAACAACTATTGTAAGAACTACAGCAAATATTATAATTACATAAGGCTTCATCTTAATCCCTACATCGGCTTCCTCATAGAATCTCACAAGTCCTGCAGCAGTAAATGGTCCGGGTGCTTCCTTTTTCTTCTTACCTTTCCTAGACTTAGGCATTGCTTACACCCTTTATCGGCATAACAATTTATTTTATCTAGCTTAAAAATCCTTTGTTAATTATTCTTATAGTAACCCTTATAGTCGGATTTAAATATCTTGATAAAGATTGTGGGTGGTGACTTATTATGGATATAAGGGAGGCTCAAGAGATTATCAGAAGGACATACTATGAGCGCGATAAGAGCCGTGGATTGTTCTCTACATTTACATGGTTTGTTGAGGAAGTTGGAGAACTTGCTGAAGCATTGCTCAAGAGCGACTATAAAGCTTTAAACGAGGAGATTGCGGATGTATTTGCTTGGCTATTAAGTATAGCTAATCTAGTTGGAGTAGATCTAGACAATGCTTTCAGGAATAAGTATGTACAGACTTGAATGATTTAATAATTTCCTTAGCTCTCTCAGGATCACTTTCAATAATGGTTCCTGTAACAAGTATATCTGCACCAGCCCTAGCTATTTTCCTAGCTATATCGGGTTCTTTAACACCGCCGCCAGCCATAATTATTAATTTCTTAGATGCTTTCCTAGCAGTTGCTATAAAGTCTGGAGATACTGGTTTTGGTGCACCACTACCACCCTCTATATATAAGTACTTTAGCCCAAGCATTTCAGCAGCAAGTGCATAGGCTCCAACGATCTCGGGCTTACTTTCTGGTATAGGAACTATTCGGCCAACATGAGCTACTGCTGTAGAGCCGTAAACTACTAGGTAACCTGTTGGAAGAGGTTCCAAGCCATACTTTCTTACTAGTGGTGCACCAGCTAATTGAGCACCCATTAGGTAATATGGATCTAGACTATTAAGGAGGATCATGAAAAGTACTGCATCGGCCTCTGGTGTTAGGCAATTTATGTTTCCAGGAAAAACAATTACTGGTAACCCATGTTTTTTCAAAGCTTTAGCGGTCTTTGAAGCTTCCTCTGGGGTAACGCCTAGGCTCCCACCTATGAGGAACGCATCTGTACCTGCTTTAACCATCTCGGATGATATTATATCGATATCCTCCATAGGTTTATCCGGATCTATTAACGTAAAATGTAATTTTTTACCAGAAGATATCTTGTTGACTATATATTTATGGACTTTCACTATATCTCCCCAGTAAGTTCCGAAACTTCCTCTCCTGTCTTCTTAACAAACGTGATCTCAATAGTACCTTCTGTAAATCTATCTATGAACTTACCATATACATCAACAGTTTCATATATTTCTGGCACTGACATTTCTGCTCTTAATCCACATGTGCCACATCTAATGATTGCTATTTTTCGACCCTCTTCATCGAATTCTTTATTAAACTCTATGGTTAGACTTCTAGATCCGCAGTTGGGACACTGAAATACACTAGGTATTCTACGTACCTTCCTAACGACCTTCTTGTACTTCTTCCTTCTCCTACCCATACAGATCACCTATATCGATTTACTACGATTACTTTCTAGCTTTACTGGAGTATAATATTTTACGTACAACACGTGACCTACCATATTTTAGTATTTCGTAAATAGCTTCAAGACACTCTTCATGGGTCATCTCAATAACCCTATATATCCTCTTTTCCTCTGCAAGTTTTTGCCCAGCAATATGTAGGCATCCAAGGCTTTGCTTCTCGCTCATAACTCTTATGACAAAATGTTTACATGAACAATATAATCTAGGAACTATTATATGATCGCTTCTAGTACCTATGTAGAACCATATAGGTGCTTCATATTTGTTTTTTCCTTCTTTTATAACTATTTTTATGAATTTCCTCAATGTTACCGGAGATATAATTCTCTTCATAGACTCTAATTGCTTTACACTAAGCTCGTTTAAGTATTCCTTAACTACTCGATAATCCATTATCGCGTACCTTTTAACACTTTTATCCTATCTTCATAGCCTATATATACCCTATCAACAAGGTCTCTTGGAAATATACCTGTTTCTATAACTCCATTAATTAATCTAAGTCTTTTATCGACTTCATCAGGTTTCTCAATAGGCTTTAAAGGATAAAGATCTATTATTACGTTACCATTGTCACTTATTATAGGGCCGTCTTTCGCCTTACCCATTCTAAGAACAGGTTTGAATTGATCATTAAGACTTAGTTTCTCCAAGATCCATGGCAGGGCATGTATAGTTACCTCTACAGGCACAGGTTTTTTATAGAGATAATTCTTCTCATTATATTTACTATAATCAACTAAGTAAACTCTATATTGTGCTCTTAATGCAATCATTTTTTCCCTTAGAAACGCTGCACCCCTGCCTTTAACTAAGTCACGATTACTCGACACTTCGTCTGCTCCATCGACATATATATCTACTATCTCAACACTAGATATATCAGCTAAGCATAAGTCTTTGGAATACTTTCTCACAAATAAAAGTGTATCAATAGATGATACTACAATTATTTTTCCCCTACATAATCTACTTCTAAGAAATTCACGAATAAAGTATTTGACGGTCGAACCAGTACCTAGACCAATAATACGTGATTCTTCAATTAAAGATGTTAAATCATTAAAAGCTTTAACACTAACTCTCTCCTTAATGGCTTCAATATTCAATAAACATCACCGCCAAAACTAGGATATCAATTAAATTATCTATAGAAACAACTATTATAAAGACATATAACCGGAAACACTGACTACCATAGAATATGAGGAAGGGCCCGTCGTCTAGCCTGGACTAGGATGCGGGGTACACCCTTAAAGGGTGCCCGACTCGGGACCCATGCCGCTGGATTGGGCGAAACTCCCCGTGACCCGGGGTTCAAATCCCCGCGGGCCCATTACTATTTTATAATATGGGAATGTAGAAATGTGAAGGGCGCAACTCCTTTTATAAGATCTTCTTTAGGGATTCCTCATATGGTGGATAAATTATTCCTATTTCCGTAATGATCCCGGTAACGAGATCAGGATCTGTTATATCGAATGCGTAATTAAGAACTGGTATATCAGGTAAAGTAATTAAGTATTTACCCATAACTTTTCTCACTTCATCAGGGTCTCTTTCCTCAATTATCACATCATTAATACTTGACTCTAAGTCTATAGTACTCGTTGGTGCTGCCACATAGAATGGTATATTGTTCCTCTTAGCAGCTAATGCTATCATATAGGTACCTATTTTGTTGATTACATAGCCTTCTTTAGTGATTCTATCGGCTCCAACAACTATTTTATCGACTAAGCCTTTCCTTATAACGTAGCCAGCCATATTATCCGTTATGAGCGTTACTGGAATACCTTCTTTAGTATATTCCCATGTATTTAGTCTAGCACCTTGTAGTACGGGCCTTGTCTCAGTAGTTATTACCTTAATCTTTTTACCACTATACCATGCGATTCTTATAACAGCGCCTACAGTACCATAACCTGCAGTAGCTAATGCACCGGCATTGCAGTGTGTCATTATAGTGTCTCCTTCATTAACGATCTCTAAACCATGTTCACCAATACCAATATTAGCCCTTAAATCCTCATCCATAATAGAAAGGGCTTCACTCCTAAGTAATTGCCTAGCTTCAAGTACATCGTCCGTTTGATCAAGAACCTTTCTCATCCTCTCAAGAGCCCAGAAAAGATTATGAGCAGTAGGCCTAGTCTTCCACAGAGTGTCTATTGCTTCAAAAATCTTCCTTCTAAATGAATCATAGTCTTCGTCTATTAATGTAAGCGCATAAGCGGCTATGCCGAGCGCCGCGGCGACACCTATAGCAGGCGCACCCCTTATTTCCATATCCTTTATGGCAATAGCCAATCTCCAAGGATCGTCTGTACAGTATATCCTCTCCTCAAATGGTAGGAGACGAGTATCAATCCAACAAACTTTTTCATTACGCCACCAAACAGCCCTAACCTTTAGAGGATATTTGTAACTCAAACAAGCCACCTCCTCTTGGAAAACAATAGGTTTCAAGTAGGAAATAAGGATTTATGGATCTTGTCTGGATTTTAACATATCTTATATTTATCCTTATAATATTACTAGCGTGATAACTGTTTAGTAGGTGTATTAGAGTGGTCCAAAGTTGCAGTAGGGTCATAGAATTCGATCCCGGTAAATGTGTTGGCATATGCAGTGATCGCGTTCTAACAGATGCTCTTGATAGACGTTGGTTTGGCCGTAGGGATGGTGATAAGTTAATACTGTCTATTGAA
Source organism: uncultured Desulfurococcaceae archaeon (assembly GCA_964531225.1). Classification (GTDB taxonomy): domain Archaea; phylum Thermoproteota; class Thermoprotei_A; order Sulfolobales; family Desulfurococcaceae; genus CAZHDB01. The sequence goes on from CAZHDB010000005.1 coordinate 13,401, forward strand.
GAAATTGCCTATCTATTATTAAAGAATCAAGTTTGTGTACATATAAATGATAAGGTCTATGATGATTTATCCAAACTCATGGACGATTATTATGATTGTTTTCAGAGAATGTTTTGGCCAAGATTACTAGTATATAATGATCTACGTGACAGAGGTAGAAGGGTCCGTGTCCTTGTGGACGGAAAGTTTCTTGTTAAACATAAGGATAATACTTTGAGGTTACTTGTTGTTCTCGAGGAGAAGCAATTGATTAGCGCATCCCAATTACTTGATCTTGTGAGACAAGCTCAGAGGAATGGACTTATATTCATAGCTGCTATTGTGTCTTTACAGGGCGATCTTACGTATTATGAATTAAATGTTATTGATCTTAGGAGGGATTAGTCTTTGGCAAAATTTATTCAAATCCCAAGGGGCACAAGAGATCTAGTTGGATCGGATGCTGAAATTTTTGAATACTTAGTTGATAGTTTTAAGAGGATTGCTCGGCTCAACGGATTTAAACCAATTATTACCCCCACTATAGAATTCTTTGAATTATTTTCTCGAAAATCCGGAGAAGAAATTATTAGGTCCATGTATGTCTTTAAGGATAAGGCTGGCCGTCTCATAGCTCTAAGGCCTGAAGTCACTGCTAGTATTGTTCGTGCTTATCTCCGTAATCTTATTGGTGAGCCCAAACCCATATTGTTATACTATGTATCACAATGTTTCCGCTATGAAGAGCCTCAACGGGGGCGGTATCGTGAGTTTTGGCAACTAGGTCTCGAAGTTATTGGTGACAAGGATAAGCTTAACAGCGATCTTCGTGTTGTACTTACTATAAACGAGTATCTAGAAGGAATAAATGTTGATCACCAGTTTATCGTTGGCAACGTAGGTATTTATAGGACTTTTATGGAATCACTTAAAATCCCTCAAGAAGATCAAGATCACGTATTACACCTTATAGACAAGAATTTAATTGATGAGGCAAATGAATTCCTTAGTAAAAAATATGGTTCTAAAGCTACTAATATAATAACTGGCATAGCAAGAATAGATCTTGACAATCTAGTAAACTACATTAATGAATATAAGGACATATTAGGCACTAAATACAATTCTGCTCTAGATCATGTAAATGATACTATAAGATTTATTGAATATGCTAGAGGACTGGGCTTAAACATAAAGTATGAGCCAAAGCTTGTTCGTGGGTTAGCATATTACACTGGACTAATCTATGAGGTTAAGGCTCGAGGACTTGATATAAGTATTGGTGGTGGAGGACGATATGATAATCTAACGATTGTCTATGGCGGATCACCAGAGTTCATGACTGGTGCTGCCCTTGGTCTTGATAGGATAATGCTTGTAGTTGATAAAGAGAGTGTAATTAGTTCCAGGAGAGGCGATCGCAGAGTTATAGTTGTACTTATGAAAGACGATCTTGAAGGATATAGGTATGGTTATACTATCGTTAAAATGCTTCATAGCCGTGGGGTAACTGCATCATTACATACAGGTAGACCTTCAAAACTGCTATCATATGCTTCAAAGAAAGATTATACGCATGCAGTCATTATAGGAGGTAAAGAGGTCTCTGAAAATAAGGTTACAATTAAAAATCTATTAACTGGCAAGCAGGAGACAATAGATAAAAATAAGATTATAGAATCTATTATTGAGTCTTAATCTTGAAATTTATTTTATTTGTTTCTTAACTAGCTCCATGTAGTACCTTGCTATAAGCGGATAGTCTTTATCCGTGTATCCATGTGCAGCGGCCTGCATATACATGGATGATAAAGTCTCACTTAGGTTTGAAGGCAGTCTCTTTTCCTTAAGTGACTGAGCTACATACCAATAATCCTTACCAGCCATCCAAACCTTGAACCTTGGCGGATTCTCCTCCATAATCCTATTCCAATACCTCTCAATAGCTTTTCCGAACCATACGTTGCCAGTTATTTCATGGAATATATTTGGATCAATATTCCATGCCTTTAATAACAATAAACTTTCAGCTAATAGAGCTGGTAATGCAAGACCTATATTATTTAATGCTAATTTGATGACAGAAGCCCCAGGTATTTCACCAACATAATATATTCTATAACTATAATCCCTTAGCAGATCATATACCTTTTCATAAACATCTTTCTCACCAGCTACTATCGATAAAAGCCGACACTCTATAGCTTCATCTGTACTGCCATAAACAGGGGCCTCTAGGTAAAGTATATTACGTCCTTTAAGATGCTTATAGACCCTTAAACTGGCAATAGGAGTAACAGTGCTGGCGTTGATAAGAATAGATCCTTCACTGGCCGTAGATGCTCCATTGTTTCCAAAGACGATGTCGTATAGTGCATTATCATCTGAGACAAACGCTATAGCTATCTTGGCCTGTTCAAGTAGTTCCTTGGGATTGCTGACTATTTTGATACCCAATTGTTCTCTTAGTTTTTCGGCCTTCCAACGACTCCTATTGTAGGCTATAATGTTATAACCTCGTTTCGCGAGACATTTTGCTAGGCTTGAACCCATTAAACCGGTACCTATTATACCAATAAGCATAGAGTTACACCTACTATATACTCAGTATACAATCCTTAATCAAATAATTCATTGGTTTTTAAAGCATCAGACATGAAGCGCATTGAAAATTATTATGTAAGCGCATCTTAACAGAATAGGAGAACATATGTTCTATAAAAATCTCTAATATATTGAAATTATACATTCTATTGAACTAATTAATTACTTTAAAACTTATTTTCCAAGTATATTACTGTACTGCCGAATGTACTATCAAAGAAGTTACGTTGCCTAGGTGATAAAGTTATTAAGAGGACTATTTGGATACTATTTGGTAGGTGTACCTAATATATTCGTTTAAAATAGTTATATAGCTTAATTGGAGGTGTTTGTTTTTGAGTCATAGTATTAGAATTGAAAGAATAGGTAAGTATGAATGGAGAATACCTAAAGGAGCCAAGTCTTGTATGAGAGTTGATGGTATATTATTTGCCGATGAATATCTTCTACAGAAAGCACGAGAGGATCTATCACTTGTACAATTGGCTAATGTAGCATGTCTACCGGGTATACAGAGAGCAAGTTTTGCAATGCCCGATGTCCATCAAGGCTATGGATTCCCAATTGGTGGTGTTGCTGGTTTTAGTGTTGATGAGGGAGTCATTAGCCCTGGTGGCGTTGGTTATGATATTAATTGTGGCGTTAGATTGTTAAGGACTAATCTAGATGAAAATGATGTTAGATCAAGACTTAGTGATCTTGTTACAGCTATTTTCCACAATGTCCCTAGCGGCGTCGGTAGTACTGGTAGAATTAGGGTTAGTATTAGTGAATTGAATAAGGTTTTGGACGAAGGAGTTGAGTGGGCTATTTCAAAAGGTTTTGGATGGCCAGACGATCTTGAACATATTGAGGAGCGAGGTAGTTGGAGAGCTGCAGATTCCAGTTGTGTTAGTAATCGTGCTAAGCAACGTGGCCATAACCAACTTGGTACACTTGGTGCTGGCAATCATTTCCTTGAGATACAAGTTGTTGATAAAATATATGATCCAGACGTTGCTAAGACTCTAGGAATTACTCATGAGGGACAAGTAACTATTATGATCCATACTGGTTCCCGTGGACTAGGACACCAGGTTGCTAGTGATTACTTACTGGTGATGGAACGTGCTATGAGGAAATACGGTATAAGACCCCCTGATCGCGAGCTTGCAAGCTTACCATTTAACACGCCTGAAGCACAGAACTATTTCAAGGCTATGGCTGCAGCAGCTAACTTTGCATGGACCAATAGACAATTAATCACTCATTGGGTTCGTGAAAGTTTTAGGCAGGTATTCCATACTGATCCGGATAAGTTTGATCTTGGAATAATATATGATGTAGCACATAACATTGCCAAAATCGAAGAACATGATGTCGATGGCAAGAGGATGAAGTTAGTAGTACATCGTAAAGGAGCAACCCGGGCATTTCCACCCGGTCACCCGGATATACCAAAGGACTATAAGGACGTCGGACAGCCAGTACTTATACCTGGATCAATGGGTACAGCAAGTTATGTAATGATTGGCACAACTAAGGGTGCACGTACATGGTATAGTGCACCACATGGTGCTGGCCGCTGGATGAGCCGACATGCAGCGATCCGTACATATAATCCATCAAGGATACAGCAGGACCTAGCCAGTAGAGGTATTATATTGAGAGCAGCTACACGTAGAGTCATAGCGGAAGAGGCGCCTGGCGCATACAAGGACGTTGATCGCGTGGCTCTTGTGGCACATCATGTTGGTATTGCTAAATTAGTTGCTAGACTTAGACCTATAGGCGTTGTTAAAGGTTAAATAAAATATACAATATCACGTTTTCTACGATCATTATAATATTTCTCCAGCTATAAAGACTATACCCATCAATAACTTTACAAGCAATTAACCATGCTGGAATAGATGAGGCAATAACATATCCATTTAGTCCACCAGGATCAATGGTTATAAAGGGAGAAGAGGCCATAGAAAGTAGCCCATAAGCCATAACATATGCTGTAATAGGCAGTATAAGTGCGTATAAGAGAAGAATGCGAGCACGTATAATGAGATGATCACGAATACTATAAAGTCTACGCAGAAATTTAACAGTAAATCCTACATGACGACTATGATCATAGGAATATTCGATTGGTGATAAAATCATTTTTAGAATCCTAGCTACAAGAGGGGATGTATTGACAATCGATGCTATACGATCACCTTTAAGTCCTATTTTAATCAATCTAGTAATTTCATAGGCTATATCTCTATAACTAATACTTCTATCGGAAAGACGTTCAAGAGCCCGATCTATAGTAAATCCATGCTTCGTCTCGCTATAGAGATCTTCTGTTAGTTCATATAGTGAACTCTCAACACTTTTTATCCAATTAATGAGGGCTCTTGATATAATGGTTGAAGTAATAGCTACCATAAGAAGCAATGGAAGAACTGTATATATTGGGGCGAATAACGGCAATAAGGAAGATAGTAGTACGTTTAAATATGAAAGTATTGTTACGATTGAAGGCTCGTATCTATATAACCTATAAACAATATGCCATGATAAAATGAATACAACACTATTAATAGTTAATAGTACGCAGTAGACGGGAGCTCTAGCTTTAATAGTACCCGGAAGACCAGATAGTACAATGACTGTTAATAGTACTATTAGGTATGCTTCATAAAAATTTTCAATAAAGCCTACTACACCATTAATGTTTGTTTCAAGCCTAGACAGTTCCTCATTAAGCATAGTCTCTGTATAATTAAGTGTATCGCCAGTAGTTTGTAAAATACCTATATATCCCTCAAGAAATCTGGAGAATCTAGTACTCTTGAACACTGTAGCCAACTTAGATAATGCACGTATGTGGTCACTATATAGCTTTTCAAGAGACACATATTTCTGAGCAACATAACTTAACGTCTTACTGACTTCTATCTCTCCAGAAGCAATCATTCTAAATAAATCATTTACATGTAGACCTATGGCTTCAAAGTTAATAAGTAACGATAAAAATTCAAGTAATTCTTTATCTATTTTCCTAATTCTATTTCTAAAAATAAAGATCTTTACATAGGGATAAATAATTAATGATATAAATGGTGCGATTACTACGAGGGGATAAAGTCCCAAATAAGTTATAAGCCATAGATAGGTAAGTGCAGGAACTATAGAGATCAATATAGAGGTTCTTCTAATGTCTTTCATTAGCATTCATAATTGCCTCTGAAATTTCTTCTAATGTAATACTATAGAATCTATGAAGCTCATTAGATAGATCATTAATATTGAATACTCCATTGGAGACTAACTGTGATAGGAATATTGTACGATTACTTAGTTCATCGATAGCTGTCTCTTGATCAAGTGATGAAGAGAGTCTTATACTATTGCTTACAAGAGCCTCTATACTTTCGGGCTCAAATGATCCATTTTTAAAACACGCTATTTTCCGAAGGCTACGGACTCCATGAACTATCTCATAAATCTCTTTAACTCTTCTAAATCCCCTACTTCCACTCGGATCCATTATAACTATAGTCCATATACTATCCAATAGATTCCTTGGTATGGATATCGGGGGAGAAGATAATCTTTCAATAGCTGCTTGTGCATCATCTGCATGCATGGTAGCCAATACTCCATGACCAAGTCTGGATGCCTGTATGAGTAATCTAGCCTCTCTACCACGTACTTCACCAACAACTATATAGTCAGCTCTTCTTCTCAATGCAAACTTTAGCAATTTATATTCATCAATGTATAAATTAGTATTTGGATTAGGCCTTATAACCAGGGGATCCCATAATCCAGTTGTTGCCGTTATTTCCGGTGTGTCTTCTATTGTTATCACGCGCTTTGTAGGCGGAATTAGAGTAAGTAGTGCTTGCAATAATGTTGTTTTACCGGTACCCATACTTCCAACAATCAATATTGATCCGCGGAGTTCTAGAACTAGCCATAGATAGGCTGCTATTTGGGGAGTTAACACTCCTTGATCTATTAGCCTTGTAATTGTCCAAGGAGTACCTTGTTTCTTACGTAGTACAAAGCTACTGCCCTTCCTAGAAACCTCATTTGAATATGTTAAAGCTACACGTATACCTTCCTTCGTTAATCCTTCTGCTATTGGATGAGCCAGACTTAGGTGTTTTCCTGTTTTACGAGCCAGTGCTAATACCAAGTTATCAATAACTTCTTTATCTAGTACAATGTTTGTCTCCATCCAGCCATACCACATATACTCTCTATGTATAATGAAAACTTTCTTATCATCTTGGTTACAGCTTATTTCTTCGATTTTTTCATCAATAACTAATGGATATAATGGGCCATAGCCACTTTCTAATTTACTATAATGATACATTATTGCCATGGGATTCTTAAAAAATTTATTAACAAGCTCTATATCTTTAGATTCAAGAACCCTAGATATGCACTCTATGGATTTACACTTAGAATATACGTTTTCCTTATAAAGTACTTCTATGACTTCAATAGAATTACTGTCAATTATAGGTTCATTGACAACGTAGTATAGTTTTTCATTATTTCTTTTAATAATGATTTCGAGGCAATCTCTAATATTGTAAATTGAGATTACAGTTCCCGGTATATTGCTCTCTCCTATACAATATTTGCTAATTAGATCTCTTATAACTAGGGATAATTGTTCATCTATGAATATATTCTTCGTAAATAATGATCTAAGATCAAAGGATTTATTTCTAAGCTTATATAACAAGTTTGATATTCCATTAAAAATAGTCTTAGGCAATGATCTATCACCTAAATAATAAATAGTATATGATTAGCTTAGCTAAGTAGTTCAGCTTCAATAGGCTCAGTAGATTGTCCTTCATAATAAATTATTATATAGTGTTTTGTATTAGTTAGTGTTATACCGCTTTTAGAAAGAGTTATACTTTTTGTTTCGCCGGGCTTTATAGTCTCATTGACATTGGTGATCTCTATGTTTTCGGGTAAAATCATTATCTTATTTATTGTTGTAGATTTAGTACCAACAGCGACTACCTTTATATTTACATATATGGTTCCTGTACCTAGATCAACTATTTTAGCTGATATAGGGGATAAAGTTACATATTCTCCGGGGGAACTAAGCGTCTCCATTAGATAATTATACAATATTATTCCTCCTGCAACAGTTGCCACAATCAATATAGCTGTTGCTACCAATGGTGAAATAGCCCTCACGTTAACACCCATATTTTAGAAGTAATGCTTTATTGGGGGACTCATTGAAAGAAATAAATATAGGTTTTAGGGAGAGTAGAGCGTAACTAATTGCTCCATAAAATCCTCCGCCCTTGTATCCCCGGTTTTAAAAGTAATTAAAAGGGTTAAGGAAATGTATAGAAGAAGGGTGAAGATTTAAAATGGTAGCCGAGACATTAACGCCAGAGAAATTTAGGGCTTTAAGTCCAGCAAAGTTCTTTGCAAGGTATCGTGAAATAGCAGGATTCTCCAATCCCACGAGAGCACTATACCAGACTGTCCGAGAACTTGTTGAAAACGCATTAGATGCTACAGACTCTCATGGCATATTGCCTAATATAAAGATCGTTGTACGTCAAAGCCCTACAAATCCGAATCATTACATAGTATCTGTAGAGGATAATGGTATAGGTATACCGCCCCAACATGTGCCTAACGCATTTGGTAGAGTATTATATAGCTCAAAATATGTGCTAAGGCAGACGCGTGGAATGTATGGTCTTGGCGTTAAAGCAGCGATAATTTATGGGCAAATGACTACAGGCAACCCCGTAGAAGTAGTTACTAGTACTATGGGATCTAAAAGAATTTATTATTTTAAATTGAGAATAGACTTGAATAAAAATGAACCTATTATACTTGAACGTGGTAGTTGGAGAAAAGCTAGAGACTGGCATGGAACAATAGCATCTATAACTATTGAAGGCGACTGGTCTAGGGCTAAGAGATACATCATAGAATATATACGTAGAACAGCTGTTATCACGCCGTATGCAAACATAGTATTTGTAGCTCCTGATGGCGAGATCTATTATTATAGGCGTTCAATAGACAGGCTACCATTACCACCCAAGGAAGTTAAGCCTCATCCCCAAGGAGTTGATCTAGAACTTCTTAAAGAACTTAGTAGAAATACTACAAAGATCTCCGTAAAGGAAATGCTAGTCAATGCATTCCAAGGATTAGGCGATAAAACTGCTGAAGAAATACTTAGGCTTTCTGGTATCGATCCTCTTAAGGAACCTAAAAAATTAACTGATAAAGAATTAACAAAATTAGCTAATGTTATGAGGGGTGTTGATCTAGAACTTATTCAGAGACTAAGGGATTCGACGAAAGAATCTAAAGTAGTTGATATGTTAGTCAAGGGGCTTGTAGGTCTCGATAAGAAGACTATTAGAAAAATACTTAAGGAGAAAAACATTGATCCGGATAAAGATCCTAGGCAATTAGATGAAAGAGAGCTTGAAGAAATAGTATCGGCCTTAAGTAAGATCTATCCTAGAATAAGGCCTCCTACATCAGAAGCCTTATCTCCACTTGGAGAAGATATTATAAAGGCTGGCTTACAGAGGGTTTTCGAGCCTGAATTTGTGGAGGCAGTAACGCGTAGACCTAAGGCTTACCAAGGCCATCCATTTATTATAGAAGTAGGTATAGCTTATGGAGGCAAAGTACCCGTTTCTGATAGATACCCCATTCTCTTAAGATATGCTAATAAGATCCCATTGTTATATGATGAGAAAAGTGATGTTTCATGGAAGGTTATAGAACGAATTAATTGGGAACACTACAAGGTATCATTTCCAGCGCCACTACTCATATTAACACATGTATGTAGTACTAAGGTTCCATTTAAAGGCGTTGGCAAGGAGAGCGTAGCTGATGTACCGGAGATTGAAAGAGAACTCAGGCTTGCATTAAGGAATGTTTTACGTAAACTAAGGATCTATTTATCTCATAAGATTAGGGAAATGGAGAAGAAAAGAAGAATAATAATTTTAACAAGATACGTACCTGAAATAGCCCGTAACCTGTCAATAATATTACGGGACTCGATAAGTCATGATAATATAGAACCTTTATTGAAAGAGAAACTTGTAGAAGCAATAGCCTCAAGAATAGGACTTGAAAAGACCAAGGTTCTAGAGGCAATAGCTAATGTTGAAATAGGTGTTTAGGGAGGAGATACTATATGGCCTATATATCGCATATTGATAAAAAAGCTAGAGAAAGAGGAATAGAAGTATTTCGCAATAAGTTCCTTCGAATAGCTAAAAGGATCCTTGAAGGGCGTCCACCAGTTCTTATTATTCCTAAACGTACACTGTCTAATACTATATATGATGAGAGAAGAAATTTGTTATTATTAGGCCCAGAGATGCTTCGAAGAAGCTTCTTAGACGTTAATGAATCACGTAAGTTTATGCAGACAACACTTATGGCGGCAATAATATATGATGCTCTCGTAAATAATGAGTATCCAACGATTCGTGATCTATATTACCGTGGTAAACACACTATAGTATATCGTGATGAAAAGGGTAGATTGAGGAGTGAATATACCTGGAATGAACAGAGAGAAAGCGATAGTGTTATAAGAGATCTTGAAGTTTACCTAGGACTTCTACGTGAGGAGCTATTGATACTTAGTAAGGAGAAGGGTAAAGTTGTTGGTAATATGAGGATACGTAGTGGGGATGATGTAATTGATCTTAGTAGGATGGGCCACGGAGCATATGCTATAGAACCTACGCCAGACCTCATAGAATTTATTGATGTTGATGCAGAGTTTGTACTTGTCGTTGAGAAAGATGCTGTTTTTCAGCAATTACATCGTTATGGTTTCTGGAGAAAATACAAAGCTATATTGATCACGAGTGCGGGCCAACCGGATCGTGCTACAAGACGTTTTGTAAGAAGACTTAGTGAAGAACTTAAGTTGCCGGTCTATGTACTTGCCGACTCTGATCCTTATGGATTCTATATCTATAGCGTGTTCAAGATAGGGTCCATTACTTTATCTTATGAGAGTGAGCGATTAGCAACTCCGGATGCTAAATTCATAGGTGTAATGATGAGTGATGTATTTGGAGACGATATCGTAAGGAAGCATTTAAGGAAATTCAAAGCCATCGAGGGAATGTCAGTTGATGAAATAAGTAAATTGCCTAGAAAGAAGCCGTACCTATCTGAAAGTGAAAGAAAGAATTACATTATTAAGGCTAAACCGAAAGATGTTGAGAGAGCTGTTGAGCTTGTAGGCTATGATATCGCTGAAGCATGTTTAAATGACCGTGAGATGAAATCTAAAATTAAGAATAAAAAGGGCTTAGTAGGCTATCCATGGTTCCGTAAACCAGAGTGGATCCGTGAAATGTGTATCTTCTTCCAAACATTAGCTAAACTCGAAATAGAGGCTATGGCTAGTAAAGGATTGAAGTTCTTAGCTGACAAATACATTCCTGAGAAGATAGAGACAGGCGATTGGATAGATTAAATAGGCAATTAGGTTTTAATAATATAACACTGTTCTGTATATACATATCTTCGTGGATAACTATTTGGTGATAGAGAAATGCCAATAAAAGTGACAGTAATATTTCTACACAGGGCTGGCGAACTTGTTGGAGATAAACATAGGATTACAAAACTCGAGTTACCAGATAATGCTACATTGAAAGACCTTGTAATCACTATAAGAAACAAAATTAGTAAAAGAATTGGAGAGGGCATACTTTCCGGGAGATTATGGTTTAATATAATCGTTGATGGGATATCAGTATCTTATCTAAATCATCCATTGAGGAACGGTAGTAGAATAGTATTCCTAACTCCAGAAATGGGTGGCTAGTAGCTCGCGAATACTAGTAGAGTATGTTTCAGATATAGTTGTAGCGCTTACTTAGATAGAAGGCATGCTAGGTCATATGAGCCTTTCTTTAAGGCTATTTGGGCTTGTTCTCGGGACTCTAAGCTCTTCTTCGGAGAACATCAACCTCATATCTATGAGTATTCATTCACCAAGTACATATTATATTAGCAACATACTCGCTACAAAACTGTCCCTATAGTTTTTATTAGCTTTAACTAGTTTTCTACTTCCTTGGCTATCACTACTGTCTATTAATAATCTTCTTTATTCTATATAGATAGCTATATTTTTAGTTAGAAGTATGTGATATTCTAAACAACTTTTGAATAAACTTAAATCATTTTAATATGAGCTTCTGGTCTCGGAGAATAGGTATTTCATTAAGCAAACATGGAATTTTTAAACCAGACTAAGCTTCAGCTAACGGTAAAACTATATTCCTTACCATATTGTAGCGCAACCCTATCAACATACCATAGTTTAAAAATGGACATTAAGGTAGCGCAGTAAAGTGTTGGCCAGAACATGTTAACGTATGCAAAATATATTGATGGTACAAAGAATATTGCGGTAAGAGTGTTTAGTAGAAATGGTAGATCTGGTTGGGGCTTGCTTCTAAACTTGTTTAGCCATGCTTTTTCGCCTAAAACAGCTTTACTAAACCAGTTGTCGGTTCTTTTAGGTTTCGGGAAGACTATGGGATTAACTATCGTCCAAAGAATAACTATACCTAGGCCCACCCAATTATGGTACCATATGGTTAAATATAAGAATGGCGAAATAAGCATTCTAGTTAGTCCGCTCCAAGGATTTGAATGACGTAACCAAAACTCTTTTCTAAGCTTCTTAAGATTAACCATGAACTATATCACCGCATTAACTTTCTACATTCACTACTTAAGTACTTTTGTAATATGAAGAAGACACTTTAGCATTAGTGAAATGAAAATAATGTGTAATTTTAAGGTTTTTAGCTACCATTTTGGAATGCTTTTATCGAAAAATCCCAATGACGGCTTAGTCGTTTTACTTACTATTATTGTTATTATGAAGTATACTCCTTATTATTTAGCGTATTTTAAATGGTGTTTCCAAAACAAATGTTGTTAAAAATAAGCATTAATACTTAAGCTAGGTGTCTGATGTAACACATGTTTTAGTAGTCCATTTTGTCCTAAGATCTAACACCATACCTTGGAAGAACTGTACCATGCTACTATATGACATTAGCAATAATGTTGCTAACAATGCTGGCAAATATAGCTAAAGCCGTCACTGTAGCAAACGCTGTTAGAATATCATTTGTGACTATGTATGGAGTTGCCAATAGAAACGCTTAGATAGCGGCTGAGCCAGGTCTCGCTCTTACTTCGTTTTTGCGTGTGTATGGGATGCTATATAGAGAGCATGGATCGGCTTTACACGGCTTCAAAGATCTTCTAATTAAATTAGCCCTTCCTAATATTCCATTATTTGTTGTACAAGGCATAATGGATATAAAATCCCTTTGTTATATTGTAGAAATAGTTGTAGTAGCTGAGTGGTTATATGTACAAGTACATATTTGGTCCTGTGAACTCTAGACGTCTAGGCCGTAGCCTCGGAGTTAATAATGTACCCTACAAGACGTGCTCTTACAGTTGTATATATTGCCAACTTGGCAGAACCACTCACTTTACACTGAAGAGAAAGTGTTTCTATAATTGGAGGGAAATCGTTGAGGAAATTATTAAGTTTGTTGAGGAGAGCAGGGGGAGCGTGGACTATGTTACCTTTGTACCTGATGGTGAGCCAACACTAGATGCTTGCATAGGGAGAATTATTGAAGGTGTTAAAAGAGAGTTGGATGTGAAGATCGCTGTTATAACTAATTCATCTCTACTATGGCTTAGAGACGTTCAGGAGGATCTCGCGCCAGCTGATCTAGTCTCGGTTAAAGTAGACGCTGTGAACGAGGAAATCTGGAGAAGAATAAACAGGCCGCATCCTTCACTCAAGTTGGACAAAGTGCTTAGCGGGATTTTAGAGTTTTCAGAGAAATATAAGGGTGTACTTATATCTGAAACAATGCTTGTTCACGGAGTAAACACTAGCATAGACAGCTACAGAGGCATAGCATTATTTCTCGGAAAGCTGAAGCTAGATAAAACATATATTTCAATTCCTGTGAGACCTCCTGCAGAATCATTTGTCAAACCACCCACTGAAAAAGAATTAATTGAAGCCTACGAGGCATTCTCTAGGATACTTAGCGCTGAAAAAATCGAGTTATTAAACATGCCTGAACCACCTCCAAGTAAAGCCTTCGGAGAGCCAATAACATGGCTACTAAACACGGTATCAGTTCATCCATTAAAATACGAGTACGCCTTGAATGCGCTAAGAAACCTGGTTGAAAGCCCTGAAAAGCTTATAGAGGAGTTGATTGAAAGAGAGCTATTACTAAGAGTTGAATATGCAGGCAGTATATACATCATCAGAAACTTCAAGCAAGAACACGTAGACACCCCTCTATAATTTCCATTAAGGACTCTTTATAAATATGTAGCTACATACTCAATAGAATAGGGAAAGCTGTGAGTATTTAAAGCAGGTAAGATTGCGATAGAATGCCTTGAACCGCATATGTGGGGTTTAGAGCTTATATTCCAGGTCTATTTATCATTGATAATCAGCTGAGACAGGTTTATTCATCCCTTCTTAACTAGGTCTTTACCCCTTCCTCATCATCTAGTTGATAGTATCTAAGGTTCTTACTATAGGTTTAACGCTTAAGGAAAATGCTACGTTCTATTGCTCAACATATTCTATTATATCATGGTAAGTGTTATGTTTACAATAAGGACAATAATGATATAGTTTGGTAAATTCTTTCTTTAGATTATAACTTACCTTTAAATGCCACTCTTTTTTACACTTATGGCAACGTAGTATCCAATACGGCACGATCCTTTCACCTCTTGATTAAACCTTTATCCTTGAGTTTATTAAGTACTTTCCGGAGTACTCTTCGCACAAGATGTCTCTTCTCAATTCCTCCAAAAAGACGATATGATGTTGCACGTATACTATTTGTTCTAGTTAAGTCAAGTAATATTTTTCTCTCCTCAGGACTAAGCTCATTAGATAGGTATCTAAGTCCCAACCTTGCCAGATCCGCCGGTTCAAGGCCCATATAAGGATGCTCTTGTGAAAGCTGATCAAGTCTTTGAATTATCTTAAATTCTATAAGTGTAACCCAATCATCATCACTTATATTTTCATAAATTTTCTTTAGCTCATTAATGAGTTCCTCACGATTTTTAAAACCATCTTTGATTGCATCTTCATCGCCTAGTTCTCTTATTCTTTTATGATATACTCGTGTAATTTTTACCTTAGCTATAGGTCTTCCTCCACCATGAATAATGATTTCTTCATATCTAGGCTTAACTATGCCCAGCCTAATAGTCAACGTCTTTTTCCCTTCAAGTATAAGGTCAACGTATCTTCCCTTTACCATTAGATGTCTTCCAATGAATCTCCTCCTCATATTAACATCCCTATTCATCGATGCCTAAGGTAGGCATTAGTTTATTGAGTTGTACGGTGAATTTCTAACTATTAGATAAAGGAGAAATTTTTATATGTTTAATAATGAAAATTATTGAGATAAATAATAATGTTATTGTACATAGCTAAAGCCCGGTCTATGGCTTACAAAGTACGGTAAAGTTTGCGGGATCTTTGGATATCCATGCGTTTCTCTTTGTAAAATTTCTATGAATTCCTCTATATTCATTACCTTCTGATCATTAGTTCTTCTGATTCTAACATTAATAGTGTTTGAGTCAACTTCTCTTTGTCCAATGACCACTATATATGGTATCCATTCTTTTGCAGCTTCTCTAATCTTCTTACCAAGAGATTCATCTCGATCGTCTATATCGACTCGGAATCCATGACTCCTAATTCTTAGAGCTAATTCTTCGGCATATTTTAATTGTTTCTTTGTAATAGGGATTATGCGGACTTGGATAGGGGATATCCATGTGGGTATGTATGGAGTCTTTCCACTTAATTCTAGTTGTGCAGCAGTATCGAATACCATGTATATGTATCTTTCCAGTGAGCCAATAATAGCTGTATGTATAATTACTGGGTATTTCTTATCTCCGGTTTCAGTAATGTAGGTAATGCCAAAGCGCTCTCCATTGCCAATATCTATCTGGAAAGTTGCTATTTCACGTGGTCTTTTAAGATTATCAATAATATGGTATTCAACATTCAAGACCCAGTAATAAATACCTCCAGGTAATAGAGCGACTAATACTGGCTTACCTTCTTTTCTAACAAAATCTATTATATCATCAAAGTATTGTTCGAAGAAGTCACGGGTTATATTGTAAAGAGCTACATATTCTCTGCCGACTTTCTTAACCTCTTCAAAGATCTTTTCTTGAACCTTTTTAGAAACTTCGATAGCTTCCTTTAGATCCTTTGTAAGTATGTGAAGATCAGGCATGTAGAACTTTCTCATGCGAAAACAAATGTTTAATTCACCGCGTTTCTCGAGACGATAGCTATCAGCAAGCTCGAATACACCCATAGGTAAATTACGATAACTAATAACCCAGTCGCGAAGCATGGCAAATTGTTGATGGCAAGCTGCATATCTCAGTATATAACGGCTGCCTTCTACTTCTAACTCATAGAGGCGATCTCCGAATAGTTTAGCATGCTCTAAAACAGGCTTTCTAGATAGATCAAATGTATTTGTACCCATAACTTTGAATATAGGTATACCAAGACTCTGTGCAACAATCCATGAATATTGTCCAACAGCTTCCATGATAGCTGTTGCATGCGGCCCATATCTCATATGTCCATGATCACTAAATGGTTCCCATTCAAATCCAAACTTACGGCAATACTGATTAACTCTATTTATTCCGCCTGATAGTTCCTTTCCAAAAACTTCCTTTTCAACAAGTATCCTTAATTCGTCGTAACCTGTATAATCAAATTCTTCCGGTTTATAGATCTTTCCTTCTGGAGTGAGTATTATGTATTCTTTTTTAATTTCTTGTCTAATTATTTCACCTGTTTTCTTCTTTTCAATACTTTTTGAAAGCTCGCTTAATGGATGACCCAGGCACTCAAGTTGAAAAGCTTTATACCATCCAAAAGGCGCTCTGTAGATATTAATATATGTGCTATCCTTTAGTCTTCTCTCAAGATACTTAATGATATCAAGTGCTTTTGGCGGTGATGCAAGCCTATTTGATAGATGCGCATAAGGATATAACACTATAGTGTCGGGCTTGACCTTGCTGGCCACATCAATGATCTCTGTAGATGCTTGATCAGCAACACTATGGTCATCGTTTTCTTCTATAGATGTAAATACAACTAGGGCATTACTGAATTCCTTCTCTTTATTATCATCTACGGGCTCATGATCTTCTAATGCCTTTTCGGTAACACGATACCAAAATCTACGTGCATGAATTAAGAGCAACTTCATGCGGGTATATCCTCCAACTATTTATTGTACCGGAGTATATCTTTGTTCAGGAGGCTTTTGGGGTTGAGGAAGCCTCATAGGGGGTATTGGTGGGGGCACACCAAGTGATCTACTAATGATTATTACATCTGCTATAATGTTATTAAATATTGCCTGTACTACTTGTTGTGGAATTTTCTTCTTAGACATTATTTCGTCACGTATTTTACGGCCATCCTTGTCACGGGGCATGAATATTGCTTGGCCCTTGAGACTTATCTGTACAACTGGTGGTAAAGAGGCTATGGCAAACGAGAAAGGAATGATTAAGGCTTCGTCCCTTCGAAACGGTGAAGCTGATGGTACTTGTAGATTTATCTGGAATTGTACTTGAGGTGGTAAGGTTTCTGATAATCTCTCGGCGTTAATGCTTGTCAAATGTACTGATAGCGTAAACATAATTTGTAGCACCTCTAACCATACTATACACGCTATAGTGTTTATTAAGGTTGAGTTGGAGCAATATAGGTTATAAGACCCTTTTATAAAACACTAGAATATTGGATGGGGTGAATATGGCAAAGGATAAACCCAGATCTATAGCAGATCTACCTGGTGTAACAGCTTCAATAGCTAATAAGCTAATAGAAGCTGGTTTTCCAACGATAGAATCCATAGCAATATCCAGGCCGGAAGAAATTAGTCAGGCTGCCGGAATCCCTCTTACAACAGCAAATAAGATTGTGTGGGCAGCAAGGAAGGCACTTGATATAAGGTTTAAAACGGCACGAGAAGTAAAACTTGAGCGTATGAACATACAAAAGATCACCACTGGAAGCAAGAATCTTGATGACTTATTGGGAGGAGGTATTGAGACAAGAACGATAACAGAGTTCTTTGGAGAATATGGCACTGGCAAGACCAATATATGTCACCAATTAAGCGTTAATGTACAACTACCTCCTGAGAGAGGTGGTCTATCTGGTAAGGCAGCCTATATTGATACAGAGGGTACTTTCCGATGGGAACGTATAGAGGCTATGTCTAGAGCTTTAGGTCTAGATCCTGATGAAGTTATGGATAATATACTGTATCAAAGGGTATATAATAGTGATCATCAGATGGCTGTAGTCGATGAGTTATTTGTCCTTATACCTAAAGAGAACATTAGATTAGTAGTTGTTGATTCTGTAACCAGCCTGTTTCGTGCAGAATATCCTGGTAGAGAGAACCTCGCTATTAGACAGCAGAAATTAAATAAACATCTTCATCAACTCCTAAAAATGGCTGAAGCATACAATGTTGCAGTTGTGGTCACTAATCAAGTCATGGCTAGACCAGATGTATTCTATGGAGATCCGACGCAAGCTGTTGGCGGACATATACTGTACCATACTCCTGGTGTAAGGATTAAGCTTAGGAAAAGTAAGGGTAATAAGAGAATTGCACGTGTAGTTGATGCGCCACATCTACCTGAAGGAGAAGCTGTATTCATTATTACTGAAGAAGGTATACGTGATCCTGAGGATTAGCTAAAGGCTAAAAATAAGTACTGAATAACTAGATCGCCGAAGATCATAAATAATAATGTGCCAAGCATTATGGGAACTATATATGGTATGCCATAGGTAATAATTATATAATCATCTGGGCTAAGAAGACCCTTGCTAATAAGTTCCCTTATTAGTTTCTGATGATCTCTATATTCTTCATCGATATCAAATGATGTCCTAATAGTTCTTTCAATTCCTTCATTAGTTACTTTAAATTCTTCTAACAAATATCTATGCTTAAGTGTTAAATAGTTTCTAGCTTTAACAGGTTTAGCTGTAGCCAGAAGTATTATTTTCTTTACAAGACTCGTCTTTAGAGAACGATATACATTCTTATATCTTATTAAATTATAAAGTATATTAAACGGGATAATTGCGGCTATAAGTAAATTCGTATACAATAATATTGGTAATATAGGGGGTAAAAGTATAGGCATAATACGTGTTCCTGCGAATAATGTATATTTGTATATAGTAGGTAATGGAAACAATAATGCTAGTTCAGCTACAACTATTACATCAGCTCCACCAATCATATCGGTTTTATATAATCCATAGAATAGTAGTGGCCCTAAAAGCATAGACGTTAGTGTATAGATTGTAAACATTGTTAGGCCGTGTTTTAGGTCTATAGGTATTGAAAACAGGAATAATATTATTGCGCCTACAAGTGATGCCCATGCATACTTATCAGGTATATCCCTATATTTTATATCAAGTATACTGAAATAAGTAAGTACTATGAATATATAGCATATCTTCGCAATAATTAATGAGAACTCATACATATTGATCAGCTACTCTCCGGGAGTATACATGATAAACTTAAATATAAAGTCTAGAAATATAAAGTCAATCCTCAACCAATTAAGGCCATTATTCGAATGCGGATATATAAGAATGTACTCTGTAAAAAAGAACTTAACAATACTTATAATCATTGCTAAGGGCGAGTATAATGTAAAATATTTTAAGATTAAACGTAGCGACCGTCTAAGTGGGCTTATGATCGATGTCATAGAGGCTGGGATATTCATTAACGATCATATATTATTTTCTATTAAATGGTTTAACACCTATTATACTATAGAATTTAATAAGAAGAATCCATACATAAACATAATTGTGGGAGAAATAGACGATCTTAAAGAGATTATTGAGGGATTAATTTGTACAGAATAATATGGTCTCCATGGAGATATGAATACATAAAGACGTTTACAAGTGGTAAAGAATATAGAGAATGTATATTATGCATTCTTCCTAGAAAAAGCGATGAAGAATCACTGATCATACATAGAGGTAATTATACTTATGTAGTACTCAATGCCTACCCGTATAATAGTGGTCATCTAATGATTGTACCCTACAGGCATGTAAAGGATCTTAATAGTTTATCTAATGAAGAATCAATGGAACTAGTGAACAACTTGAAATATAGTATAGATGTTTTAAGAAGAGCTTTAAAACCCGATGGTTTTAATATAGGAATAAATCTTGGTAGAGTGGCTGGTGCGGGTATAGAAGACCATATACATGTACATGTAGTGCCTAGATGGTGTGGTGACAGTAATTTCATGCCAGTTATAGCTGGTATAAAATCTTTACCTATAGCTTTGCGGGAAACGTATAATTTATTAAAAAAATACTGGGTTATATATGAAGATAGTGGTGGTGAAGAAGCCCTCGATCACTGATAAAATGATGAAGACGGGGTTTTACCGAGCTTTTACCTCCTTATCAACTTCTTTAAGAATACTCTCAATAATTTCAAACGCCTTATCAACAGCTTCGATGGTAATGTTTAAAGGAGGAGCTATACGCAGTGTTGATAATCCAGCACTTATGACGAGCACACCGCGTTTAAATGATTCATTTATTACTTTTGCAAGTTCTTTTTTAGCTGGTTCCTTAGTCTCTCTATTTCGGACAAGCTCTACGCCTATCATAAGTCCTTTACCACGTACATCGCCTATGATTTCAAGGTGATCTTGCAATTCTCGGAATCTCTTCATAATATATTCTCCAACCCGAGATGCGTTTTCAAGCAACCCTTCCTCTTCAATAATACGTATAACCTCTGATCCTACTCTACACGCTATTGGATTTCCGCCAAACGTTGTTGCATGGCTACCCCTTTCTAGATCCATGATCTCTGCTCTACCCACTACGGCTGATAAGGGTAGCCCTGAAGCTATAGCCTTAGCTATAGCCACTAGATCAGGCTCTACATTCCAGTGTTGTATAGCCCACCATTTCCCTGTACGGCCCATACCACTCTGGACTTCATCGTCGACAAGTAGTATCCCATATTCATCGGCTAATTTGCGGAGCCCGGGTAGAAAGTTATCTGGAGGTACAACATAGCCTCCTTCGCCTTGTATAGGTTCAAAGAATATTGCCGCGACTTCATCTCCATGAACGTATTTACCGAGGATGTAATCCTCTATAAATGCTAATGCTTGCTCGCCACACTCTATAGGGTCATCTGTATTAAAGGGACATCTATACGGGTATGGGTAGGGAGCATGGATTACACATGGAAGCATTGGCGCAAACCAGCGATGCTGTACAGGTTTACTAGCTGTTAATGAATTAGCACCCATAGTTCTACCATGAAACGCTCCATAAAATGCTATCAGATAAGGCCTCTTGTTGCGGAAATGTCCACGACTAATCTTTATACACGCCTCTATAGCCTCTGCACCACTGTTTCCATAGAATACTTTTTTATCACCACCCATAGGAGCTATTGATACCAATTTCTCAGCAAGATCTACAGCTTCTCTATAGTAGAAATCCGTTAAACTATAATGAGTGATCTTGCCTAGCATTTCCTTTAAGGCATTCAATACTCTAGGATGATTATGTCCAACATTAAGTACTGCGAGACCACTATTAAAATCAATGTACCTATTACCATCAACATCTTCTACAATAAATCCGTCTCCACGTTCAATAACAAGCGGATACCAACGTACAAATGATTGCATTAGAAGTTTTTCATCACGTTCAAGTATTTCTTTAGCTTTTGGTCCAGGAGGTTCTACTTTTATTAAGGGGGCATCAACCATAACTGATCCTCCACATACTAAGAATAATTCTACGATAATAATATGTTGTCTAAGCAGAATAAATATCTATCTCTATACATATCAATATCTAGATAGGTAGAGAGATTATGTTGCTCGCGAAAGAAGACTTCAGAATTATAGATAAATATCTTTTCCTAAACCAAACAAGGTTTCGTATTCAAGTTAGAGGTACTAATATAGTATTTAACGTACAAGCAGATAATGAAGATGAGGCCCTTGAAAAAGCTGTTGATCTTGCAAGAGAGACGGGATTATCTAGAGAAATAATTGACAAGATAAGAGAGCGTATTAAAGCCGGTCATCAATGATACACAATTATATAAACTGCATACACAGATGTTAACTATTAGATGAAGACACTTGCCCCCCATGGACTCTTATAAGGGGATGATGACATTACCGCGAACTGATATTCTATATTCTTTTAGCCTTAACCTTTTTAAGTAATTCAAGTCTTTCTTCAAATTCTTCAATAATTTTTCCGATGTATTTACCCAAGGTTTCTTCAGGAACTCTTTCAAGTAATAGTTTTAGAAATCTTGAGGCACATCTACTACTATGAAATGTTAGCTTATACGTGCCATACTCTATAACTATACCTTGTCCGTGGGGAAATTTTCTACCACATACAATACACGTGTATTTGGTCTTCATTATTCTTCACACTCTTTAATAGCTCCAGTATTTAGTAATCTATCTCTTAACTCGCTAATTCGCTCACTATACAGTCTAAGCTTAAAGCCTTTAGCCTTGGGATTAATTATTTCTATGAATTTCCTTTTGGGATTATATTTGAAACACTGTCCTTCCTCAAATCTTACAAACATTCTTTCGTTAGTTAAAACTCCTTTTTTATAGACAGAGAATTTTTGAGGTAACATTATATTTTCGACGGTAAATCTATTTAATAAAAGTATTCTTATGACAGTAATAGCTGAGAATACAACCTCGTACATTATGAAGAAATTGAGAAAGGATACAAGTATAGGATCTTTAGTAATTCTATCTATTAATTCACTAACGAAGGGTGCTATAAGAGTTGGATATATAGAGAAGATCACAAGTGCTATTGGTAGCGTAGCAAAGCCTAACATCATACCTTTCATTTGTTTCATGAGCTCTTTATTTAGTAGTTTATCGGTCATAGCGATCTTCATGGCATTTGGCTCCTTAAATAGTAAACTCTTAAGATCTTCGGGCTTAGGCTTGGTTTTCCTCATTGTGGTATATGAGGTGATACCCATGAGCAAGAACATGTATAATATTATTACCAGCCAAAAATATTGTCTAAGGAATACTGATATAAATGAGAAGGCTATGATAGATGCTTGAGAGATCGCGATCATCTTCTTATTTGATGGTTGCCCATTCATATTATTAAGCACCTACATATCAAAAATATAAAAACACACTTATAAGCTACATGCATACCAATAACTAAGTGTTAATCTAATTAAAGGGTTTTGATATAGAACAGTATACTGGATATGATGACACGCCACGGACAGAGTACTTTCAATGAAGAGGGCACGTGTTACTGATCAAATACTTAGATTAGGGGATGAAGAAATGATTTCTACAGATACAATGAAGAAGTTATCCCCGACAGACCCATCTATTAATTTTAAATTTAGACTTACATTCACTCTAGTATTTGTTTCAGGCACTATCGTTAGTAAAATTATAAGAGATCTAATTAGTTGCAATATAAAGAATGTTGTCTATTTGGGCGAAGACACTCTAGGAGTCACGGTAACATTTAGATTAGGGAAAAGAAATATTATAAATAGTTTCTTCAATATTCTTAGGCAATACTCAAATAAAATTCGTATGCTATGTTACGAGCTAAGGGCATCTGTACCATCTAAGCGATTAAATAAACTTCCATTAAGAATCATTAAGCAAGCCGTCATAAACAATAATACAGCGTCAATAGCGTCCATAAATAATAGATATGTATGGGTATACGTAAATAATAAGAAAAATAAGGTTATATTAAAATTTATTGAGGCGAAGATTATTAGTGCACATACACTTGATCCTGCATCATTGCCCCAATCATTGTTTATAGTGTGTAAAGACAGCATTAACATAGAGGAACTCATAAATGAAATTAATGAAAAGATAAAGGAATACCTAGTACTTGCGATGAGAAAAGATATAATGGGCACAGAATTTAATCATTAATTGATGATGAACGCCCTATCTCATGACTAGTAGATGATGTATAAGAACTCCGGCTGACAAATATACACTATAATTATCATACTATTAATGATGGAATACCTATATAAAGAACTATGCTTAAATAGAACCTAATTAGAACCCATATTGTAGACTACAAGAGGTGGACAAGGGAATGGTTTTAGGTGCAAATGTAAAGATTATAGATGTATCGAGAAAACCCATATCTGACTATGTGTTTGACGCTGTTGTTAATTTTAATCAAGGAGTAGAAGAAATCATTATCAAAGGAAGAGGAGATTTCATAAGTAAGGCAGTTGATGTTTATAGGATATTGTCAGAGAGATTAGGAGACTCTATAGAGATCATTAATATAGAGATCGGTAGTGAAAGGTTTAGAGGAAGAAGAAGATCTTATATAGCTATACACGTTAAGAGGAGACTTTAGCGAATTCCCTAGCCATATACCACTCATGATCTATTAGCTTATGGCTTACTAATTTACTAAGTATATCTTCTATAGCTTCTACTGCATCTACTTCCCCAACAGTTATCATATCAATAAGTTTCTCCATATGTCTGGTAGTCTCAATAGATACTAGATCGGGATAGTTATTAACTAGATAATTATATATCTCGATACCCGTCTTAGTAGGTATTAGGTATTTCCTTTTCTTAGACTCAATAATGTATCCATGGCGACGTATCTTCGACAATATTGATGCATATGTACTTGGCCTTCCTATGCCAACTTCTTTCATCTTCCTTATAGTTAAGCCATGATCCATTAGCTTCTCTCTAGAAGTTCTATACTTTCTAATACTAGTTATGTCGAGTTCTATGATGTTTGTATTTGGAAGCCATGTATAAACTACTGGTTTAGCTACTAAATCAAAACCGTGACTCTTAACCATGTATGGTATTTCGATCTCAACAAGATATTTTCTTGATAATTCTGTAATAACTTTTGCACATAAAACACTATACTCTCTCATTTGGCTAGCCATAAACCTTCTAAAGATCAGATCATATAGTCTAATATGTAATGGCGTTAAGTATATAGGTATGTTAATTAATCCTTCAGCTAATGCCTTCTCAAGATCGGTTGCATCCCATGGATGAGTAGGCCTTATAGCTTCATGGGTACCCTTACTTCCCCAATGTCTAGGGACAAGGTATTCATTAAGACCCTTTTCCTTAGCATAGTTCTTAGCAATTTCAATACCTGTATTGGATACATATGTTGAGTCAGTCCTATGATATGTTATAAGACCTGATTCAAAGAGTTCTTGGGCAAGTTTCATAGCAAGTGTTGCAGGTATACCTATTCGTGAGGCATCATATAATAGTTCATCAGTTGTATATGGAGGCTTAGGTTTAACAATTTTCTCAAATCTATCTATAACTCTAATAACGATTTTATTCCTCTTCACGACCTCTTCATAGATCTCTTTAGCAACATCGTTATTATCTATACAAATCCTTATAGGCAAGTAGGGCTTCTCAGAACCAGCCATGATGGATATTGCAGTGCATTGTTTCTCTTTCCACTTCCTATAGGCATCAATGATCCACCCGAGAACAGGTGTCTGTACACGGCCTGCTCCAAGCCAGTGCTTATTAAATTTATTCCATAACTCAGTACTGAGACTAAACCCTATAATTCGATCAAGTATTCTGCGATAGAGTTGTGCCTGAACAAGATTTATATTTAGAGATTTCTTCTCTTTAAGTGCCTTTTCAAGCTCTTTCCTAGTTATTTCATGGAATTCTACCCTGTAGACATAATTATTTAATGGCTTTACTACAAGATAGATGTCAAAGGCAATTTTTTCGCCTTCAGTATCAGGGTCTGTACCGATTAGTATTTCATCTACTTCACTGGCTAGTTTTCTTAAAACATTAACTACTTCCAAAGCATCATAAATACTTGTACTACCACATCTTGGACAAGAATTTCCATGGCTAAACTGGTGCCCGCATAAACGGCACCTTTTAATGGTGTTATATACAGGATTATACTCTTTACTATCTACGTTATACTCTAAACCATAGAGTCCTCTAGAGGGATCTGTTGTCAAATCAAATATGTGTCCACGAGTGGCTAAAATATTTAGATACATAATCCTATTTCCATCTACAATAGGTGTTTCATAAACTATTAATTGGCCTATCCTTCTCCTGGCTGGTTTACCAAAGAAATTAGCTATTGTCCTAGCCTTAGTGGGTGATTCAACAACTAATAATACGGTCTTAAAATGTATGTTGTATGAACTACCTTTTCTAGACCTAGATCTTTTGATTTTCTCGAGTTCTCTTTTAATATTTATCCTTGTAAACTTCTTAAATGATGCCTCTTTACTTATAAACTTCATTTTAACCTCTAATGCTCTTACAAGCTCCTCTAATTCCTTATCTTCTATGATTATCGACAAACCATGGGTCATATCTCCATTATATAGTCTTGACGTGCGTCCACTAGCTTGTATATAGGTCATTAAGTCTGGTATTAAGCCTATATATTTAGAACTATGCTTAATAAGTACTATAGTTCCAACTACAATCTTTTGTTTTATATCAAGTATTTCTTTTAATTTATTAAGTGTATACTCCATTATCTCTTCTATAGTATTATACCATTCAATGATCCTAGTACTTGATACATCGTCAATAGTTATTCTCTTTTTAAGTAGTGATGTTATTATACGATATTCTTTACGATTAATATATCTGAGTATCCTTGACAGTCTAAACATGTATTCTCTAACACTATATCCATTCTCGCTAAGGTGAATAAGCATTCTATATAGAGTTCTAATATTAGCTAATAAATTATTGATCTCTATTGAGAAGCAGGGCGTACCAATAAATATAATGTATTTTATTTTCTCTGGCGAATCAATGCCTCTAACACTAACTCCATAGTATGAACCGGATCCAATAACTATATCTACTCTTCCATCAAGAAGCTTCTTCACGTTAGCTGGCGTGGCCTTAGCTACTGTATAGTCTGTATTTCTACTTAAATAATCAATTATGTCATCTATTGATATATAATGTTTTAATGGATGAAACGAGCTTATTAATATAATTCCTCCGGGACCAACTTTATTAACTATTCTATAGACCCATTGAAGGATTTTGTTTTTCTCAGTGACAATATATGTATCACATACATCTCTTGCGTAGAGAGTTATACCTGCAACATCGAATTCTAATAACTCCCTCATAACAGCGATGTAGGGTCCACGGGCTCTTCCAGTAGCGCTTGCTACTATGATCTGTCCATGCCTATTTTTAGCTTTAGCTTCTCTAAGCTTTGCCTCTATATCAAGATATTTCTTCAAAGCCTCATTGTATTTATCCTCTAAACCGTTTGCCTTTAATACTAAGAGCCTACTTCTTAGATCGGTGAGTTCTCTAGCAAGCATTATAGTCTCCTGATTATATCCTAGCATATTGAGTAGTCTCACAATATTCTTTGATCGATTAAGTATGGAGTCAACATCATCTGCGATAATTATGTCGAAGAACTTCTTCTCAAATAAAGCTGGATGTCTTGATAAGAACGCATTTGTTATAACCAGAATATCATAGTCATCTTTCCTAATACGATCAATTATTTCGTCTCTATGGCTCTTTCTGGAAGATGAATCATAAAATAATATTCTACCATTATAATTAGAGGATTTGGCCATTGAAGATAGCCGATTATATATCTGCTTAGCCAGACTTGATGTCGGGGCTAATATTAGTACCTTCTTCTTATATCTGCTACTCATATATAGCGAGAATGTTGCTAGTAATGTTGTTTTGCCGATACCCGTTGGTGCTATAATACTTGTGTTCTCGCCCTTGAACAATCTTTTAAGCCATATACGTTGACTACCCCATAAACTATAGCCTCCAGTAGCTCTCCTAAAATACTCCTCAAACTCTATGATCTCATTTTCGATCGATCTATTGTACTCTACGAGTCCGAGTTTATAACTTGTACTTTGTCTAGAACATTTCCTACAAATGCCATAATTCATTATAGAGTAAGCATCAGCTTCTCCACCACATGAAGGACATAAGCCGCTGTATATAGGATTAACTGGCAAGTTTAACATACCCCTTCCGATAATACCATGTAGGTTGGCGGATTGGAATTAAAATGGAGAGGCCTAATAACACTAGGTGGGAAACACTTATATACAGCTACCCAAATATCATGGATTCCAGTAATATCTAGTATAGGAGGAGAATAGACATGGCCGAGGCAACACCTCAACCAAGCAATACGGTTCTAGTAGGTAAGAAAAACGTCATGAACTACGTACTAGCAGTACTAACCCTAATACATCAAGGCGTTAAAGAGGTAGTAGTAAAGGCTAGGGGACGTGCTATTAGTAAGGCAGTTGACACTGTAGAGATCGTTAGAAGCAGATTCCTACCAGAGAAGGTAAAAGTTAAGGACATCAAGATCGGTAGTCAAACAGTAACCAATCCTAACGGCCGCCAGACACGTGTAAGCACAATAGAGATCGTATTAGAAGCAGAGTAATCGGGTTAGTAGAGATAGTAATACAATACCAATGTATTTTTCTCATGCACTTTCTCTTTCGTGCTGTTTACATCGTTTTAAAATATATTTTGATAAATAATTATCAAGTATTTCATATAAACCCCTACATTTATATATGACTTTATCTACTTTAATGAGGAAGCCCATTCTATATAATCTCTTAATGATATTATATGCCACCTTCCTATTACAGCAGAATTCTTTAATAAGCAAATCTGATGCTTCACCTATATTGAAGTTTCCAGAGCCATAGACCTTATATATCAAATAATATGCTAAAAATTCTCTCTTCTTAGGCCAGCGAGTAATATATTTATGTTCAGTAGCCTGGTTAGACATCATCTACTCATCAGCCCTTACAAGAATCATCATGCCCGAGCCCAATTATTCCTCAAATAACTCTACGATTATCCTCGCTTTAATCTTCTTCCTCGTAAATGGAGGAGGTTCTTCACCGAGATCTATTGCAAATACGATGGGGTTTTCAAGACCATCTCTAAATCTGATCTCTGCAACATAATGTTTCTTAGGCCCTTTCTCCATACTTTTAATTAAGGCATCATAGATCCTTGATAAAGCCATTTGTAGAGCTATAGGACTAGAGAAATCCTCTGGTGTCAAGCGGATAGTTGAAAAATCCTTTATAACTTCACCAATTCTACCTTCTCCTTCAAATATTGCTATCTTTCTCTTCATTTCACCCTCTTCATAATCCATTGTAAACCCTCCAAGTGTTTATCAAGGCTTATGTTGTATTAACAAGTTAATTAAACTCTCCTCATAGAAAATATTGTATTGGGTATAAATTGTATGGCCAACATACCAGCTAATGTATTTATCCTCGAAAGTAGTATATTATGGGATATAGATAATGAGTTATTATTAAAATTACTCAATACATTGAAAAGCTATGATGTACTTAAAGCTGAAGAGACTGGATATACACTTGTCAGGACAGTTAACAATAGAAGACTATACCTATCTATCGGCATTAATAGTCTCTTTATACATGGAAATAAAGAATTACATGATCTATTTAAACAACATGGTATCAGGTACTACGTTAATCTAAAAAGTGTATGGATCAAAACATGTAGATTACGTAGAGACATATTGATAGGAGATCTTTTAAGAAAAACCATTGATCGATTGAAGACCGTTAGGCAGGGAGAGTGTATTTACATAAATGATTCTGGCAACATATGTAGTTCCGTATCTAATGATGTAAAGTTACAAATATGTCATAACATTACTGATGAAGAAAATATAGTGCCCTTGAAACCCTATCATCCAGTATCTTATGGAGTGATTCGCCATGTCGACTTCTATGATAAAAGGTATAGGAAGGCATTGGAAAGGTATCTTACTGAAAAGACAAACTATGATACACTAGCCTATGTAGTTGTGGACAGCAACTATAAATCTTTTATCGATGTGAATGAAATTAAAAGATTCGTTAGAATAAACTTCATTCCAAGGAGCATTGATCTATTTAAATTACTTCTTAACTCAATATTCTACACATTATGTGTTTAGATCACTATAATCAAATAATATGCTCTTTCTCTTTTTAGATAGGTATTCATCAGGCGTGCCCTCAATGACTATTTCATAAAGCTTAGCCTCCTGATTACCTGA
This sequence comes from uncultured Desulfurococcaceae archaeon, assembly GCA_964531225.1. Classification (GTDB taxonomy): domain Archaea; phylum Thermoproteota; class Thermoprotei_A; order Sulfolobales; family Desulfurococcaceae; genus CAZHDB01. The sequence goes on from CAZHDB010000005.1 coordinate 43,381, forward strand.
TTTAGGCCTTAACAGTCTACCCAGTCTCTGTATAAATTGCCGTCTAGACCCAGTACCTGATACGAGTATACCTACATTAGCATCAGGAATATCTAGTCCTTCATCACCTACAGTTGTTACAACAAGTATACCACTTGGTGCCTTCTTAAATTCCTCAAGTATTCTTTTCCTAGTCTTTGAATCAAGTTCGCCAGTTAATAGGTAAGCATTTAATTCTTCACTAATTTTCTTAGCCTGTTCAATATACTGGGTAAATATAATGATCTTGTTACCAGACTTAAGCTCTTTACTAGCTATTTCAACCGCCTTTTTGATCTTATTCTTTGAATTAGCAACTAATAATCTAAGTCTACTATGTATGCGTAATGCATCAGCCGCCTTCTTATCACCCCTTCTAGCAGCTTCTAAAACTTCTTTAAAACTACGATTACCTGTCAATACTCTGAAGGTCTTTCTAAGCTCACGATATTCCCTAATCTCATCCGGAGCTAATCTAACCTTTACAGTATACACTCTGTACCTAGCAAGATATCCTCTAGCAGATAACTCTGCAGCAGTAACATGATAGATGACTCCCCCCATTAAGGGGAACAACTCTATATGTTTACCATCTTCCCTAACAACTGTTGCTGAAAGCCCCATTCTATATGGTGCTATCGAATGTATAGCTATAGTCTTAAACTTATCAGCTGGCAAATGATGGCATTCATCGATTATTAAGAAGTCGTAATATCTACCAAGAAGCCCCATATTACGAAATGCTGATTGATAAGTAGTGATCGTTATAGGTGCTAGCCTCTTTATTTCTGCATAAAATAGTCCTACATAGGGCTTATCAATATCTGTAAACCTATAGATCATTTCTCTCCATTGAAACATTTGCTCCTTAGTGTACGTTACAATAAGGGTCCTCCTACTAATAACCGGTATAGCGGCTATAGCAATAACGGTCTTGCCAGAACCAGTTGGTAAGGCAATAATCCCTTTACCGCCATTATCTATCCATTTCCTAAGAGCCTCTTTCTGATAATCTCTAAGTTTGCCAGTAAATTTCAGTTTAAAGCTAAGCCTCTTCTCAATAGTTAAATTATCACTGTCGTCCAAAGAGAAATCATTATCTACAATATACTTCCTAAAGTCATATAATTTATCAGCACGCATAGTATACATTATACCATAATCATCCTTACCCACATACCTAGTGCCGAAAACTCGAAGATCCTCCTTTATAATCTTGTATATACTCCATGGTATGTGCGTTATGACTTCTCTATGGGAATCATCCCACTTTATCCTAATGAGTGTCTTATCCCTATAACCCTCCTTGATCAATTCAAGATCTTCTTGTGGAATTTCTACGCCAGCTTCTTCAAGTAAATTAATTATATCCTCTACAGTATATCCATTAGCAATAGCCTTTTCAATATTGATCTTGAAAACTGATCCCTCTCCTCTATAATAACCTAGATAGTCGGCTATTTTCATAATTTCCTTGAATAAGTGTTCATCAAGCCATTTTTTAACAACAATTCTTACTTGTCTATTCATCAACTTCTCCCATAGGATTCTCAGTGTATATCTTATATGATACTTTACTGCAATCCCATCTATATTTGCTAAGGTATTTTAAGATATGTTTTCCAACATAGAACTTTATAACACCCCTAATACTTTGAATAATGATGGTGTTTCTGAGAATATACTCGATATCTCTATCAAGCTCCTTATCTTTATGGATAATTATTGCTGGATAAAAATCTACAAGGTCTAATTCTGCTGGATATTTATAGAATACAATATGATATATTATGCATAAATTATTAAAACCCCATGAACGCCCCGCTATACATAATTCGATATAATTTGCATTGTTATACCATGCATCGTGCAATGCACTATAAATCCTGTCCTCTAATGTCTCAGTTTCATCACATAATATCTTTAATGTGTCAATAATTCTGGATATAACATCATCCAGAGACGGTATTAGGGTTCACCTCTCTATATGATTTTATATGAATGTATATGAACGTCATCGGCTCATCTTTTGTTAACTCGCTCTTCGGTCTGGTTTCATACGTCATTGAGCAGGTGCCCCACGACCCAGAGCGTGGGGCTATGGATTTGAGTGCTTTTAGGTAGATGTTTATTGCTCCTACCATGTCTCTATCTGCTATGAACTTGCATCTGGGACATACTCCTAACCTATGGCTATAGACTAGCGTTTCTCCGTATCTAGGCTACCGTCGTAGGTAACAACTTTCTTTAGGTTAACATCTAGAGAAATAGTGTTTCTTGGCTTGTATATAAAACTTGCAACGGCATTACCTAAAACAATAGTGTAAGGAGGTCGCCGCGTGGGTTTTTCCTCATGTTTTTCATCAGTTTTTAAGACCCCGTTCATCCCCCACATACTCGTATTTGATAACAACCTTTAAAACTTATTTAAATAGTCCTATGTAGATGTATAGAGGTGATGAGGGCACTCGGGAATGAACATAGATGATTATTTTCCTGCATCACTGACTAAACCACATGCCTTAAATGTCAAGAGAATTAAATCTAATCTCGAGTCATGGTTTTCTATAGATAAATATATGGCTTTAAGGGCAAGATTATTGGCTATTGAGTTTCTTAGACTGCTTAAGAGAAGAGCCTCATATAAACACTTATCAGAAATTACGGGCGTTTCTCAATCCGTTTTATGCCGTTATGTACGTGGCTCTATAGTACCTAGTTTCTCCCAGTCAATAAATATTTTGGCATCATTGGCTTCAGCCATTAATATAGATAATATCATTAAGAGATTTCTTGAGAAGGAACAATCGATTGTAATTGATCTATCTAGACTACTTAAAGATCCATACTTGGTAAAAATAATAGCCTTTATACTTCTTGCTGAACTTGCCGGTAAGAAAATCGATAAAATCGTTGTTGGGAGTCCCACGGTTTTGCCTATAGCAACTATTATATCATTAGAACTTGGTAGCAACATCGTTCTTGTTAAGAGAAGAAAATATCCTAATGTAAGTTATTATGAAGAAGTCATTGTTAGGTCTATGAAGGATGTTGAAACATTATATGTTGATAGGGATATGATTAGTAGGAGAGATAATATCGTTATTATAACCGACTTAGTAATTACTGGTAGGACTTTAAGGGCATTACTAAATATTGCGGCTAGAGCCAGGGCAGTAGTTACTGATGTAATTGCCATTGTTGCTATAGGTACTGAATGGAGGAAGCGGGTTGGAAAGAGTATTGTTTACTTAAGTCATATAGAGAAGCCTATGTTTTAGTTGACTATTCATACCACTATTTTATTAAGCTTAGATCATAAATAATATTTTAGTAGGGGAATGAGGTGTACACTATATGAGGATTAAGGAGATCGTTAAAGTTGATAGTAAAGGTAGAATAACTATTCCTCTTGTTATTAGGGAAGCACTGGATATACGGGAGGGAATGAATGTACTATTAATTGCTGATATTAGTAAAAAAGAAGTTATTGTATCGCCTATATCTGAAGAAGCTCGGCTATTGGAAATAGAGTTTGAATTAGAAGACAGACCTGGCGCCTTAGCTGAAGTTGTAAGTGAACTTGCTAGACAGGGTGTTGATATGATTATAACTAGGTGTACCGCTTTAAAACGCGGTGAAACAGCTGAATGCCTTGTAGTAGCAGATACATCTAAATCTACAATAACTGCTGAAAAAGAACTTGAGAGACTACTTAGCCGCCTTGAACCTATTAGAATGGTTAAAGTAAGATCTTTTCAAAAATCATTATAAAATAAGGATCTTAAGAATAACTGATGTTTATGAATAAATAAGGGAGTTATTATACTATTCTGAGTTTGCTTCAAAGATCATTGCTTCATCGCTTATAAAATGACGTCTTATTAAATATTTTTAGGAATTGCTATATATCACTATCTAGGTGTAGTGTATGGAATTAACCATACGTGTTGGATGTTGCGGGTTTCCTGTATCACGAAGGAAATACTATAATACATTTTCATTAGTTGAGTTACAAAACACTTTCTATAATCTTCCTTCAATTCAATGGGTAGAAAGTCTGAGAAAAGAAATACCTAAAGGGTTTATTATAACTATGAAGGCGTGGCAAGTAATAACGCATCCAAGTAAGAGTCCTACATGGAAAAAACTTAAGGAGAAACCAAGTGGCATATTGGAGAACTATGGATGGCTTAAGCCTACTAATGAAAATATCGTTGCATGGGAAAAAGTATTGGATATAGCTGTGAAACTAGATGCAAAAGTTATTGTTCTTCAAACTCCGGCTTCAATGCCATATAGCGATGAATCCATTAATTGGACTAAGGAGTTTTTCAAACAAATAACATCAATTACTCCGAAAAATATAGTCATTGGATGGGAGCCCCGTGGACAATGGGTTAATGGAGAGGCACTGAGTGTACTTCGAAGTATACTTAAGGAGTATAATATAACCCATATAGTTGATCTTTTTAGGAGAAAACCTGTGTACATACATGGGATTAATTATGTTAGATTACATGGTATAGGAAAGGGTGAGACGAACTATAAGTATAAATATACAGATGAGGATCTTGAGAAACTATATGAGATGCTCTTGGAGATCGGTTATAGGGAGAACTTCATACTATTTAATAATGTCCATATGTTTAACGACGGACAAAGATTCAAGCAGGTACTAGTCGGCAAGGGAATAAATGTACTATAGAGGCCTTCATCCCTCAATATGGGCTACCCTCATCGGGGTGGGGCATCACTGTCCCCCGCCGCGGATACCATATGTCATCGGTACGGCCAATTGATATTTTAGACAAGGGAACAGATTAATTTTGTTGTATATAATTATTTTCTATGGAGAAAGTATATTGGAGGTTTAAAGATATTGACTATTTATTGGGAAAGATGTAGCGTATGTGGTAAATACCATGTACTGAAGCAATGTATCCTTGATGAAGACCTAATGGTGTGTCCTTATTGCTGTTTAATATGTCCTAAAAGAAATATTTGTCATAATCCAACATGGCTTCCGACTTTAAAGATCGCTATTAAAGCCGAGGCTAGACCTAGGAAGCGTGAAGCTGAAAAGATAATATTGGATCTACTTAGTAGACTCGAGGAGAGTGAAAAGAAGAGCTAAGCTGACCTAGGCGCTATCCAATATATTATAGAACCGCCTGTTGGTAATTCAAATTCTACTCTCAATGGCTTATCTGTATCAAATTGAATTTCAACATTTTTGGATGCGGCTGCAGCTTTTAAAGTAGCTTCTAATAAACCAATACTATATCTTGCAAGAGCCTTTTCAACTGTAGCCGTTAATGTGATCAGTGGATTATCTTGTTCAAATATTCCTTCATATTCCTTTTGTTGTGCCATGGATTTTATAACGAGCTTCCCGTCTTTATACATGAATATGGCTTCTTCACCAACTATTTTCAGATCCCTTATAATGTTCTTATAATCATCAGATAACATGCGTGCAGATACGGCCAATTCTATAGAAGGTTCTGGAAGCCTCTCAGAAACTCTTTCCTTCAAACTCAACAGGAATACACGTTCAATACCTGTCTTTTTATCCTTAAACATAAACTTTAGCATTTTATTTTCGCTATCAAGTTCTAGTATAACAAGATCATTTCTAGTGCCTCTGCGAGCAATACGATTAAACTCGTCGGAACCAATAACAAAGAAAGTCTCTTCTTCACAAATGTACTCTTCAAAAGCTATTGACGGTATTTTTAATATCGTCATAGTGGTCTTATCAGGACTTAGTACACGTACCTCGAGAGCGTCAGGTTCTGCATAGAAAGGTATTTCATCAACTATCTTTGCTAATGTTTGGGCTACGTATTTAAACTTTGATGCTGATGGATAAATGGCCCTAAACATATATCTTCACCTTAGCTGGATACCACGTCTATATCCTATATATCGTTGACGAATTATATTAACCTATAGTGTAATTCTTTTACATGGGTGTAATGCTTTGGCTTCGATAGAGATAGTAATTGATCTTGGTAAATACAAATATATAGATCTACCATTGGATAAAGCCATAGAATTTGTTGATAAGGCTATCGAAATATATGGTGAGACGTTAGATCTTAGTGAGACAAGTAGGTATGTAAAGAATTTTGATGAATTCTATGGATACATGAGGAGAAAATTTAAGGATTTTATAGCACCTCCTAAATCATCTAGGGAAGTAGTTCTTGGTAAAACCTTTATCCACAAGGTTAAATTGTATGTTCATGGTTCTAATGAGAAAAGAGTATTGCTAGTAGTTGATCGACGAGTTCCTCTAGATATTCTAAAGAAAATACTTAATGATATTGGCTATGATAATGTAAAGGTTGAAAAGAGCCTATTTTGATTTTTTACTAGCCTTACTTTTCTTGCTTTTGCTACTCTTTTTAGCACTTTTTCTAGATTTTTTACCTTTTTTAGATGATTTCTTTGATTTGGTCTTCTTTTTAGCCTTTTTCTTTGCCTCAGCCAACTCCTTTTTTATTTTTATTCTCGCAGTCCTCCTTCTTGTCATAATCTTTGCTAGTTCATCAATGGGTATTGCTCCCTCAAGAAACCTATACCAGAGCTCGGTTTTTACAATAAACTCGTTGAAATCTATAAGGGAGATCTCTTTGGCTTTTTTCTCAGCTTCAATATATTCTTCTGGAATAATTGCTTCTTCATATTCTTCGGCCAACTATTAACCACCATTTAGAGCATATTCTCTATAGACGGTGTAGAACATGAGTCTCAAAACTTATATTTATTACTATACTTTAGATATTTAAGAATTACCGTACCATTTAGGACCATTTAGGCTGCGTTTAGTAATATGGATGTATCTATTAAGTATGTTTTATTTTCAATATTAGCTATTGCATGATGTTTTGGTAAACTGGATATAGCAATTTTTAAAACATTAATCTTTTGACTGTGTAGGTAACCTGCTAAGCTTTTTGATATATAGTCTAGATTTCTGTATTCCCCTATATTAAATACAATTTTTATTGATGTATTGAGTATTACTGATTCATTTAGATCTAGTGGTTGTTGACTAATAATGATCATTCCGATTCCATATTTTCTACTCTCCATTAAAAGTCTCGATATTAAAGCCTTGCTTCTACTCCTTTTAAATAATAGATGGGCTTCGTCAATAACTATAGTAGCTTCTCTTTTTCTAAATGTGTACATCGCATTAATGAGTTTATACATTAATGTGTCAACATATAATGCCCGCGCATGATCCGATGGCAATGATGCAAGTAGTACCACTGTTGGCTTTGTAAGCAATGTTTGCAAACCGATCTTGGTTTCCATAAAGATATTTGATAATAACATTCTAAGATAAGCTCTTAATCTTTCAAGAGTTAACCTGTATTGGTCACTTATTTCTCCTTCAAGTAATTCATTTAAAACTTGATATACATCATAAAATGTGGGGGCGGGCTTATCCCATGTAGAACTATTGTCATCGAATATACCATGCGCCTCATAGGTTTTAAGAATTACTTCTTCAAGGGCGTTTCTTTGTATATAACCAAGTCCATATATCGATTGTATTATATCTGCTAATTCAATAGCCCTTTCCCTAGGTGATCTGCCTTCTAAGTCCAAGGGATTGATCGAAGCTTTATCGGCTTCTAACAAGTTCACATCTTTACCCAAATACTCTAGTAGGTCTATGTATTCATTGTGATGATCAATTATGAGGAAGGGTATTTCATACTTTTTATAAATTTGTATAGCTAGGTTTTTAGCTAATGAAGACTTGCCTGTACCACTTGCCCCAAATATAGATACATGTCTATTCTTTAGCTTATCTAAATCTATTACTATGGGTTTTTCTATTTTCTTCCAATACCAAGTTTTCTTTCCTTTTTTAAAGCTTTCAAGTATAGGCTTCTGATCTATTTCGTAATAGGGATTATAGATTTTATCGTAGACCAATACTGCTTTTGCCATTCCCAGCAATACGCCTTTCTCCTTAGTAATAGTCCTTTCACCAACTATCAATGCAGATAGAAATAGAAGAGGATATATAGATAAAGAGATCCATGGTAAGGCTATAGCTATTCCCGTTAATACAGGTATTAAAGATTCCTTAGACAGGACAGTTATAAGTATGGATATTATGAGGGATAATAAAATTCCATAAAGGAACTGATGGAAAGCCTGAGATACTTCTGCCCCGGGATGTAAAGTGAAATATAGATCCTTATACATTCCTGTAAAATATAGAAAGTACATACTTATACCGGATATTGAAAATAGTAAAGCCAAGTTGGACAATAGAACATTAGTCAATATCTTGCCTAGCCTAATCCTAATTCTTTTAAATGATGATTTAACTAGTTCTAGGTATATTCTATCATTAAACTCTCTTCTACTTAAAAATTGGTATCCTACGAATACCGCGAATCCTAAAGTTAAGGGGGGAAATATTGAAAGAAGTAATAAAATACTACCGTATCCATAGAGATCTCCTATAACCTGCTTTAAAGAATACAGTTCCAATATTATAAATGACGCTGTTAAAACAAGGGATCTTGTCGTACCAGCTACAATAATAGTCATTAATAATGGAATAATGAAAATTGTTAAGAAATATAGTAATACATGTATAAATTGGTTTGAAAAAATTCCAGCATTTATTCCGCCAGTCCATAAGGTGTTTAGAAAGTCTTGTAATAATTTAGGAGACGTACTAATTGTATGGACTAAGATTGTGTTTAAGGCTAGTAAGATAATCATTGTCTCTAGTTTAATATACTGACTACTGTTCATTTCTAAGCTCCAACATATTTTCTCTACAAGTATATGTTTCTATTATAAAGGGCTATATTCATTATTCTGGAAGTATGAATAGTAGAGTGGATAGTATGGATACAAAGCCCACCATAGACGTTAGAGAAGTATTTAGAGACGAATGTGTAGCTGATTGTCTATCTAGCATAGGCTACAAAAAGATCTCTACCTTACAGTATAGGGTTTTTAAGAAAGTATTAATGGGATATACAGTCATAGTTATAGCACCTACAGGGATCGGCAAGACTGAAGCTGCAGTATTTCCCGTATTCTATAATATTAGTAGAAAGAGGATTAAGCCCATTGGAGCCATCTATGTTACTCCATTAAGAGCACTTAATAGAGACATGGAGTATAGATTAAAGAAAATAGCCCAGTGTTTCGGTTTATCCGTGGCATTAAGACATGGCGATACGCCCCAGTCTTTAAGAAGAAAAATTAGAGAAAATCCTCCACACTTACTCATTACAACACCGGAGACTTTTCAATATATTCTTGCCGATAGTAGATTTAGAGAATATCTAGTAAATGTAAGATACGTAGTTATAGATGAATATAGGGAAATGATTACAAGTAAAAGAGGTATCGAATTATTATCTGCTATAAATATTCTTGAGAGGATAATTGGTAAAAGAATTATAAAGATAGGGTTAACAGCTACTCTAAGGAGAGTATATGAAGCATTATCTCTAATGGATAATTTATTATACTCCGATATTGTCGAGGCAAGTGTAGGTAAAGGAATGGAACTCTCTATAGAGACCCTCAGCGAAGAATATACTTCTCTTGACTATGAAGTTGATCCTGGCTTTTATAGTCGTTTATCTAGAGTTAAGGAATTAATTAATAGGTATAAATATGTCCTAGTCTTTGTTAATACAAGGGATCTTGCAGAAAGGATTGGCTGGGGCTTATCTTGTCTATTTGGCTTTAAAGATAAGGTAATGGTTCATCATGGAAGTTTGTCTAGACAACACAGGCTTAGAGCTGAGAGATTATTTAGAGATAGGAAGATTAATGCCCTAGTCGCAACATCTAGCCTTGAACTGGGTATTGATATAGGTCATGTAGAGTATGTCGTGCAATACATGTCCCCAAGACAGGCTGTAAGACTTATTCAGAGAATTGGAAGAAGCATCCATAGAATCGAAGGTTTGCCTAGGGGGTCAATAATTACTTTGGGAAACTTCTTTGACGTACTCGAGTCAATAGTTATTGGCAGAAGAGCTCTCCTAGGTCAACTCGAGGATGAAGATATTCCTCAAAAACCGCTTGATGTACTGGCTCATCAAGTAGTTCTAAGGATTCTGGTAGAACCTGGCATTAAATATGATGATTTATTTTTAGAATTTCATACTTCCAGAGTATTTAATGGACTGAGTGAAGAAGAGTTTAAACAAGTAGTTGACTACCTCGTGCTATCCCGTATTGTTAGGATTAGAGATAATAGACTTTATCCTAGCTATAGAGCAAAGATCTATTTCTATCGTACAACAATGATTCCAGATACAAGAAGTATAGCTGTTATCGATGTGAGCACTGGTAGGAAAATTGGTGTATTGAATGAGGAGTTCATAATACTAAATCTCGAAGAAAACTCAATACTTGTACTGGGTGGTGGTTCATGGAGAGTCATAGGATTTGATCAGGATGAGGGCAAGCTCTATGTAGAGCCAGTTGAGGAAAAAACCCAGATCATTATACCAAGATGGGAAGGCGAAAGCATTCCTGTCGAGTATAAGGTTGCCCGAGAAATGGGTGCTTTTGTTAGACTAGCCATTGAGAGAGATCTGGATTACGCAATTAATAGGCTTGGCTACCATAATTTAAAGATCTCCAAGGAATCCACGAAGATCATAGATAATTTACTTAATTCCATGTCATATACCGATAAAGTCTTACCTAGTGATCGTAGTATGGTTATCGAAATTAATTCTGAGAATAAATACATCATATTATATGGGTTCTTTGGTTCAAAGGTATCTAATACGCTTAAGGAGATAATTCTTGCTTTAACTAGAAAACACATATATGCAAACGTATCGGCGTACGCTACACCATATTATATTATTGTATCATTCGAGAATTATAGGCCCAAGATCGATGATGTAAACGAAATTATTTATAGATTAAAAGCTCTAGGCAGTAATTTTAAGCTCTTCGAGAAATATGTCTCAAAGATTATAAAGGAAAGCAAAACCTTCTTATGGAGGATATTCTTCGTTGGACAGAGATTCGGAGCCATAGATATTAGGAAGAAAGAAAAGCTCTCCAAGAGCATTCTCAAGGCCTTAGCTGATACAGTTATTGGAGTAGAAGCCTATAGAGAGACCTTGCTTAGGGATTACGATCTTATAAATACTTATCATTTATTACGAAGGTTATATATGGGGACATTGAAGGTCTATGTGTTTGTAGATCGAGAGCATGTTTATCCATTATTTAAAGAAGCTATAAATAGGATACCTGGTTCAATAGAATTAAACGTAGTCGATCTCGAGACGTATAAACGTCGATTACTGAAGAAAAAAATCTCACTTATATGCATGATCTGTAGCTATAAATGGAGCTTAAGAGTAGAGGATGTGATTAAAGAGCATCATATAGAATGTCCTAAATGCGGCTCCAGATACGTAGCTACAGTAAAAGGTGATGGAGATAAGGAGCAGAGAATAGTGAGAAGAGTTCTTAACAAGAAGAAGCTTAGACATGACGAAAAGCAAATTTACAAAGATCTTCAGAGACGAGGTTTACTTGTAATGGACTTTGGTCCCAAAGCTGTACTTATACTTGCGTCGCGTGGCGTTGGTTTTACTGAAGCAGTTAGAATAATAAATAAGTATAGAGGAGATGAAAAGGAATTAATTAAGTTACTTTATGAAGCTGAGAAGAAGTTCATACGCATTAAGAAGTATTTAGACAAACCTAGGGTATAAGACCTAGTGCTCTAAACGATTCAATCACTTCTTCTCGTCTATATTTAGTTGATCTTTTCCATGCTTTCGCGTTACCAGTAATTAATGGTACAAGAATTTTTTCAACAAGAACATCGGCTAACGGGCAGACTTCTAGACATAGCCTACAGCCACTACATGGTATCTTTGGCAATGGGCCTTGGCTAGTTAGCCTAATTACATTCATTGGGCACCATATAACGCAGCTGATGCATCTTGCACAGCCGTGTATCCTATATATTATTTTTAGTACATCGATGAGATCCTCTATACCCTTTTCTTCATGTATTCTATATTTAACTGTGTTCTTATCGATAATGACTTCCGCTTTGCTGCTAATTATTGACCAGCTAAGTGTGTCTTTATTTCTGGATATAGTTAAGTGCTTTAGCATTCTTATATTAGTTGAAAATTGTTGCTGAGCAGTATCTGGTACAAGATCTTTATTGAATACTAGATATTTCCAGTTATTAGCCTCCTTATGTTCTATAGGCGTTAAGTTAATTCTGCTATTGAGTAATCTAAGCCTATATTCTTTGATCCAGTCAATTTTATAACTAGGTATTTTTATGGCAAGTCTTTGCTTTGCAACCGCTGGAGTTAACCAACGCCATAAACCATATTTTATCCATTCCTGTGGCTGACTAAGTCTCTTTCTCCATTGTTCAAGTACATCGATCCATTTCTGCCATAGGTTAGGATATGTCCTTTTAACTTCATTGAACTCTGCCAAAGTACTAGATGGGCACATATAGCATCCAAGTCTCTCGAAACCTAGATCGTATAGTTTATTATAGGGTAATTTGTGTTCGAATATATATAGCCATATATGTAACTGACTCCATTCTTGTATAGGCGTTATACTCAATAGGTGGGGTATCCATCTATTTCTCCAAACCCTTGGGCTCTTAGCTCGATCAATAGACTCATAAGCTCTTTGACCAACAATATTTAGTGCCCCGCTAGGCCACTTATGCCTTGCAATACGTGCTAATGGAACGAGTTTAACGATTTTACAGCACCATCTATAATCCTTGCCTGGAGGACCAAAGATCTCTACTGCATCCCAAAAAGCATTTCCAGCACTGGCAACTACTTTCTCTAAGCCATATCTATCGGCAATAGAATCTACATTAGATACGGTATCTGGAAGCTCTAAACCAGTATCATTAAATAGTAGTTTAACGTCTCCCAATGTCTCTAAAGTTAGATGGAGTGCTGTAAGACTATCCTTTCCTCCGGAATATGACACAACAACTTCTTTTCCTACTTTTTCAGACATAGAGTATAGAAAGGCCTTTGCTCTTGATTCGAAATAGTACAAGCCGTACTTATTATGTTTTAAGACATCGTGTAGATTGGCATTACGTTCACTAGTCTCCCTAGGTCTATGAATATATTTAAAAACCTTGGTAATGACAACTGTTCCATCAATATTTTCAGCTAATCCTCTAACCTTACCTTTGCAATCTACTACTACGACTTGTCTACTACTTGAAGAATAGTTTTCTCTAATAATCCTCTTCTCACGTATAAAACCATCATATGTTACGTAGTCTACCAGGTTTTCTTCATAAGCAATTAATGCACCAGTAGAACTAAGTCTAAATCTCCATCCTCCTCTAAATGGATCATAGAATAACTGGCCAATGACATTACCTGAACTTATAATTTCCCACATTTGATCCCAGTGGGGAACTTTATTTAATAGAATAAACTTGTTATGGATAAATCTATTATATATAGCATCATCATTAAATTCGTATCTAATGGCCATAAGAAGCTTTTCATAATCCTTTATAAAACCAGGCCTAGCGTCCCCAGGATCAGTCATCCTTAATTTAAATACATTATCTTCATTGCCAGGCTCGGGCTTAATAAGCGGAACATTATATATGGGATCCCAGTAAATTGTTGCTCTAACAGGCCATGACACTATAAATCACCTCTATTTCTCTAGCAATAAAGTAATACCTATAGTCCCTTATATCCTAGTAGATCGTATATTATTTAGACTTTTGCCTAAACCATTAATTAAGAATTCTTTATAGATCCTTGAAGATGATGTAGACAATTCGGGAGAACCTTTAAATACCTTCCCATATACTCACGATAAACACGAGTTAAGTAAATTGTGAATATATAGGTGTCACATATGAATAGAATTATATACTCTGTACTACTTGCTATACTACTCACACTAAACCTAACAGCTGTCGCAACGGCATCACCAACATTTGCACCAGCACAAGCTCCAGGAGTAACTGCAGATATTGAGGTATTATCACCATTAAACATAACCGATCCACTGTTAATAGGTAAAGACATATCAATATACTTACCTGGATGCTGTTTATTAGCAGTAGTTGATGTAAAGTCCCTAGAAGATCAAGGTGTCGACATAGGTTTAGTTGATGTACTGTTTACACCAGATGCAAACTGGTGGGGTGCAGAAGTAGTTAAGTATATTGACTTAAACACAACAACTGATGGATGGATAAACAACCCTGAAACAGGAGTTAACTACGCTATTATCAGAAGCTCTACAGATCCAAACATTGTATTACTAGCAATAGATCTAAGTACAATAGACTTATCTAATGTCGTTGTTCACAGAGAGGCCTTTGGAGACATAGTAGTTATGAACTTGTATGGTATACCTCTATGGCTTAGAGTAAGAGACTATAACCCGCCATCGCCACCAGATAGTGCTTTAAGTGTAAATAGATTCGCCGTTATACAGCCTCCAGTAATCGATTGGGATGAATATATAACAGTTGAATACTTCATTGGTAACACAGAAGCAGACAAGGCAAAATATGGTACAAAGGTTAATATAACAATTAGATTACCTGACGAAATCAAGTACTTACTTAACATAACTGGCGGCGCACCCGAATTAACATTCGAGAATGTTACTGTATTCAATGTAACAATGTTTAACCTAGACAATCCTGCAGATAGAGACCTGCTTTATAGCAATCTATTCCTAGTGCCGCAGGACAATGATTATCTAGAATTAGTGGATTGGGACATTTCTGCAGATGGTACTGTATTGAACATAACAGGCTACGTAAGAGACTTCGCGCCTCTAGCAGTTCACGAAGATGCATCATCTGAGCCTAAGGCGTTCTATGGATTTGAGGTCTACTTAGAGTTTAACCGCACTGCCGATGTAGGTTATGGATTAAATCTATCAGAACTACCACCATGCCCTAATGTAGTTGATAATGATACGATTAGCTTCGTATTTAGTACTACAGGCTCAACATCAACAGTATATGTTGAGGTATGGACATCATTAGAAGTAGTAGGCAATTATACCGATGTAGCATTTGATCCCTCTGATCTTAATCCCGGAGATGTTGTAAGGTTCAAGCTGCACAACCTACCAGTTCCCTATAATGATACGCTGTATCAAGTAGTATTTACGACATCATATACAACAATTGTATCAACAACCTTTAGCTACGTTGGAACAGAATCAACACCTGCTGAAGGTATAGTAGTGTATGATGTGACATTACCTGATGGTGAATGGGGTGGATTAACAGCTTATGTAACATTCGTATTTAGGAGAGTAGGCTATGAGATACATGTTAGTGAGCACCCATCATGCTATCCTGTAACTGTTGTTGTAAAGCCTTATGCTGACATATTTGTATTACTCAATGATCCTTCATACATAGTTGCTCAGGACGGTGTTATTTATAGACAATTCGTACACTGGAGTCAATCAGACTATACGGCAGCACCAGGCGATTATATACTTGTTAAAGGCTATGGCTTTATAACTGAAGGAGGACTAGACGTTCTCATTAACGAGACAATAACGCTTAAGAAACTTCTAGAAAGGAACAGTTCATCAGATCCGGGTCTTGAACCTGGTAGGGCAATTCTTGTAGTAAAGGTTAATGTAACTGAAAACGGAGTAATATGTCCATGTAGAGATAATAGGTTAACTGTTGTAGGCACACTCTATAATAGCACTAACAGATACACTACTGATGAGAACCTAACAATAGACTTTAGACCGGATCTATGGAAGATACTTGTCAATCCAGATCTACTATATGATCCTGTAGCACAGACAGTCTATGTAACACAGGAGAGACTATCATTATTCGATGTATACTATGACCTAGTTGATGATCCAGTGGCTCCGGGTGGCGATAAATTTGTTGAGGATACATTAGATGAGGAGTTCAGACTAGAAGTAATAGGTGTTAATGCGTCGAGCGTCGAGCTATTGTTTGACAATACCTATCCACACTTCCTTAACTTCACATGGAATAATGTTAGTCTACAGTGTGGCTATGCGTATGTGGACTATACTGGTGCTACAATACCATTCTATCCAATGGGTACCTACACCTTAGTGGTACTTAATGGCACTACTGTCCTAGTGCCTGAGGCCATTAATGGTTCAGACGTCTTTGAAGTACATCCGAACCTGGATATCGACGTATTACCAGATGACGATACGTCTGGCAGGAGATGCTGTAACGTAACATTCAATGTTGTTGGCGGACTACCTGATGACGTATTAACATTCCATGGTAATGCAGTGATAGAGATTACTACTGACGAGTTCGGAGGACCAACTGTATGGAGAACCGAGGCAATATCTGTAGATGTAGCTACTAATACTTATGGTATTGGCAACACTACAATATATGGAACAGTATTCTACGACTCAACAGAGCTCCAGAATGATGTAAAGTCCTACATGGATGGACACTCATTCTCTGGTGAAGGAGATATATCGTTTACAATAGATTATAGTGGTGAGCTAGACTACTTCACTAATGACACACTAGTAATATGGTATGTCTACTGGGGTACTAATACTGAAAGAGAGTTTACACTTGAAGTAACTGGTACAGTACATTACTTTGAAGTTACTGACGAGATTGATTGGACAGTCTCTGTAAAAGTACCTAGGACAAGAGTTGTAGTATCTGTACCCGAGACAGTTTTACCTGGAGACAATATTACTATACAGATATTTGTACATGAGACTGCTGTATCTCATGACCAAGTAACTCCTGAGAAACTATGGGAGTTAATGTATCCATACTGGATTAGTGTAAGATTGGTAGACGTATCAGCATCAACGAGCGGTAGTTGGGTCGCATTATATGGTGGATGGTTAAGATTTGACTCTGGTACGACTGAAGTAGAATTACCTAATGGCAAAGTTGCAAAGCTTGTACGCGTATTAGAGGATGTTGATGGCGACGGCGTCGATGAGGTTGTATTCCTTGTCGTCATACCTGCACCTATAACAACATATGATGTGACACTAAGAGTTGATGTAAACATCACATTAGCTTATGAGAACACGGGTACCCCGACATTCCTTGACCTAGTAGACGATGAATGTACATTTGAAGCAAACTATACTGGCGCTAGATTGTGGGCTACTCACTACACTCATGTCCTATATGGAGGCGATCATCATCTTACAACAGTACTTGGACTATTAGAGGCTAAGCTAGACTATATTAAGGATGATACAGTCTATATCAGAGGAAAAGTCGATGACGTATGGACGTTTATAACCGTTGATCTAATGGACTTCCTAGAGGCTATGAACAACTCTATAATAACAAAGATTGATGGCAGTACTGCCACTATATTAACCACGCTTGGAGAGATCAATGTAAGCTTAACAGACCTAATGACAACACTGGCTGGCGAAATAGAATTTAAGATCGACGAGTCCACAGCAACAATTATTGCAAAGCTTGAGGATGTCAATGCGACATTATACCTCAAGATCGATGAGAGTACTGACTTCTTAGCATCATTAGTCGGCGATCTATTTACCAGGCTTGACGAATTAGAGGCCAACGTAGTCTATACAATACTTGCTGTAAACGAGTCGGTAGTAGGGCATATAGATGTCGTTGCTGACGACTTGAGATATGATATACTACTAAGAATCGATGAAGCGGAAGAAACACTAAGCGATCTAATAACTGTCAAGGCCGATGAGATCGAATATCTCATTAATGAGGCAAACATAACGATAGTGGCCAAGATCGGTGAATCAACATTGACAATAACTGATGCAGTTGATAGTGCTAAGGCCGACCTCGAAGTCTATATTGATGGACAGACTGCTACCATTAGAAGCGATATAGCCGCTGTAAAGACTGATACTGAGAGTATAATCGACTTAGTAAATGCTCTACAGACAAGTGTCAGCGACTTATCTGTAAAGCTAGTACAGGTAAATGACACACTATATGCATTAGTATTAAGTGTTGGAGATGATGTAAAGGCAACAATCATTGGTAAGGCAGACGACATATTAGGATTCCTCAACGAGTTTAAGACAGCTACTGAGACAAGCTTTAGCAATGTATTATCAGCTATTGATGAATTAGGTACTGATGTTGAGGCTGCTAAGGCAGAAGTACTAGCCAACTTATCGAGTGTATACAGTGATCTATCAAGCAAGCTTGATGACTTAAGCTCAGCAATATCGGATGCCAGTACAAGCATAGAAGACAAAATTACAAGCGCTAAGAATGAGTTAAGCACCAAGGTAGAAACACTAGCTGGAGACTTAAAGAGTACTGTTGAAGAGAAGACTGATGCTGTAAACAGCAATGTAACGACTTTCAGTCTAACACTATTGATACTTGTAATAGTCTTAATAGGACTAGTAGGCTACAGCTTAATAGTTGCCAGAAGAGCTAGGTAAATGCTATAAAAATATTTAAATTACCAAATATTTTTTATAAATACTTCACTTTTAATGTTTCAACATATTTCTTTACTCGAGACATTATTGATTATAACTAGTTTTATACAGAACCATTTTTAAGGATTTTAAGAAGGTCTAGGGAGGTAGTTGAGATCATTAACACAGTACCTATCAATGGCTATTATATTGTCAATAATGGTATCCGTATCTGCATTATTGACTACATACATAAACAATGTATATGAGTCCGTGTTAAGGGTTAAAGGAAATCTCTTCGATAATGCAATTGTTTTAAATAAATTAGAATTAGAAGGAAATAAGATTGTTATAATAGACTTTAAAAGAGAAGCGATAATTTATGACATTATTATAATTTATCCCTTAAACAATTATAGTTACTCCATACTTAGGTTCATAGGCAACGGGACTAAACAGGTACATTATTATAATGTAACAATATTTTATCAAAATATAACTTGTCTTCATGATAAACTCGTTGGCATAAGAAACTCATTAATAATTATAAGAGTGCCCATAGGACTACGTATAAAAATATATTCTATGGAGGACATTCATTATGCTTAGATCCATGTCAGCATATCCTTTAGCGATCATGTTAACAATATCACTAATTACAATAACAGTAGTGACAATAAACTCTATGGCAAAGATATCAACACTAACAACTAGTATTAATGAAAAAGAGAAAACGACACCAATAACCTATTACTTGTATAATGACTCTTTATACATAATACCTATTAAGAGGTACAGTGGCAGTATAAGAATAATTGCAATAGATGAGCACGGGTATATTGATGTACTAGAACTAAATAGATCTTTATTAAAGAATAAAATAGCATATGGTCCTATACCATTATATTATAAATATCTAATTATTCAAAATGAAGATCATGTAATATTGGATGTATTAGGAGAATTGGATTCTAAAAGCATCAATATGGAGTTCCTCCATCCACTACCTCCATCATTATATGTTCATCCGGCCCTCTCTGTAGTAGATTACATAGATCAACATAGTGGGATAAACAATTATTATGAAGTAGTTCCAAAAATTAATGATATTATTGAAAACATACTCTATCCTAATTTAACTTATAAAATAGATAATGAATTATATAAGCCTACGGCTATTAATCAGAGTATACAAATAAAGACAAATAGCAGTAAATACTACAGTCCGAACGATACTTTTCTAATCAATATAACAAATATATTAATGCACGGTACTCAATACTACGGAGGATATCTCGTTAGAATCGAAATTAACTCAACAAAACCTTTAGAGTTTGTAGAGGGATTAAGCGATAACTATACTCATCATAACCAAGTTTATCCTCGCAATACAGAGACTATTGAAGTAGTTGAAACACATACTCTATTAAATAAAACTGTTGATTCAGGTTATATAACTGATATCTTAATAAATGCTACACACGAAATACTGAATGCATCAATTATAGGATTATGGTCTGGAAGAGTTGTAGCAGCATTCTATGAAATAACATACAATTTAACACTCACCAATGGTTCATCAAGTACTTCCTATATTGTTAGAACAAATACAACAAGTATCAACATAAATAATTACACTATGATTATAAATAAGATGTTTAATAATATTAGCTATTCTTCGTCGAATAGTTCTATTAAAGCAATATTGATAATTAGATACAATATTGTACCCATAGAGATTGGTAGTGAGCCTTTGTTACTTGATCTCTATTCTCATATACACGGTAACATTCAAAATAGATCGTTACGAATTATAAGACATAATACACTGCAATTAATCACAGATGATATAGAGAATTTTATAGTTGATCGAAACAGTATATTAATCTATTCAACTATGTATTCATTAAAGAATAATATTTCATATAGGATACTGACAAACAATTCAATCCTTGATCGTGGTAATAATCTCCACATTTTACTTAATTTTTATGGTAGAGCAAACATCTCCATAACCGAATACGCTTTGCCTGACATAGTAATTAATGATAACGGGATTATATTAACTAATATTGTTAATAATGCAACTATATCGGGCAATATGTCGGGTATTTTATGGTTTAATACCAATGAAAAACCATTACATATAAGATATAAAGTCCCATCGATAGTCAAGATCGGTATTGTACAATTATATATAAGTACGTATTCTGTTTTACTTAGGGATTACTACGAAAATAAAACGTATATATACAATGGCACATTTTATTTAGTAAATGGCTCCAAAATTAGATTTATACAAAATGTAATCATATTACGTAATATAACCTATGCACAGCCCTATATCTATTTTCCCTGTACTATAAATCTAACTATGTATATTGGATATACGGATGGGCAAATGGAGATAATAAATACAAGTTATGGCAAGCCTTTATACAGATTGAGGAATATGCTTATCAGAAATATAACAGTTAAATTAAATCATTATGGATCCCGAATATATGGCTCCTTAAATACTCCATTTCTATTTATTAATTTCAGAAATACTACTGATTACGCCTTTATTGAAAAAGATATGCTTAGGCATATCAATATTTTTGGGAATATTATTGTTATTTATAGGACAAGGATTTATGGTTATGAAGTATCTCTATTACTTTCGCCAACCCCTCCCTTTATTAAATATCCCGAACCTATACTAGGGTAATCGGTATGACTGATATTATAGGGTTCATACAGGATCTCATCATAAATATAACGCTAGTAGCTTGGATAATGTTCTTACTAACATGGGTTATTGGATGGGCTTTAAAGGGAGCACCAATACCTTTTCTAAGGATTAAGAGAACGGGTCAAAAATTTATAGAAGACGCAGTATGGGCAGCATTCTGGTTAGCAATGGGCACAACAGTATTTGCCTTAATAGCTTATATTGTTACACAGTTTCAGCAACCATTTCCAGAACCACCAACGATCTAGTATTTTCTGGAGGGTCTAGTGTGTTATGGAGTATGAATTACTTGTTACAGCATTTTACTTATCAGCTCTCTCCTATTACATAGGTACATTACTCTACATGCTACCTATACCTTTCTACGGTGTAAAGAAATGGGCTCCCACACTCATGGTTGACGGCATATTCTCAGCTATATTGGTCTTTGCATACACTATACTACTATGGCTGATAGAATATTTTGGAGAATTACTAGGTAGTGACTGGACTTCATTCTATACATGGCTTGGAGTGAAAACAGGTATTGTTGCTACATTAATGACTGTATTAAGAGTAATTGCTGCAAGCGCATCCTTTACTGGTGCAAAAGTTATTGTTAGTAGCGTTATATCGCCACTAATATCATCGCTAACATATGTTACAATGACATTATTAACAATAGCTATGATAGCAGTAATTATAACAAGTTATGGAGCTAGACTACTTACGCTAGGAATATTATTACATGCGGTACCATTTAGACTAACTAGAGCCAGCGGAGCCATGATCATTTCAATAATAATGGTTTTCTCTATAGGCTTACCAATAATGCCTTTATATGTAGAGCTATTATCTCAACCTATTGGAGTACCGGACTTAATAGTAGTTGACTATGGCATAGCATATGTAAAGATACATGTTAATGACAGTATTGGAAACCCTATATCATTTCCTGTATTTAAAGCCTTTACACATGATAATATGACTTTAGCTGTCTATTATGGTGGAGAAGATGGTATAATAGATGCAACACGCCAGGATAGCGGGTTACCTGGTTCTAGAAGCTATAATGTAGATATAGATATTGCTGGAATACACTTATTTAAAACAATAGATCCTGTTAAAGAATACATGAATGGAAATAATACGTTTTATAAGCTACATATATCAATTAATAATACACTTCAACTTGAACCATTACATTTGATCTATTTAGAAGGAATTAGTATACAAAATTATTCATTAGGCTCCGGATACTACGAACTTGTTGTCTATAGTTATGAAAGTAATTACTTCTATGTAATAACTTGTCAGCAAGATACTGTAATAGTGTATATTGATGGTGAAATAGAGAGTCCGTTGGAAACAATAAGTTACACATGGTATAACATTGATATGGTTAGTCTTAAATATCAATTATCATCAGGGCAACATACTATCGCTATCGAAATTTCGTATAATGAGATCCCTGTTCCTGAAGTCGATGAAGTCTATTACTTAAGAGATATAGCTAATATATCGTTGCTTAGTCCCTTAACGATAATTAACCCTATAGTATATTTAATATTTAATTTATTCATAGCTCCGCTATCTTATATTGTAGTCTTAGTGTCATCATCATATGCTTTAGCTAAACTGATTGGTGGTACTACTCCAAGCCTATTTCGTGCACTAACTGTAGGAGGAAGGCTTTAATGAATATTGAATGGATTATATTATTAATGATGATATTCGTTATCGCGATTTCTTTAATGACTATAGAGCCTCCAAGATCTTTTATGATCAATGTATTATTTGTGTCAATAATATTATTTTTAAAACTGTTAATAAAGAAGGTGAATAAAGAACATGAAATTTAGTGAGATCTTGGAAGCATTAATTGGCTATAAAGTTTCTTTCGAGATTAAAGATGGAATATTATTTATTATAAAAGGTAAGAAAGTTCATGGAATAAAATATTTAGTATCTAATGAAGTTGACTATGGATTTAGAGATCTTGATCCCAGTAGGCTTTATAGAATCGTTGAAACATATACAAGTCTTTATTCAAGAATGCCTGTTGGAACAGAGATAAAAATTGTAAAGCTCAATATAGACAGGAGAAAATTATTGAAACGTATTGAAAATGAAATGCTAAACATTAGAGCAGCTATTGATATAGTAAAAGAGCCTCATACTATTAAGAAACAAGAACTTAGACTCAGGCTTCTTGAAAGACTTTATGAGAAGATAATCTCATCAAAGGATATTGAAAGAATAATTCTTATAATAAAGATTAGAAGTGAAGGAACAAGTATAGCTACTGTAAAAGAATCATTAGATACACTTTCTGAAATGATTATTAGCTTCTTTAAACTTGGCCTCGGGATAATTCTTAGAAGTGTAAGCGATAGTGAAGTGAGAGAAATCATTAGATACGAGCTAGGAATAGTAGAGAAACCTAAAGGGAAACCGATAATTATTGAGACCCCCAAGCTTGCATCACTACAACCTATACCTTTTAACAAGAAACCCGGCATAGAGAAGATGGAAGGAATTTATATAGGTAATGATCTAGAAAGCGGGTGGCCAATTATTATTGACAAAGATGCATTAAGTAAGCATATAGCTGTAATTGGACCTACAGGCAAGGGTAAAACAGTAACTCTAGCCACTATAATGGAGTCAATGGTTGCTTTAGGAGATTCAAATATCATAGCCATTGATTTTAAGGGAGATCTGGCATCATTAATTAATAAAAATCTAATAAGAGTTCTCGAACCAAATAGCTTACCCTTAAATTTACTTATTAAGCCTGATTATATACCTCGTATTGACTGGGCCCTCATAGTTAATGATCTATTAATTAATGTAATGAAGATCGATCCAAAGCGTTCATCTGCTATATTAAGTGCTATTGTTGAGGGCAAGATAGATAGTTTAAATGCCGAGAAAATATTATTGAATAGAGATCTTGCTATATTAGCTAATGTTATTGAGCTAGTTACTTCAGCTCCTAACTATTCAAAACTATATGATCTATTAGTTAAAGGTAATATATTATTTAGTCTTAGAGGTTATGGAACTACGTTTCAAAATATGTATGGAGGATTAGTATTGTCGATAATATCATACCTTGTCTCTATAGGTAGAATTCAGAGATCACCTGTAATAATTGATGAGGCATGGAGGATCATGAGAATAAAGTCTTTTAGAACTCTAGTAAAGGAGGGTAGAAGTAAAGGTGTTGGGGTAATCTATGCTGTTCAGAATATCGAAGATATACCGGAGGATATACTTGATAACACAAACACAATCATAGCTTTCGGGTCATATAGCGATAATTATGTTGACAAGATTAGGAGAGTACTTGGATTAAATAGGCATTATCTTGAGAAAATGAAACATTTATCAGTAGGTGAAGCAATCATAGTTACATCAATTGATCCGCATCCTCTAGTAATCAGAATAGAGCCGCCGAGTAAATTGGAGGAGAAGATTAAAGCTTCTAAGGAAATAAGATATATTATAGAATGATGACTGGTGGGCTTTACAGACCCACCTAAAATATTGGGTATGAAGAGTGCGGTCGTATCTGATGTTTTTAGTGGAAAACACTAATTAGCTACGAATATATAATGGGTTGGATATGTTGTTAAGATGGTGTAGGAGGTGAATAGTAGTGGGTGGAAGGCAGAGAACAAGTTTGTTTCTGACAAAGGAGAAGAAAACAGTTGCTACAGAGACGAAGCAGACAAAGAGTGGGAGAAAAGGAAAGAAGAGATAGGTCTTTATAAGCGGAAAATCGATTTAATTGTTTTCCTACCAGACTCGTTATTGGTAAATGAACCTAGTCTTCGAGATAAGACTTATAAATATTTACAGATTGTTCGTTCTCTCTCTATTTTCCGTGTAAATAAGCTCATTATATATCGTGATCCATTACTTGATAATGAGCCGAGATATGATAAGGAGTTAATAACGAAGCTCCATAACTATTACTTAGTGCCTCCCTATTTACGCAAGAAACTTATTCCAATAGATCCAATGTTAAAATATGTGGGCGCTGCACCGCCTCTTAGACTACTTATACATAGTGTAGGAAGTAAACCAGTAATTGGCGAATATAGGCAGGGATATGTTGAGAAAAAACATAGTAGCTATGTTCTAGTTGATGCTGGTCTACAAAAACTAATTAGGGTAATATGTATTGATGAATGTCCTTCTAGAGAAAAAATAATACTTTTTAAACTAACCAGCACTAGACCTCTTGAGGGTGAATATAGAAAGTTATATCAATCAATACTATATACTGGTCCCATACTGGAATATAAGGATGATCTTCTTAAAGAAATAAAGAAGTTAAGAGAAAAAGCGTACTATTTAATGGCAACAAGTAAATATGGTAGGAAGATCTGCTTAAACCTGCTCACGTCATTAAAGAAATCATTTGAAGAACTATACAAGGGTATAGCGATACTCTTTGGCGCACCATATTACGGGTTACATGAGATATTTAAAGGATATGGTAAATCTTTAGGAGAATACGTAGATATAGTTATAAACACCCTTCCAAATCAAGGTACAAAGACAGTGAGAACGGAGGAAGCACTACACTCAACACTATCAATAATAAATCTAATAATTTAAATGCATAGAGTTTAATACACCCAATCCCAGTTAAACCATAATACTGGCATTAGGTGGCATGGAATGGGACATCGTAAGAAGAGTGCTCCGAGAAGAGGTAGTTTAGGAGTCAGGCCTAGGAAGAGGGCAGCTCGTATAGTACCTCGTGTCAAGTCATGGCCAGAGATAACTAGTGAGAAGCCACTATTGCTTGGTTTTGCAGGCTATAAAGCTGGAATGACTCATGCAATAATAATTGATGATCGTCCAAATACTTTGACTAGCGGTAAAGAAATTTTCATACCCATAACAGTACTAGAGACCCCTCCTCTCATAATCCTTGGTATTCGAGGCTATAAATACCATATATCAACTGGCCTAAAAAGTATAGGAGAAGTCTGGAGAAGTCCGATAGAAGCTCTTGAAGGAATCGCTAATGAATATTCTAAGAATCCATTTGTTGGCAAAGATGCCGAGGATATTGTTAGGCAATATCTTAAGGGCCTTAGAAAGAAGATCCCAAGTATCGTGAAAGAAGATGAGAAAGAGAAGTACAGATATAAGTTTCTAGAAGGTAATTGGGAAGCTAAGCTTGAGAAATTATTTAGTGAAGAACTAGATGATGTTAGAGTTATTGCTTCAACAATACCCGTTGTAACGGGTATTGGTAAGAAAAAGCCTGAGATACTTGAGATCAGGATTGGCGGTGGTAAAGAGTTTCAGCAGAGGCTAGATTATGCAAGAAACATAATCGGAGGTATTGTAGGGGTTAAGGAGGTATTTAGAGAGGGCCAGTTTATAGATATTATAGGCGTTACTAAGGGTAAAGGATTCCAAGGAGTCATAAAGAGATTTGGCGTAAAGGAGTTGCCTAGATGGCATAAGCACCGCAAGGGTAGTAGGAAGGTGGGTACACGTAGCCCTGGATTCGGTACAATAAGTACTGTTCCACAGCCGGGCCAAATGGGCTTTCATAGGAGGACTGAATACAATAAGAGGATCATTAGGATAGGAGACAATGGCTTAGAGGTTACTCCTGCAGGCGGCTTTCCTGGATATGGGATTGTTAAGACTGCTTACATGCTTGTACAAGGCTCAATCATAGGTGCTAGAAAAAGACTACTAGTACTAAGACATCCTATTCGTCCACCAGACTGGGCACCGGAAGGCCCTCCACAAATAGTCTACCTAAGCCTTACAAGTAAGCAAAGTGCTTAAACAGTGGGGTGCAGGATATGGTCTGGACAATAGTTCATACACTTAAGCTTGAGAAGTTAAAGGTGCCAGTTTATGGAGTTAATGGAGAGCCTATAGGCGAGACCGAGCTTCCAGATATATTCTCTCTAATAATTAGGAAAGACTTGATTAGAAGAGCGTTTCATTCGGCTTTTACTGCAAGACTACAGCCTAAGGGCAGGGATCCATTAGCTGGTAAAAGAACTACGGCTAGGAGCTGGGGTGTAGGATATGGAATGGCCCGAGTACCAAGGCTACCTAATGGACGTGCAGCCTTCATTTCTTTTGCTCGCGGAGGACATCGTGCATTTCCACCAAGACCTGATAAAAGAATTCATGAAGAAATTAATAGGAAGGAAATGGCCTATGCCATTATATCAGCGTTAGCTGCAACCGCTAAACCAGAATTTGTTAGAGCACGTGGACACGTATTTAGTGCTGAAAAATTACCCATAATTGTCGATGACGGTGTTGAAAAGGGTATTATTAAGGCTAGAGATGCCCGCGAATTCCTTAAGAAGATAGGTGTTTGGGAAGATATCGAGAGGGCTGGGAGAAGGACGAGGATCAGGGCTGGCCGTGGCAAGATGCGTGGTAGAAGGTATATTGAGCCTCGTAGTGTATTGTTCGTATTAAATAATACTTATAGCGAATTCGCGCTAGCCGTTAGAAATATGCCCGGCGTAGATGTTACAACACCTAATTTGCTCAACATACTATACTTAGCTCCAGGCGGCGTTCCTGGTAGATTAACGGTATATTCAGTGTCTGCTCTAGAAGCGATTGCATCAAAGTATAAGGTGGTAACATTATGAGTGATCCGTATAAGATAATTATTAGGCCTGTCCATACAGAGAAGGCTATTAACCTCATAGAGAAAGATAATACGCTAACTCTAATAGTTGATAGAAAGGCTACTAAAGGAGATATTAAGAAAGCCGTAGAACTTATATTTGGAGTAAAAGTTGAAAAAGTAAGGATATTAATAACACCCCGTGGTGAGAAGAAAGCTTATGTAAAGCTATCACCAGAGTATAAGGCATCTGACGTAGCTACACATCTAGGACTAATCTAATGAGGTGGTCATAGGTGGGTAAACGTATACTAGTACAAAGAGCTGGTAGGGGTTCACCAACATTTCGCAACCGTGGTCACCTTAGAGTAGGTCCTGCGAGATATCCACCTATAGACATTAGTACTACACTAAGAGGAAGAGTAGTAGATCTACTACATGATCCGGGTAGATGGGTTCCATTGGCAAAGATAATATTAGAGAATGGTGTAGAGTTTCTTACCCCTGCTGTTGAAGGAATGTATGTAGGACAAATAATAGCAGTAGGTCCCGATGCTGAAGCGAAGAATGGGAATATATTACCAATAGGATCTATTCCTGAGGGAACACAAGTTTCTAATATAGAAATTAGACCGGGTGATGGAGGTAAACTAGTTAGATCTAGTGGTGCATACGCTGTTATTGTAGGTAGGAGTGGAAGAAAAACACTTATCCAACTACCTAGTGGTAAAGTCAAGGAAATACCAAATAATGCAAGAGCAACAATAGGTGTAATAGCTGGTGGGGGCCGACCTGAAAAACCATTATTAAAAGCTGGCGCTTCATTTTATAAATGGAGGGCTAAAGCTCATAAATGGCCTCGTGTACGTGGCGTAGCTATGAATGCTGTAAGTCATCCACACGGTGGTGGAAGTCATCAAAGTGTATCGTTCCCATCTACAGTATCTCGTACAGCGCCACCCGGTAGAAAGGTAGGGCACATTGCTGCTAGAAGAACTGGTAGACGTAAAGGCTAATTCTTTTAAATGCATGTTTTAAAATTATAATACATAATAAATAAGATGATCCTATTATAACTTTTAAAATAGATGATTAAAATAGTTATTATACCTTAGCTCATATTTCTGAGTGTCCTTTAAACAATATTTAAAGTATCATTAAACATTATTAAAAATAAACCCCATAACACCAATATATATTGACGTAAAGATTTAAAAATAATTATTTATAAAAAATATACATGAGAATAAAGGAAAAATCTATGGGGTGAGAGCATATGCCCAAGTGTCCAAAGTGTGGAGCAGAGGTAGACAAACCAATTAAGACCTGGGTACTAGCTCCTAAGGGCAGGAAAGGAGTTGTAATCGGTCTTTATAAGTGTCCAAACGGCCACTACTTCAGAGCTAAGGCTGAGTAACCAGGTCATTAACGTATTTTTTCAAAATCAATGTATTTTTTAATTAATTTGATTCCTTTTCTTACAAGGTGTTCCTTCTTTCTTGGAAAATGTATTATTAACTTCTTTGAAGCTGTATTTAAGATTAGTATAAATTCGTCGTCTACTATTTTATGTTTTAGTACTTTTATATCTTTATATGATACGTTTGTACATGTCTCGGTAGTACCTCTTTTAATTCTTATACTTTTTATCATACCATTAATTACATGACTATATCTATGTCTTCTTATATCCAATTTTTCAAAGGTCTTGCATAGAATTAATTCCGTCTCTTTAAATTCAACTAAATAATATTCTTTACCATAACCATGAATGTAGGCCCCATAAATCTTTATTGATGTAGTCATAGTACACTCTCCACATTTATAGAGGTTATTAGGGATAATAATGTATACTACTTAGTGAATAGTCTATATGGGTACAATCTAATGGACAGTAATTTAGATCCGGTAATTAAGAAGGTATACGAAATTTATGGTCAAGTTATTGAACACTATAAACCCGTGCGAAATCCGGAAATAATGTTACGAGAACTTAAGAATAAGTATAAGTTACTCGTTAAACCTAGAATTGTATACATAACCATAGCGGCTTTCCTAAATAATCGACCAGTATTATTTGAAGGTCCTCCTGGAACCGGAAAAACCGAGATTGGAGAGGCTATTTTGAGCCTATGGGCTGGTAAAACAGCATTTGTACTGCCATGTAGTGAAAATTATGACGAATATCGTGTTATAGGAGATTTTCATCCGGTTATGGCCATGTCAAAAGGTTTTAATGAAGAAAGCTTTATTCCAAGGCCCCTACTTGCAGCACTTATCCTAGATACTGGTGTATTAATTGATGAAGTGCGCAGAAGTAGCGAGGAATTCCAAAATATGCTTCTTGATATAATTGATAAGAGGAGGATCGTGATACCCGAACTTAAAAGAGTATATAGGCAGAGAGGAATAGGTTTTCAAGTTATATTAACGAGTAACCCGGAAGATATAGCTCAAAACGAACTTAGTGATGCGTTTCTCAGACGGGTTGTTAGAATAAGGTTTACATATCCCTCTCCAGAGGAAGAGATGGAGATCCTTAAGATAAGGCTTGGAGAGGAATACTATAGCGTCCCACGTGAATATATAGGTAGGGTACTTAATGTAATAAATTATCTTAGAAAACATGCTATATATAAGCCTGGTCCATCAGATACGGTGTCTTGGACCATGCTTGCAATAAAGATAGCTAAAGCTAGAGGCTCTAAGAACGTATCAATAGATGATCTTGCTGAGGCAGGTGAAGCTATCTTAATAAAGAATATTGAGGATGAGAACCTTGTTAGAGAAGCAATTGGAAAGTATCTTAAGGGATAAGGTTTGGAAAAAGGTATTACTTATAAACAATTTTCTAAATGAACAAGGCTATAAAATAGCAGTATCACAAACTATAAATCTCTATGAAATACTCTTGACATATTTACTACTAAAGAAAACGAATGAATTGAGTATAGATGAAATCATAGATATCACAATGTCTGTTCATACTAATATCAAGTGGAATGATGATCTCATAGATAAATTACATAAATATCTTTCTAGCAAATCAAAATATCCATTACACTCTAATGAGAGAAGCATTCAAAAGATATCTTCAAAAATAAGATTCGGTAAAGAAATTAGTATAAGAAAAATTTTCGATAATAGACTCTCCAAGAATGATATTGAGACATATATATTGTTTAGAAAAACAGGCATCATTAGAAAAGATCGCTATGGTAGACTTAGAGCAGTTAAATATAATGAATATAGGAGGTTATCTCATAAATTATATGAAAGTACGGTATCTTTAAATGATATTATGGCATATGCTGATGAAATACCAACCGAATTATGGAGTCTATTAATTACTGATGAAAGGTTAGAAGAAGCCGATCTTAGGCAATTAATACATATAGCCGATCGACTTAGATCTTCAAACAATGTTTCTTTAAAGAAAAAGGTATTGGATAAAATAGCTAATAGTATAGACGTTGCCGATAAACTTAGATCATGGGAGAAGAAAGTAATTGCAAGTCTCATTAGAGAAACCGGATATACAAATTTAAATTTGCTGGTTAAGGTATGGGATAAGCTCGGATTAGATAAAATAAGAACTTTCGATATTGCCGAGATCTTATCTTTGATCAAGACAGTACCCCTTCAAGATAGACAAAAGATAGTTTCTAGGATGGTTAAAAAAGCGAGTTCTAAGGACATAGATAAGCTATTAAATTCACTTGATCTAATGTCATTTAAGAATTCCTCTTACTCAATGGATCCACGTATTAAATCTGTTTATAATTTGGCTAATGCACTTTCTAATTATATAGATTACATGATTACAGGCGATAAGTCTTATTTAGAGTATAGTAGCTATTTTGCAGATAAAGTCGACCCAAGACATCTACCACATAGGTTTAGACCCATATATGAATCCATAGTTAATATGGATCAAAGGATATTTTTAACAAAAGCTATATTGCATGAATATCCTTCACTACTTGAATATTTATTAAAAAGAGCTATTAATTTAAGATCTCTAGGTTACAGCAATGATGTTATAAATAGAGCCTTACTTCTCGGATTAAGAATTTTAAGATATATAGTGGGCAAAGTACATAAAACTAGTAGAAAGGTTAAAGTTAGATATAGATCTAATAAAATAGATCTGCGAGGAACGATCTATAATGTTATTAGACTAAATTACGAAGAAAGATATTTTGATCGAAAAAAGGAGCCAAATATAATAGTTCTTTTAGATACTAGTGGTTCTATGTTTAACCATTCCTTATGGGCAGTATGCTCTCTTGCAGCATTTATCTATAGAATAAACTACATAGTATTATTTTCCGAAAATGTAGATATTGTAAGAATAAGAAGACATTCAATATATCTTCTCCATAAATTCCTAAAAAGCATTATAGATCATGGATTTAAGGGGTATACAAACATAGAGTTAGCGATCTCTAGTGCTTTATCGCTTGCTCGGAAGAAAACCTTTTACGTTCTTATAAGTGATCTTAAGCAAACAGTTAGAGGAAACCCATTAAAGCCTATAGATGAATTATTAAAAAGAGGTCATAAACTTCTTGTTATAGCTCCACAGAATTATGATAGAGAACTTGCACACTCCATAGAGTCCATAGGAGGAAATGTTATAATTGTTAAATCACCATTTGATATACCATATGTCTTTAGAAGAAAGCTAAGTTTAAAAAGTAACTTTCTTAAAGGAGGATAAGAGGCTATAGTAGTAGCGTGGAATAGTGTGAGGGAAGAAGAGATATGTCGATATCTATAGAGATCCCACCGGAATGGAAGAAATTTAGATATCGTGGAAAGACTTTGGAAGAACTACTTGAAATGCCTATGGATGAATTAATAAATCTATTTCCTGCTAGACAGAGGAGGAGTCTTAAACGCGGATTAACAGAAGCGCAGGTTAAGCTTCTTGCGAAGATTAGGAAAGCTAGACAACTTATTGCTCAGGGTAAGAGAGCGATCATAAAAACTCATGTACGTGATATGATTATTTTGCCTGAAATGGTAGGTTTAACCATTGCAGTATATAATGGTAAGGAGTTCATACCAGTTCGTATAACGCCGGAAATGATAGGTCATTATCTGGGTGAATTTAGTCCAACGTGTAAGCGCGTACAACATGGTGAACCTGGCTTAAAGGCTACTCGTAGCAGTATGTATGTATCACTTAAGTAGGGTGATTAATGGATATGCCTACATGGCATTATAGCTATAAAGTTAGGGATGAGAGTAAGATTGCTAAGGCAGTATTATGGGATGCTGACGTATCTGTTAAAGATATGAGAGAAGTTGTTAATGCTGTAAAAGGTATGAAGGTTGATGATGCCATAGAGTTTCTTAAGAAGGTTATTGAGAAGAAGGAGCCTATACCATTTAAGAGATATAAAGGTAAAATAGCTCATAAGAGAGGTATGGGTACTAAGTGGAAATGGCCTAGTGGCAGGTATCCTGTTAAGGCTGCGAAGTACGTTATTAGATTACTTGAGAATGTAAGAAATAATGCTGAGGACAAGGGTCTTGATACGTCAAAACTTGTTATAGAACACATAGCGGCTCATAAAGGTATAACTCTTAAGCGTTGGATGCCTCGTGCATTTGGCAGAGCCACGCCTAAGTTTGACCGTAGATCTAATGTTGAAGTAGTTGTTAGAGAGGTTTAAAGCCATGCCTGGTCCACGTATTAAGGAGTATTTCTTGTCGTATAGTATGACGAAGGTTATGATTGATGAGTTTTTAGCTAATTACTTCTATAATGCTGGTTATGCGGGCTTAGATCTATATAAAACTCCTACAGGTTATCGTTTAGTTATCTATGCGGAGTATCCAGGAAGGATTATTGGTCGTGGAGGAACTGTTATACGTAAATTATCAACTGTTTTACAGAAAAAATTTGGCCTTGAAAATCCTAACATTACTGTTTTACCCGTGCCGGATCCTGATCTTAATGCTCGTGTAGTAGCTTTCCGAATAGTGCGTGCCCTTGAGAAGGAAATACCTTATCGTAGAGTTGCACTAGCGATGCTTAGAAGGATCATGGGCGCGGGTGCCATTGGAGCAGAGATAGTTATTAGTGGTAAGTTACGCTCTGAAAGGGCAAGGTATGTAAAGCTTAAAGCTGGAAAGATCTATAAGGCTGGTGAGCAAGTAGAATATATAGTTGATCGTGCTGTAGCAAAAGCCCTTCTTAAACGAGGAGTTTATGGTGTAGAAGTAACAATTGTTAAGCCGGGCATACCTCCAGCCGATCATGTATCTATACGTGAGGTAAAGCCTGAGGAATTAGAGGAGTTTAAGACTATAAAAGCTTCATCGGAAGGAGGGGGTTAGAGCGAATGAAGCCTGACGATATACGTAAAATGGATTCCGAGGAAAGGCTTAGAAAACTTGCTGAGCTTAGGCTAGAACTTATTAAGCTTAGAATGCAAGCTAGAGTAGGTACTTTGTCTAATACTGCCCGCATCAGAAACATACGCCGCGACATAGCTAGAATACTAACAATTATGAGAGAGAAGGAACGCTCTCAGGAAGAGGTTTTTGAAGAAGAAGAGTGAAGTCTTTTGAAACATACGCGTAAGAACATATTTTATCATGAATTAATAGGCTTATACGTTCGCATACTAGAACATACAGATCCTTCTCTTGTATCTGTTAGTGGTATAGTCGTTGATGAAACATTAAAGACTTTTGTTATTGAGACAAGAGACGGACACAGAAAAAGAGTTTTAAAGGAAAATGGAGTTTACCAATTTAGGCTCCCAAGTGGGGAGAAAGTAATAATTAGGGGGTCTCAGATTTTAGGGAGACCGGAGGATAGATTAAAGAATATAGTAAAATAGAGGCGTATGAAATATGGCTGTAAGAAATATTGGTATTCCGGAGATCGAGCCTCCTAAGAATAAATGTGACGATCCTAAGTGTCCATGGCATGGACATTTAAAGGTACGTGGGGCAATCATAAGTGGTACTGTTGTAAGTGCTAAAATGCATAGAACCGTTGTCGTTCGCCATGATTATCTATTTTATGTAAGGAAGTATAAGAGGTATGAGAAGAGACATACAAAGATACATGCTCATAATCCACCATGTATTAATGCCCAAGAAGGCGATGTAGTTATTGTAGGTGAAACCAGGCCTTTATCTAAGACTGTGCATTTTGTTGTACTTGGTGTTGTTAAGAGAGCTGAGGAGAGAGGTGGTAGATAAATATGCCTAAGAAAGGTAAGGCAGGCAAACCAGCACTTGCTAGACGCCGGATAAATACTGGTTTACAAGTTGGTTCATATGTTCGTGTAGCTGATAATAGTGGTGCTAAAGAAGTACAGATAATTGGTGTACCAGGTTATAAAGGTAGACTACGCCGTATACCGCCAGCTGGTATAGGCGATCTCGTTGTTGTAACTGTTAAGAAAGGTACTCCAGAAATGAGGAAACAGGTTGTTAAAGCAATTATCGTTAGGCAACGAAGACCTTTCAGAAGACCTGATGGTACATGGGTTGCTTTTGAGGATAATGCTGTTGTAATAGTTACTCCTGAAGGCAATCCTAAGGGTAGTGAAATACGTGGCCCCATTGCTAGAGAAGCTGCTGAGAGATGGCCTCAGATAGCCAATATAGCTACAATAATCGTTTAGGAGGTGTTTATTTCATGGCTTTAACTAGTTCACATAAGCCAAGTAAACAAAGGAAGGCATTCTTTAACGCTCCATTACATATTAGACATAAATTCATGTCTGCTCCTTTATCACCTGATCTTCGTGAGAAATATGGGATCCGGAATTTACCTGTTAGAAAAGGAGATACTGTAAAAGTCATGAGAGGTAAGTGGGCTGGACACGAGGGCAAAGTTGTCCGTGTCGATTTAAAGCGTACTAGGATCTTTATTGAAGGTGTACAGTTTAAGAAGCCTGACGGAACTCCTGTTTATTACCCGGTACATCCCTCGAAGGTTATGATTGTTAAGTTGGATTTAAGCGATCCCATGCGTAGACGGGTTATTGAAAGAAGGCAGAAGGCTAAAAAAGAAGTAATTACTGAGGTAAAGGAAGTAAAGGAAGGTGGGGAGGAAAAGGAAATATTAGAGAAGAAAGAGGAGGGTTGATGAGATATGGCTAGAATGGGTGGTAGGAAGCATCTTAAATCATTGGCTGCTCCAGCTTTCTGGCCCATACTTAGAAAGGAATATACATGGACTGTGAAGCCTTCACCAGGACCTCATCCGATCGAACGGGCTATTCCACTATTAATACTTGTTAGAGATATATTAGGCTATGCAAAAACAGCTCGAGAAGCTCGTAGACTGATTGCTGAAGGACACTTTAAGATTGATGGAAGAGTTAGGAGGAATTACAAGTATCCAGTCGGACTTATGGATGTACTAGAAATAGTTGATACTAAAGAAACATACAGAGTAGTTCCGGTTCCAGTGAAGGTTCTAGGCCTTGTAAAAATATCTAAAGAAGAGGCAGGGTTTAAACTTTGTCGTATAGAGGATAAAACCACTATTAAGGGAGGACATATACAATTAAATCTACATGATGGCAGGAACTATATAATTCGTGTATCTGATCCCACGAATCCTGTTGAGGATACTTTTAATACTTTAGGAGTTATTAAATTAGCTATTCCTAAACAAGAGATACTTGATTATGTTCCATTAAAAGAAGGCGTATTATCAATCATTATCGGTGGACGTAATGTTGGCAGAGTGGGTAGGGTAGTAGAGATACATCGTGGTGTGCGTAGATTTAGGAGTATAGTTACATTAGAAGATAAGAACGGCAATAAGTTCCAAACAAGCCTTGAATATATATTTCCTATAGGTATGGATAGGCCATTGATAACATTGCCTGAAGGTGCTTGGTAATGGCTATAAGCGATTATGTGCCAAACATTGATGAAATTATTGAGAAATGGAATAAACAACCAATGCTGCGTCCAAAAATAGCTAAGGTAACTGTAAACATTAGTGTTGGAGCAGCTACTGAAAGACTAGGCAATGCTATAAAGGTTATTGAGGAACTTACTGGTCAGAAGCCTGTACCTAGAAAAGCTAGGAGAACAATTAAAGATTTTGGTATACGTAAGGGCGAGAATATAGCTGCTAAGGTAACATTACGTGGTGAGAAAGCTATAGAGTTTCTTAAGAAGGCATTTGAGGCTGTGGGCTATAAACTTAAGGCTTCAAGTTTTGATGAATTCGGCAATGTATCATTCGGTATTAAGGAGCATATATTGATTCCAGGAGTAAAATATGATCCAGAAATCGGTGTTTTCGGAATGGATGTTGCAATAACCTTTGAGAGACCCGGTTTTCGTGTACTACGTAGACGCAGATGTAGGAAACAAAGTATTCCACGTAGACACCGTGTTACAAAGGAAGAAGCTATGGTATATCTATATAAGGTATTTGGTGTTGATATAGTCTAGGACAAGGTGAGTGGATAGAATGGGTAAATATAGGCCTCCTAAGAAACATAGATTTGGCAAGGGATCTCGGAAATGTAGGAGATGTGGCTCTAGAGACGCTGTTATACAGAAGTATGGGCTTTATCTTTGTAGACAGTGTTTCCGTGAAGTAGCTGCTAGTCTTGGTTTTAAGAAATATAATTAGTTCTGTATGGCCTAAGTTTATTAATCTCTATACCCAGTCTTAATGCCTACTAGATAGTGGAAGAGGAACATATAGTGTGGTGCGGATGCTATGGTAATGCTTGATACATTGGCAAATGCTCTAGCGGCTATATGGAATGCCGAGATGAGGGCAAAGCCAGAGGTACTTATATGGCCCGCATCTAAACTCATAATTAATGTATTACGCGTCATGCAACGTGAGGGATACATTGGTGAGTTTGAATACATAGATGATGGTAGATGGGGTAAGATAAAAGTACAGCTATTAGGTAGGATTAATAAATGTGGTGTTATAAAGCCTAGATTGCCTATAAAATACATTGATCTTGAAAAGATGCCTCATTGGCTAAGAAAGTATCTTCCATCAAGAGATATAGGTATACTTATAATATCTACATCTAGAGGCATACTATCTCATCACGAGGCTCTCGAGAAGAGAATAGGTGGAGTATTACTAGCATATGTGTACTAGCTTAACCAGGTGGCTAATATGGCTAAGGCTATATACGTAATTGAGGAAGTGGATATCCCTGAAAATGTGAGTGTAGAAGTTGATGGATATATGGTAAAGGTTTCTGGGCCTAAAGGTGAGCTTATTCGAGACTTTAGTCATGCCCGGGGCATTATGCTTAGAAGAGAAAATAGTAAGATTATTGTCGAGGCATATTTTGCCAATAGAAGAATTAAGGCATTAGTTGGCGCAGTAGCTGCTCATATAAGGAATATGATTCATGGTGTTACCAAGGGGTATAGGTACAAACTTAAAATAGTATACTCTCACTTTCCAATATCGGTTGTTGTTGACGAATCTGAAAGGATAGTTAGAATTAAGAATTTCCTTGGTGAAAAAGCCGATAGAGTTGCAAGGATAGTTGGTGATGATGTAAAAGTTAGGGTTGAGGGAGAAGATGTTATTGTCGAAGGCATCAATATAGAGCATGTTGGACAGACTGCAGCAAACATCGAGCTTGCAACGAAAGTACGAGGTAAAGATAGACGCGTATTCTCAGACGGAATATATATTTATGATTGGGGTGAGGAGGAGTAATGAGTAGTCTACGCGATATAGATAAACTACTTAAACTACGTGACAGACTTAAGTCTAAGAAACCGGATTTCTATAGACACTTATGGTGGAAAAAGCCTAAGTTCGCTAATGATCCTAAATGGAGAAAGCCTAAGGGCCTTGATAATAAGATGAGACTTAAGCTAAAAGGTTATCCACCAATTGTTGAAGTCGGTTATAGGAGTCCTGTGCTTGTTAGAGGACTTCATCCCAGTGGACTTAAGCCGGTAGCTATTTACAGTTTAAAAGATCTTGAAGACCTCGATCCATCTAAACATATAATATATATTGGGAGAACAGTTGGTTTAAGAAAAAGGGTATTATTAGAAGAAGAAGCCCGTAAACGCGGCTTCAAAATAGCTAATCCAATGATGAGGTGAAGGAGTATGGTGGATCTTAGTATTCAGAAGAGATTAGCTGCAGAAATCCTTGGTGTAGGTGAGTCTCGTATTTGGATAGATCCTAATGAAATTGATCGAGTAGTTGATGCTATAACTAGGGAGGAGATTAGAAAGCTTATACATGACGGTATTATAAGAGTCAAACCAATGCACGGAATATCTCGTGAGCGTTGGAGGATAAGGCATGAGCAGAGGAAGAAAGGTCGTAGAAGAGGACATGGTAGAAGGAAAGGTGCTAAGAATGCCCGCCACGATAGTAAGGAGGATTGGATGAACCGTATCCGGAAGATTAGGAGGTATTTAAGGTATTTAAGGGATCATGATATTATTGATAGAAGGACATATAGAAGACTATATAGGTTAGCAAAAGGCAGTACGTTCAGGAATCTAGCAAGTCTTAAGCATTACATGAAGGAACACGGTATATTACAAGAA
This sequence comes from uncultured Desulfurococcaceae archaeon, assembly GCA_964531225.1. Classification (GTDB taxonomy): domain Archaea; phylum Thermoproteota; class Thermoprotei_A; order Sulfolobales; family Desulfurococcaceae; genus CAZHDB01. The sequence continues at coordinate 82,773 of CAZHDB010000005.1, forward strand.
GTTAGGTGAGAGATATGGCGCGCGGACCAAAATATAAGGTTCCTAGGAGAAGACGGAGAGAAGGCAAAACTAATTACTATAAAAGATACCGGATGATATTGTCAGGTCACCCTAGATTCATTGTTAGAAAAACTCTGAAACACATTATTGTACAAATTGCTATAGCTAAGCCTGAAGGAGACCATATAGTAGCTGCTGCCCATAGTAATGAACTTGCTAAAAAGTATGGTTGGAAGGGAGGGCTTGGAAATACTCCGGCTGCATACTTAACTGGTCTACTTGCTGCATTACGTGCTTTAAAAGCTGGCATAAAGTATGCTGTGCCAGATATAGGTCTTCATGCACCAGTTAAAGGTTCTAAGGTCTTTGCGGCTATAAAGGCAGCTAATGACGCTGGTTTAAAAGTACCTGTATCGGATGAAGTTGTACCGTCCGAGGATAGAATTCGTGGCGAACATATATCTAGTTGGGCTAAGATTCTTAGTGAGGAAAACCCTGAATTATTTGAGAAACGCTTCTCTCTTTATCTTTCCCGAGGCTTTAATCCTATTGATCTTCCCTCTCATTTTGAGGAGATCAGAGAGAAGATTCTTTCAGATTATAAGGATGTAGTTGGTGGAGGTGTAGAGTAATGCCTATGAGTGCTGTTGATAAGGAAGCCCTTGGTTCATGGGTTCCAAGAACTAAGGTTGGAAGACTTGTACGTGAAGGCAAGATCACTAGTCTTAGGGAAATATTCGATCGTAATTTGCCATTACTTGAACCCGAGATAGTTGATTACTTACTACCAGACCTTGTTTATGAAAGAATAGATGTTAACCTTGTACAAAAGGTAACTGATGCAGGCCGTATATCGAGGTTTCGGGTTGTTGTTGTTGTTGGTAATGGAGATGGTTTTGTAGGCATTGGTTCAGGGAAGGCTAGACAATATCTTGTTGCATTGCAAAAGGCTATCAGAAACGCTAAACTTAATATAACACCTGTTCGTCGTGGCTGTGGTAGTTGGGAATGTGCATGTGGAGAACCTCATAGCGTGCCTTTTGTAGTACCTGGTAAGGCTGGTAGTGTCCGTATAATTCTTAAACCAGCACCTAAGGGTACAGGTCTAGTTGCTGGCGATGTTGCAAAGAAAGTACTTAGCATGGCAGGCATTAAGGATGTGTGGACACAGACTTTTGGAGAGACTAGGACAACATATAATTTTGCCATGGCGGTTCTTAATGCTTTAAAGAATACCTATAAGTTCATATCACCATTCGATTGGGCTAAGTAAGGTGGCATTTAAGGGTGGAAAATATGCCTCTGTATGCAATAGTAAGGATTAGAGGAAGGGTGGACGTCCCTCCAGACATTGATTATACATTGAAACTTCTTAGGCTATATAGGAAATTCCATGCAACATTGTATCCATCAGATCTACCTGGTATTGAGGGTATGCTTAGGAAAGTTAAGGATTGGGTTACATGGGGAGAGATAGATTATGAAACTCTTGTAGAATTATTGGAGAAACGTGGTAGGATACGAGGTGATAAACCAATTACTGACGATTTTGTAAAGGAAAAACTAGGAATTGATGGTGGCGTTAAAGGACTTGCCAAGGCCTTACTTGAGGGTAAAGTGAGGCTTCATAAACTAAAACTAGTGAAGCCTGTCTTTCGATTACATCCTCCACGTGGGGGATTTAAGAAGAGTACTAAGAGACCATATAATGATGGTGGAGAATTAGGCTATAGGGGTAAGGCTATAAATGAGCTTATAAAGAGAATGCTATAGTCTATGGAGGGTGCGTTGAAGTGGTTGTGCGCAGGAGAAAGAAGTCTAGGAAGCTACGTGGAAGGACAAGAACTATGGGATGGGGGCGTATAGGACAGCATCGTAAATCTGGTTCACGTGGTGGTTTTGGACTGGTTGGTTTCCACAAGCATAAATGGACATGGACTATAAAGTATGCTCCGTATTGGTTTGGTAAGCATGGATTTACACAGCCTCCTGCTATTGTTGCGGAAATTAATGCCGTTAATGTAGGAGAATTGGATGAGATTGCACGCGATATGCTTAGGCAGGGTATTGCTAAAAAGGAAGATAACAAGATAGTTATTGACGTCTCGGTTCTAGGGTTTAACAAGGTTCTTGGTAGGGGTAAAATTACATTACCGTTGAAGGTTGTAACTCCTGCTATTACTGAGAAGGCCAGGGAAAAGATTGAAGCGGCTGGAGGAGAAGTAGTTATCACGAGATAATGTAATTTCTAAGCATCCTAAGGTATTATCGATCATATGATCTCTGATCTATAGGCAAACTATATAATCTATAAATCTCGTTCTCATATAGTCTAGTATGGATAGTGGAGACAGAGGTTTCTAGGAATGGGCATCCTTGGAGCAATGGCTAGAATCGCTAGCTACATCCCTACCGTTGAGAAACCTATACAAAAGCCTGGACTCTATGAAAGATTATTCTGGACAGCTGTCGCGCTTATAGTTTACATAGTCATGGCAAATACTCCCTTGTATGGTATAACACAGCAGGGGGCAGGACCTAATCTACTACTTGTAGAGATAATTTTTGCATCAAACCGTGGCACACTTATGGAGCTGGGTATAGGCCCTATAGTTACTGCTGGACTAATAATGCAAATACTTGCTGGTGCAAAGCTCATAAATATTGATTTATCTAATCCCGAGGACCGTAGAAAGTTTACCGCTGCCCAGAAGACGTTTGCTCTAATATTAGCCGGTTTTGAAGCAGCTATGTATGCGGCTGCATGTAGATATTGGACTGTAACTCCTGGCACGAACCCGTTCTTTGGATGTCAAGCAACGATTTATCAGAGGCTAGGTGTTGGTCTACAGCTATTTCTTGCAACGTATATGGTTATACTACTTGACGAGATGCTTCAGAAGGGATGGGGATTAGGTAGTGGTGTTAGCCTATTTATTTTGGCTGGTGTAGCTCAGAGAATGATATGGAACACGTTCTCTCCCATGGTGAACCCATTTACTGGTGAAAAGATAGGTTTTGTACCATTTCTTATTGATCTCGCTGCAACAGGTGGGGACTGGACAAGAATGTTTATGCGTAGCTATGGAAACGACTTAGTAGGCTTTATAACAACATTATCGATAATACTATTATTGGTGTATCTAGAAGGCATTAAGGTTGAAATACCTGTTACATCTCCTAGACTCAGAAGTATTAAGACTAAGATACCGTTGAAGTTCTTATATGTTACAAATATTCCTGTACTATTGGTAGGTATTCTTTACAGTGACATACTTGTATTTGCTAACTTAGCTAGAATGTATTTCCCAGGCGCAGGAGGTATAGCTGATCTATTAGCACAATACGATGAAACGGGTAGAAGACTTATTGGCGGATTAGCATATTATCTTTCTCCTCCCGGAAGTATAATAAACACGTTATCTGATCCTATAAAAGCGTTGGTTTATGCCATAAGTGTTCTTGGTCTAGCTACATTATTCGGTATAATGTGGGTAGAAATTTCCGGCCTAAGTGCATCGGCTCAAGCTGAGGAGCTTATGAAGTCGGGAATGGAAATACCCGGTATTAGGCGTAATCCGAAGATCCTGGAGAGAATCCTTGCAAGATATATTACACCGTTAACCGTGCTCAGCTCATTAATTGTAGCATCAATAGCTGTTACAGCTGATATGCTTGGAGCTTATGGCACCGGTACTGGGATATTACTTGCTGTAGGTATAGTACAACAATATTACATGATGATAGCCTATGAGAGAACATTAGAGGCATATCCATTACTTAAGAGGATTGTCGGAGAGTAGTGATATAATGATTATTATCACAGCTCTATTATTAGGTTTAAGCTTTTCTATGATAGCTTTATATCTGGCATATTCTATTTCGAAAACAAAATTCTTTCGAGAAGCATTTGAATTTCTTGCAACATATTCTAGTGAGTCCATAGGAAAGGATAAGCGGAGTATGAGAAAGCTACGTAAGATAAAGAAGCAATTAGATAGAGCTAAAAGAAGGTTAATGCTTTTATTCTTTATCCATTTAGCAATATTTATGTTATCATATACTGCACTTATATCGACGACCTATCTAGTTATTCCGGTGCAAGATATAATTGTAAGAATTCCCATAGGGATACCATTAATTAGCGGTACTATAGATGGACATTATGTTACCCATATATTGTTTATAGCATTCATAGGTTTTATGGCCCCATCATACTTATTCGCAAAAATAGTTAAGATGACACAGCCGGTTAAATAAATTATAAAATACCGATAAAGCTTTTAGGCTTAAAACACTTGATATGAGAGTTTAGAAGTAATGCTGTGGAGGTATCAAGTGATGCCTAGGCCTGGTTTAAGAACACACTCTAAAAGAAGAGTTTATAGAAGAACTCCAGGTGGTAGGACGGTTATACACTATGAACCACGTAAACCGGGCATTGCTAGATGCGCTATATGCGGTAGACCATTAAATGGAGTACCGAGGCTAAGATCGTCAAAGCTTAGAAAACTTTCTAAAACTGAAAAGAGGCCTGAAAGACCTTATGGAGGATACATTTGCCATAAATGTCTTGCTAAAGCTTTAAAGGCTTCTATTAGAGAAATGAGTTCTCTCTAAATTAACCTAATTGTTTAAATACTCTACTTATTCTCGATAGATACACAGGTGTTTAATCAGGTTGCCGGTAATAGTTGTTAGTGGGCCGCCTGGTAGCGGTAAAACTACTCAGGCCAAATTAATTGCTGAATATTATGGATTAGAATATTATTCTGCTGGGATGATATTTAGGAAAATAGCTAAAGATAGAGGTGTTTCTCTCGAAGAATTAAGTAGAATAGCCGCTAAAGATCCGAGTATTGATTTAGAGATTGATAGTAAGAGTTTAGAGATTGCTAGAAAAGGAAACGTCGTTATTGATGGTCACCTGACTGCATGGATCGTATCAGAATATGCTGATCTAAGGATACTTGTTACAGCTCCATTATTGACTAGAATAAAAAGAATTGCTCAACGAGATAAAATACCTTTTTCTAAGGCCGTTAAAGAAACAATTAATCGCGAATATTATCAAGTAATAAGATTTATAGAATATTATGGAATTGATCCTAGGGAAACAAATGTATTTGATATTATTGTTAATACAGAACATTACACAATCGAGGAGACTTTCAATATTATAAAGAGATCTATAGATAAAATTTTAAAGGCTAAAAACATTAGGTAGCTAGCTAGTAATAGTGGGGTGGATAAGAAATGCCAGCCATAGAGATTGGCAGAATATGTGTTAAAATTGCTGGACGTGAAGCTGGTAGAAAATGTGTTATCGTGGATATTATAGATGATAACTTTGTACTAATTACGGGTCCCAAGAGCCTGACTGGTGTAAAGCGGAGACGAGTAAATATAAAACATATTGAGCCACTCGACAAAATTATTGACATACCCAAAGGAGCATCTGATGAAGATGTACTGAAAGCGATAGCTAATGCAGGACTAACCGATTTTATGAAGGAGATAGTTAAACCAAAGCTTACTCCCGTCTAAATAGTATTTATTTATTATATTACTGTAAGTATTTTATGAGTATTATTTGGTTTATTAAGTGTTTTAATTAATAATTAGAAGAAATAGGTATATTACTATACTCTATAAAATAGTTTGAGGTATAGTAATTATTGAGGGAGATATTATTGAGTGCTAAAGAAGGCTTAGAATTCCTAAATAAATTGATAAAGTATAGTGGTTTAGAACAAGAATGGATTATATTACGTGATGAGGAAACAGATCCAAATTATGGTATTTTGCCTTTTAAGAGGGAAATTAATGAGCATATTAGGAATGGTGTTATAAATATTGACAAGCCACCTGGTCCTACAAGTCATGAAGTTGTTGCATGGATTAAGCGTATGCTTGGATTAAGTAAGGCTGGACATGGAGGTACTCTTGATCCGAAAGTTACTGGTGTTCTGCCTGTTGCTCTTGAGAATGCTACTAAAGTTATAGGTAATGTCGTTCATACAAGTAAAGAGTATGTGATGGTTATTCAATTACATGAACCAGTACCTCGAGAACAGCTTGAAAAAGTCCTCAAGGAGTTTACTGGAAAAATTTATCAAAAACCACCGTTAAGATCTAGTGTTAAAAGAACTATTCGTATTAGAACGATACATTATATAGAACTACTTGAATATGATGGTAGATATGCATTAGTTAAGGTAGGTTGTGAAGCAGGTACGTATATGAGAAAATTAGCTCATGATGTGGGGTTAGTTTTAGGTGTTGGAGCTCATATGAGAGAGCTTCGCAGAACTAGAACGGGTCCATTTAAGGAAGATAGTACTCTTGTTAAGATGCAGGAATTGTCTGAAGCTATTTATTTGTGGAAAGAAGAAGGTAATGAGAAACTTCTTAGAAGGATAATATTGCCTGTTGAAGTAGCTACTTGTCATCTGCCAAAGATCGTCATTAGAGATACAGCCGTAGATGCCATAGCCCATGGAGCCCACTTAGCTGTACCAGGTATTGTTAGACTTACGAACGATGTAGTCAAAGGATCGAGGGTTGCAATCTATACTCTAAAAGGTGAATTAGTGGCTCTAGGACAGGCTCAATATAATGCTGAAGAGATAGCTAGGATGAATCGTGGAATAGTTGTTAAAATAACACGTGTTTACATGAAACCTGGTATATATCCTTCTGTTTGGAAAAAACGTGGGGCTGCTAGAAAAGGTGGTTAGCCAACACTACTTCTCGAAAAAGCCTTCTAGGAAAGGGAAAAAACAGTATATATCATTATTTATTCACGGATATACTTTTGAATTTTTGACATATTCCAGTTTATTTTCGGGAAAGGAAGTTGATTTGGGTACTCATCTATTATTAGAAAACATAAAGATACCTGATAAAGGCAATGTATTAGATATAGGATGTGGTTATGGAGTTATAGGCATTGTATTAGCAAAGCTTAATCCTATGCTTAGAGTATATCTGGTTGATATAAATGATCTTGCTGTAAAGACCGCTAAATATAATGCGCAATTAAATAATGTAGCTGATCGCGTAATCGTCCTCAAAGGCGATCTATACGAACCCGTGAAAAACCTGGTATTCAAGGCAATATATTCTAATCCTCCATTGTCTGCAGGTAAGGATGTTGTTAATCAATTATTTATTGAAGCAAAGAAATACCTAACTAATGACGGTTTTCTCCAAATAGTATTAGCCAAGGGACATGAATACTATTTAGACTTAATAGAAAAGAACTATACTAATCTAGAAAAGAAGAGTAAGAAAGGATATTTAATAATAGTAGCATATAAATGATTACTAAATACGCTATATCGTTATAAACTATTAAGGATCAGAAATCAGTACTATGTAAATACTAACACCTGCTCCAGCAGTATTTCTATGGAATAATTATTGAAGCAACTCTATACAGTATGAAGTGGCCGCTTCCTAGCAACACTAGTTATGAATGTTGCAACGGTAAGGCAGTGTTAATTATTCTCTTAGCAACTTTGAACTTGTTCCTCAATATGCCATTATTTATGTACTTTCTATGGAGTTTAAAGAAGAAAAGCACAAAAATTATAATAAACCCTACATGCTATACTTACACTGCACTTTCTCTGCAATATTTTATAAATAATATAATATTGTTTAAGTCTAATTCTCTTAAAAATATATTAAAATCGCAAGCGCCGGGGGCGGGATTTGAACCCGCGCGGGCCGTCATGACCCACCGGCTCTCCAGGCCGGCCCCTTAGACCGCTCGGGCACCCCGGCTCAAACTATTTTATTTATTGATAGGGCTTTATAAGGATGGTTGTCTAGAGTTTATAATGTGTTTGACTTTTAAGCCTTTAAACATTTTATTTATAAATTAAACATATTCTCGATAACATGTATAACTTATACAGTAGATTTAATAGGTATCAAAAGCATACATAGGGGACAACAACTATAGTTTGTACTGGGTTATCTAAATGTCTAATAGTCTAGGTCATAGGTCGAAAATGGATATTATGTGGACTATTCTTGACTTTATTAATCGTGAAGGGGTTGCGGGTAAAACTCATGTATTGTATGCTGCTAATCTGAATTCAAGATCATTTAAGAAGTTCATTAATGAACTTATTGGTATTGGAGCCATTAAAGTTAGGAGAGTTGATGGAAGAACCCATTATACTATGACAACATATGGTTATAAATTACTGTATCTTTTGACTAATGTTAGGGAAATACTTAATAATAAATCACTTGTTAGAGCAAAAATATTTACAAATAAAGCTATGTCGGAGGTCATTAGAAATAAGTTGAAATTTAGTGATGATAATTCAATAGATTACGGAAAATGTGTATATGGAGAATCTGATCTCGAGTATATAATAGATATTATAGAAAGCGATACGGGTTCCTATGCCGTACTTAGCTTAAGCTCAAATATGAATAAAGAAGATGTAGTTAATGTACTTGGTAAAGGCTTGCTAATACTTATAGATACTGATCTTAAATGTATATTTGTTATAAGTCATAATCTAGATCACATTATTCCCAGATTTAGGAATTTATTTAATAAATTAAATATTGATTACAATCGTTACATGTTTATAGTTGTAGATGAACAATATTATATTAACTAGATAAAATTGGTAACTAAATACATATCTTTTATACATACACTTTATCCATATATTAGATGCCTTATCTTC